>JAXEUE010000001.1:0-6547 GCA_034115005.1 Blautia sp.
CATGCGTCGGGCGGCCATCCCGACCCGGGGGCCGTCAATAGTGAAAGCGGGCTGCGTGAATGTGACGTAGCCCTGGCCGTCGGTCAATCTGCGGAAAGTTACCTGAATGCGGCAGGAGTAGCAACAGAACTGCTCCAGTCCAACAGTCTGGAGGAAATCTGCGAGACCGCCAATGCCAGTGATGCCGACATCTTCGTGTCCATCCACTGCAATGCTGCTGAAGCCGAAGAAGCCAACGGCACAGAAACCTGGGCCTGCGCCGGCAGTTACCGTGGCAGCATGCTGGCGAACTACATCCAGAGTCAGATCGTCGATGTCCTTGATACCACCAATCGCGGTGTGAAAATTGCCACGCCCGGCGTCAACGGCCTGTATGTCCTCACGAACACCGACATGCCTGCTGTCCTGGTCGAACTGGCCTTCATCACCAATCCTAGTGATGAAGAAATCCTGGCTAATGCTCAGGATGCCTTG
This sequence comes from Blautia sp., assembly GCA_034115005.1. Classification (GTDB taxonomy): domain Bacteria; phylum Bacillota; class Clostridia; order Lachnospirales; family Lachnospiraceae; genus Blautia_A. Next base: position 475 of record JAXEUE010000001.1, read on the forward strand.
GCCAGAGCAGTGGCACGGGGCATCACCGATTACGAACAGCTGATTCTAGGAGGTAAATGACCATGAACCGTGAAGAAATTAAGAAAGCCGTCGCCGATGCCGTCGTATCCTTTGCCAGAAGCGAAGCCGAAGCAGCCATCAAAGCCATTGACCTCGATGACCTGCAGCAGCTCGTCGAAGCGCAGATGAAGAACCTCACAGACCCGCTGGAAACGGAAATCCAGACCACCACCAGCTGGTGGGTGAAGATTCGGAACAGGCTGTATATCACCCTGATGCAGCAGGCGGTCAAAGCCATCATGGCTGATGTAAAACAGAAGATTGCATGAAAAGAGCCGGTACGGGACATCGGGAAGGATGTTCTGTGCCGGCTTTTTGTGTTATACTAAATTAGTTATACAGCACCTTACACCTTTTAGGCAGTATGCCAAAATTATTTAGCCAGTTTCATCAGCGTATTGAAATGGACACCTGTTCAAAATATTTGCCGAACTTCACAATGATGATTATCATCCATGCTCAGGAGCACAGGCTCATTTCTGACTGTGTCTGGAATAAACTCCAACGCAAGCTAGATAGTAGCAATTCAGGCTTTTTGGATATGCCTGTGAAAGAATGTGACGGTAAAGCCAGTGTATGGAGAACATGTCCTCCATACACTGGCTTTACCGATAAATACATAAGAAATTCGGCAAAGAATCCAAAACTGCTGCTGAAGGTGTTGCTCAAAAGCTCGAATGAACTGGTACAACTTAATACCGTAGAAATACGATACAACGTACCTGAAATTTTTATGGAAGATGGAGAGAATTGATATGAAGAACTTTTTTGCCACTGTCCTTGATGTTCTTAAACAGGACAAGAGATTTTTTGCTGAAAATGGAACATTTCTGCGTAACTCTGTCTATGAGGCGGCGATGCAGATGGATAAGGATCTGATACATCTACTTGTTTCAAATGATGAGATGAAAGCTCGTTTTTTTACCGAGGTCGATGGCGTCTTTGTTTTTGACAAAGTTGGCTTTGCATGGGTGATTAACAACCGTGAATTCTTACCGGATAGCTATACCCGTTTCAAAAATAAGATTGGTCTTATTGACGAAAATGGCGATATGATTACGACTTCCGGAAAGGTTGAACTTGTATTCCCGTACAAGGACTGTGTCCTCGAGGGTGGACAGACGAAAGAGGATCAGAAACGTTCGGAGATTTTCTATAATGAGACGCTTGCGCCGGACGAGGTAGATCGGCTGTTGGAACCCAAGGTGCTGATGGGAGCAAAGAGATACAGCTATGATGGTGATTTAGATGTACTTGGACAACCAACAGGTGAGAATGCGAAGGTTATTTGTACTGATGTTGATGCGTTTGATACAAAGGACAACCTGATAATAAAAGGAAATAATCTTATAGCATTAAGTAGTCTGTTGAAACGGTTTGAAAAGAGAATCAAATGTATTTTTATTGATGTACCTTATAACACAGGAAATGACAGTTTTCAATACAATGATACCTTCAATCATTCAACATGGTTGACATTTATGAAAAATAGGTTAGAACTTGCTTATCAATTGATGAAAGAAGAAGGGACGATAGCATTATATGTAGATAACAATGAAATCGGTTATCTTCAGGTATTAATGGATGAGATATTTGGACGAGATAATAGGGGCTCTCTTATAACTGTAAAAAGAGGGTCAGTAACTGGACACAAAGCAATTAACCCAGGGGTTGTAAATGTCGTTGAATATATAATGATTTATACAAAGAATAAGAGGCTATGGAATCCAAAGAAAGTATATAGAGCACGAGGTAGAAATGTCAGATACAATAACTATATTGTGAACAGAAATGAACCAATAGAAAAATGGGAATTCAGCAGTCTTTTGGATGCGTTTGCAACGGAGAAAAAATTGAAAAAAAGGGAACTCAAAAAAGCTCTCGGTGAGAACTATGAGTCAGAGTTATACGATTTCGTAAAAGCTCATGCGAATAGCGTGATTCAGTTTGCATATCCTGATGAGGATTCGGTAGGGCAAGAGACTAGGGATTTAATAAGAAAATCAAAAAATAACTCTAACCAGGTTTTCCTTCAACATAGAGAAGGAGAATCGGATATATACTTGAGAAACGGGCAACGGCTACTATTTTATTCGGATAGATTGATGGAAATTGATGGCGAACTTGTAACAGGAGAACTTGTTTCTGATTTTTGGGATGATGTTCTTCCTAACGATTTAGCTGGTGAAGGAACAGTAAAATTTAAGAAAGGGAAAAAACCAGAGAAGGCCGTTAAAAGAGTCATCGAACTTTTTACAGATAGTCAAGATGACATTGTTCTTGATTTCTTTATGGGTAGTGGGACAATTCCTGCTGTTTGCCATAAAATGGGTGTTCGATATATTGGGATTGAACAGATGGACTATATCAAGGACATTGCTGTTAAAAGGATGTGTTCTGTAATAGCTGGTGCTGACAAAAAAGGAATTACAAAAGCAGTGGGCTGGAAAGGTGGCGGCTCTTTCGTCTACTGCGAGCTTGCTAAGCTTTGGTGTTAGCATATAAATAGGACAAGTCAAACTGAGGTTCCTAATGGTGGTACAATAGGATTAACTAAGGAGGCCTCAGTATGGCAAAATTCAACAAAGAATTCAAAATCAACGCAGTTAAATATTATCATGAACATCGGGAACTCGGCTTGGTTGGCTGTGCTACGAATCTAGGTATTGCTCCACAAACCTTGTCCCGTTGGCAAAAGCAGCTGAAGGACAATGGCGAAATGCCTTATCGTGGTTCCGGCAACTATGCTTCGGATGAAGCTAAGGAAATCGCCCGTCTGCAGCGTGAACTGCGGGATGCGAAGGATGCGTTGAATGTCCTAAAAAAAGCTATCAGCATTCTGGACAAATGACCATTGCCATCTATCGCAGTGTCCAGGAAGAAGCCGAAAATGCCCATCAGGCAGAACGTCGTTTTTCGGTGTCCGGAGTGCTTTCTGAACTCGACGTTTCTTCTTCAGGATATTATGACTGGGCGGCGCGCAAACCATCGAAACAGGCCCAGCACCGCAAGGAGATGAAGAAAAAGATTCAAACTATCTACGACGATTCCAAGCAGATTTACGGAGCCCCGAAGATTGCCCAAGTTATGCAGCAGAACGGGGACAGTATCTCTGAACGCACAGTTGGCGTATACATGCGGCAAATGGGCATTCAGGCCTGCTGGGTAAAGCATTACACCGTAACGACCCGTAACAGTGACTTTGACGTGGCGCTGGTGAATATCCTTCAGGAATGCTTCAATCCTGAAGAACCGGATCAAGTATGGTGCAGCGACATCACCTATATCTGGACAGCTGAAGGTTTCGTCTATTTGGAAAGCATTATGGATTTGTTCTCCAGGAAAATCATCGCCTGGAATCTGGCCCGTAATCTGGACGTCGCCGGCATCGTCAAGATGCTGCAGGAAGCCAAACAATGCCGGAAACCCGGACAGCTGTTGGTTATCCATTCGGACCGTGGCTGCCAGTATGTTTCGCAAGCATACATTAAGGAAACAGCCCAGATGCGCCGCAGTTATTCGAAGAAAGGCTATCCATGGGACAATGCCTGCATCGAATCCTTCCACTCCCTGATTAAACGGGAATGGCTCAATCGCTTCAAGATTCAAAATTATCAGCAAGCGTACTTGTTGGTGTTTGAATACATCAATACCTTTTACAACACCGTACGCATTCATAGCCATTGCAACTACATGTCACCGGATGACTATGAAAAGCTGTATGCTGATTTCCAGAAACATAATATGCGTCTGGGAATCTAAGAAACGAAAAACCTCAATTTAATTTGTCCGAAATCTTGACATAGGACCACTTAATCAGAATTTTGTCGATGAGATACAAACCGCTTCCAATATAAATATGCTTAAGAACATCTATAAACGTATGGTAAAAAGCGGGTTTATTAGTTGCAAGGTGAATCCAGCAGATATTGATGCCGCAGCTACGGATTTTAAAGCTCTCTCTCTTGAAGACCAGAAGCGGTTCCTGATGGAACTTTTGGACAAGAATCTGCTCTATGTGAATTATTGTGATATGGATGACGAGGACTTCGGGATTTCTGAGGCAGACAAGGCATTTACAAGAAGCTTTTACAAGGAGGTCTAAGCGCATGGCATTTTTATATAATAAGATGGATGTCCTGCGCGAAGCGGGAGTAGGTAAGGAAATACCATCATACATACAGCAAAATATCAATCCGAATTTTGAACTTCGCCCTTATCAGAAAAAAGCTTTCGAGAATTTCGTCACTTATTTTGAAGGAAATTTTCGTCAGAATCCGTCTCAGACCTTGTTTCATATGGCGACAGGAAGCGGAAAGACTCTGATAATGGCAGGGCTTATGCTCTATCTCTATAAGCGGGGATATCGAAATTTCTTGTTCTTTGTAAACTTATCCAATATTGTGGAAAAGACGAAAGTAAACTTTCTCGATGCTTCTTCGACAAAATATCTGTTCAATGATGAGATTGTTATTGATGGAGAAAGAGTTGTCATCCAAGAAGTGAGCAATTTCCAAACCTCTGATCCCGATAAGATTAATATTTGCTTTTCAACCACCCAGGGGCTCCATATGGATATGTGGATGACAAAGGAAAATGGAATGTCCTTTGATGATTTTGATAATCAGAAAGTTGTGCTTATATCTGATGAAGCGCACCATCTGAATGTAGACACGAAAAAGAAAATGTCGGCGGCAGAATCTGATAGCTATCATTCATGGGAACAGACCGTAAAGAATATATTCAGTAGGAACCCTGGTAATGTGCTGCTTGAATTTACGGCGACATGTGACCTTGAAAATCAGGCTATTAAAGCTGCCTATGAAAACAAGATTATTTTCAATTATCCGCTTCCAAATTTCTATCAGGATAGATATTCAAAGGACATTGTGACACTCCGCTCTGATCTGCCGCTGATGGATCGCACTTTGCAGGCATTGGTACTAAGCCAGTATCGTTTGAAAGTGTTTCAGGATCACCGGTTGTCTATAAAGCCTGTCGTTTTGTTTAAAGCAGCTAAGATTGCTGATAGCAAAGAGTTCATGGCATCTTTCATCAATATAATAAGTCATCTGTCAGGGAATAAACTGCTGGAGCTTTTCACTTCAACGGATAATCCTGTTATGAAAAAGGCCTATACTTACTTTAAAGATAATGGCATCTCTGCGGATACGCTCGCTGCAGAACTACGAGATGACTTTGCGGAACCGCATTGTGTTTCTGTAAATGATGATAAGGATGCCCAAAATAAGCAGATTCTCTTGAATTCTTTGGAAGATGCGGATAATCCATACAGAGCGATTTTTGAAGTCAAGAAGCTAGATGAGGGCTGGGATGTCCTTAATCTATTTGATATTGTTCGTTTATATGAAACTCGTCAGTCGAGCGGAAGAAAAATATCCCCGGCAACAATTGCTGAGGCTCAGCTGATTGGACGTGGTGCGAGGTACTGCCCGTTCCAGATAGATCCGGAACAGCCGAAATATCAGAGAAAATATGACGACGATATAACAAATGAGATGAGGATTTGCGAGACGCTTTTATATCATTGCCAAAACGATCATCGATACGTGACAGAGCTTCATCAGGCTCTTCGCGAGATTGGACTTGATACAGATAAAATTGTTCAAAGGGAATATGTACTTAAAGAAGATTTTAAGACAGACCCGCTCTATCAAGATGGATTGATTTTTATAAATGACCGTGAAGTTAAGAGTCGTAAAGAAGTATTCGGACTTCAGCCGAATGTTCGTGATGCTCTTTATAGCTATACGTGCTCCTCAGGCAGTTCTGGTTTGGATGCGATTATGCTGGAAGGACAAGATGGCAATGATTATACAGTGAGTAATCTGAAAACTGTGCACATGACTATCGGAGAAATAGCAAGTATTAACTATGCCATTGTTAACAAAGCTATGATGAAATATCCGATTTTCAGATTCAATATGCTGAAATCGTATTTTCCCAATGTCCACTCTATGAGGGAGTTCATTACAAAAGATGAGTATCTTGG
>JAXEUE010000002.1:0-2238 GCA_034115005.1 Blautia sp.
GCCCGGTGACGGTTCTGCGCGTGAACAGGCGGCTTCCTGCCAGAAGGTCCTGGGAGGATGGGCTAATATTGCCAATGAATATGCTACGAAGAGATATCGTTCCAATCTGATCAACTGGGGAATGCTTCCGTTTATTATTGAAAAGGGAGAACTTCCATTTACCAATGGAGATTATCTTTTTTTTCCGGACATTCGACAGGCTGTTGAAAACAAGGATGATGTGATTATTGGATTTGTTGTGAAAGCAGACTCTCTGAAAGAGTTTAAAGTGACTTTGGGAGAATTGACAGATGATGAACGTGAAATTATATTAAAGGGATGCCTGATCAACTATAACAGACGATAATATACGGGAGCCATACTCAGACGGGTATGGCTCTGTTTGATTATGACACTATAATTTTCAGAATGTTATATATTATATAAAATATTTATAGAATTAAATTTAATAAACAAATAATATAGAGAAAAAACATAAAAATAATTGAAAAATGTATTGACAAAATTAAAATTAAATGATAGTATAATAACATCAAAAGAAAACAACACAATACTTCAGGAAAGGAAAGGTGATTCCATTGAAAATGAAATAGAAAGTTAAATGATCAGTATGAGAGTGGCAGATATCGTATTTCCTGCGAGAAAGACCTGGTACATAAAATAGAATTAGATAGTTTTTTCTAAATAAGATAAAGAAATGATGATGATAGAGAAAAGGAATCTGCAGCCAAGGTAATTATAGAATCGATATCTCATATTGAATAGCTGCCACAAAGCTGAAACAAAGGTTTTGATAATTGTGTAAAGAAACATTTATCAGGAAAATATAACTCTTATCTCATTTACTGACTGGTTCTTGAGGAACCATATGAAATGGAAGGTAAGGACGATATTTTGAAATGTATACTTACAGGTTGTAGTATAGATTGAAACTTTGCTTCAGAAATCAGATTAAATATCAGATGATATAGAATATAAGTTAAAATAATTATAATCCGTGAATTATAATTTGAAAATCTATAAGAACTTTCTAAGTAATCAGAAGGCGTTTATAAAACCGGACGGATTATGAGCAGGAAATATAATTTATGATAGACAGGTTAACACTATTTAATATAAATGACCTGCATAAAATTTAGCAGAAAGCATTAAGAGGTAAATAAATTGAATAACGAAGAACATTAGAACGGTCATCATTTTTGAATGGAGTAAAAAGTGATGGCCGTTTTCGTTGCGCAAAAAGGTGAAATACGATATACTTTCCCATAAAAGGAGAGTACTTGCTTTATGGAAAACAGAAATATAGAGAATTATATTTTATATGAGGATGATGACATTCTGGTATGTCACAAACCAGCAGGAATTGCAGTTCAGAATGCCCGTGTGGGTACCATGGATCTTGAAAGCCTGATTAAAAACTATCTTTCGCTGAGAAAAGGGAGTTTTCCCTATCTGGGAATTATACACAGACTGGATCAGCCGGTGGAAGGAGTGCTTGTTTTTGCTCTGAATTCGAAGACGGCAGGCGAACTGAACAGGCAGATGAGGTCTGGACAGATCGGAAAGATTTATCTTGCCGTGACAGAAGGCTGCGCGAATCAGAAATCAGGAGTACTGGAAAACTGGTTGAAAAAGAATGGTAAAACCAATACGTCGGAAGTGGTTTCTTCTAATACACCCGGAGCTAAAAAAGCAAAATTATTCTATGAAATACTTGATACCAGAGAAATTAAAGGACAGAGGCAGAACCTTCTGAGAATCAGACTTGACACAGGCAGGCATCATCAGATCCGTGTGCAGATGGCACATGCTGGCATGCCTATAGTTGGTGACCGAAAATATAACAAAAATCTGATACCGGCAAAACAGTTGGCTTTATGTGCATATGAACTTGATTTTGCTCACCCCGCTACAAAGAAAAAAATGAAATTTCATGTAGTGCCTTTCTGCGAAGAATTTAAAAATTTCCAGATTCCGGAAGAATAATTTTAATGGCTCTATTTTATTTGAAATACCTCGAAAAAAGTGAAAAAAGTGTAAAATCTATGGACGAAATTTTTAAATTGTGTATAATGTAAAAGGTATTATAAAAGATGAATCTGCCTGGATAAAAGAGGAGAGAAAAAATGAGAAAAGCGGCGGTAACAGCGATAAGTTTACTGGCGGCGATGACCATACTGACTGGATGCAGCAAGGATGAAGTGGAGGAAACAATCCAGCCATTAGTAGCAGACGCTA
>JAXEUE010000003.1:0-7405 GCA_034115005.1 Blautia sp.
TAGATGTTTCTATGGGAGAAGATGGTCTTCCTGCTTTTGTTTACCGCAAATAGCATTCTTGTTCATAATGAAACAGTGCGCACCGGTTTCTGCCGTATGCGCACTGTTTTTAATATCATTTTTCAAATTCTCTATGATCCTGCTCCAGCTTTTTTGCTACCTCAATCTTTTTTTTCGCTTCTTCTTTTTCTTCATCCCGGGTTTTAGGAAGAATAATATTTAACAGAACAGCAATGATAGTTGCAAGGACAACCGGAGATTTGCCAAAAATTGTGGTTACCCATGTAGGAAACGTAGCCAGTGCTGTTGTTGCCTGGGATACGCCCATTCCTAAGGCCGCTGCAAGTCCCACAATTGAAGAATTGCGGTAATTCATATCTGCAGAAGCGACCAGCTTCATACCTGTCATTGCAATAGACGCAAATACAGAAACCGTGGCACCTCCCAATACGCATTGAGGAATTGTAGTAAGCAGTGCCGAGAATTTCGGTATGATTCCTGCAGCTCCAAGAATCACAGCCGCAAGACCAAGTACCCATCTGTTCACAACCTTAGTGGTTGTCACAATTCCTACGTTCTGGCTGTATGTTGCCGTAGGAAGCCCTCCAAGAAAAGCACCGGCCACATTGGAAAGGCCATATCCTACAATACCACTCTGAAGTTCCTGGTCCTTTGGTGTTCTGTTCATTGCTCCGATGGTCGTGGCAGAATAATCTCCGATAGCCTGAATGGAATTAATTGCAAAAAGTATTCCAATAGCAATGCAGGATGATGGTTCAAACTCAATGCCGAAATGCATCAGAGATGGAAACTGAAATAACCCTGCTTCACCCACACTTTTCAAATCTACCATTCCAAATGGGATAGAAACTATATATCCAACAATAATACCAATCAGAATAGATGCAAGTTTCCATATTCCTTTTCCAAAGTGATTCAGCACTGTTACCACAGCCAGAGTAAAAAATGCGATCAGCCAGTTTTTCCAGGAACCATAATCCGGACTGCTTACTCCTCCTGCCATATAATTGATTGCAGTAGGATAAAGTGAAAGTCCAATGGTAAAAACCACTGTTCCGGTAATCAAAGGTGGAAAAAATACCCTTATTTTTTTCACCAGAAGTCCCATCACTACAGCCACAAGACCTCCAACTATTTCCGCTCCCATAATGGCCGCAATTCCATACGATTCTGCTATAGCCTGCATACTTGGCACATAGGCAAAACTGACTCCCATAATAATGGGAAGACCTGAGCCGATTGCAAATCCTGTCTTTTTCCCTATGGGAAACAGCTGAAGCAATGTAGATAATGCTGCTATGACCAGCGCAGACTGTATCAGAATAACCTGTTCTTTACTGGATAATCCCCCGGGGACCGCACCCGCAACAATAATGGCAGGAGTAACACATCCCACAATCATGGATACCACATGCTGCATAGCAAGAGGTATTGCTTCACCCGCCCGCGGAATTCCATCCATTTCAAAAATACTTCCTCTTTTCATGATTGCCTCCCAAAATCTTTTGTATATTATAACATTTTTTGTATGCAAAAACAATTAGGTAGACTAATTATTTTTGCAGTTAAAATGTACAATATTTTTTTGTTGAATTTGGTATATTTTTACACCAACATCATTATATGTCAGCTTAGTACTTCAAAGGTATGATACAGATTCAGTCTTCCATATCCCCAGTCAGGATTAGGATAAAACATATTTTCTTCGCGTATGGCTCCTTTCTGGAGAGAATATTTCACACTGTTTCCTGATGCATAAGGTACATTTCCTCTCACAATGGACCACTCAAGCATAAGTGCAGCTGCTCCTGCCGTAATGGCAGCGGACAGGCTGCTGCCAGATGCCTTTCCAAACCCACCTCCCGGCAGCGGAATCGTAAGGTCCACACCTGGAGCCGCCAAGTCCGGTGTTACCTGATTATCAGGTGTAAATCCTCTGCCTGCCTGGAAATAAAGGCTATTGTCCCTGTATTTATATGCCGTGGCAGTTATGCTTCCCACAGAATCTCCGGGAGCAGTGACCGTTGAATAAGGATTTGACTGAAGGAAATAAGTATCAGGAGAAATAAATCCCTGAACAGGCAGCCACATATGGAAACGACTTCCTGCACCTTTCTGATTTCCCACATTGATTTTCCAGATACCTGCTGCAGGATGAAGGAAACGAAAATAAATCAGCTGTTTTCCTGTCATCCGTTCCATTCCCACATAATTGACCAGAACCTTTGTCTCCGTAAAAATAAAAGAAAGCTGTTGGGTTCCTGCTCCCAGTGAAGTACTTACATACAAAGTTTCCCCTGTTGGAGACTGAATTGAAACGGCGTAATCGTCAGGAGTATTTCCCCAGAACTCCATATAAAATCCCTGTTCACCTTCTGCCACACGAAGTTCTGCAGTTTCATTCGTCTGATCTTTTGTCAGCTCCGCAGTAAAATGATGCTGAGCAATTCCTTCATTTCCTGCTGCTACTGAAACAGAAACCTGAGTATTTTCATTTACATAATTCAGATATCTGCTTAATTCACTGTCTCCAATATGTGCCCCCTGGCTGGTTCCAAGTCCAAGACAGACTGAAATGGGCATTGCCAGACTATTGGCCATCTTTATGGCAAAGGATATTCCAAGCATAATATCATTTTCCTGAAAAGCAAGAGCATTTGGCGGCAGCTGGTAAAATTCCCTGAGATAAGATTTGGCGTTTTTCAGCTTAACAGCAATAATGGTTGCTTTTGGCGCAGCCCCTGAGAAATTTTCCTCCGGAACCAGATTTCCTGCTGCAAGTCCGGCCAGTGCGCTGCCATGCCCCAGTTCATCTGTAGATGGAACAATTTCCAGTGGATTTTCAGATTTCAGTGCACGATTAATATCATTGTTTGTAAATACTTTTCCATAAGGAACCCTGTCATCTTCATTACCAATAATAGTCTGATCCCAGATGTACGCAATTCTGCTTATATCTCCTTCCATAAATACAGGGTTTGTGTAATCAATTCCTGAATCAATCACAGCAATCACTGTTCCTTCTCCCTGAAGCTTCAGGAATGGATGATTCTGAAGTCTGCTGATTCCTGCAGCATTCATTGCTTCTGTGTCCATGAATGTATAGCATTTGGGAATGGACGCATATGTATAAGAATTAATTTCAATAGGAGTGACCTGTTCAAGAGGAATATAAACCACTCCAAACATCTCATTGATAGGCTGAATTATTGCATCTGGCCTTTCCATGTATTCTTTCCATATATATTCGGGGTATTTTAATATAAAATCCCCGTACTGCTCATTCTGGGCAGGAGGAATCTCCTGAGGGGAAAAAGCGTCGGGGATATTTTGCTGCATAGACATACTGTCATATTCGAAATCTTCCGGTTTAAACATTTAGGACCTCATCTGTTTTTTATTACAGCCTATGCATATTGTTTATTCTTATTCCATTTTTTCGTAATAACAAACAGGATTATTCCGGCAATTCCTGTAAAAATACTGATAAACTGGGAAGTTGACAGCACACCTACATTTCCTCTTATCATATCACCTCTGAAAAATTCCAGAATAAACCTTCCCACACTGTAAAAGACAAGATAAGCTGATGCCACCTGTCCATCTGCTTTTTTGTGTTTTGCAATATAAAGAAGCACCAAAAAAAGCAGAAAATCAAGGAGGCTGGAATAAATCTGTGTAGGAATCAAGGGAATTCCATTGGGAGCAAAATCAGAATGAGTAAAGGTAACTGACAAAGGGCACAGTGTTTCCCTGCCATAGCAACAGCCCGCCAGGAAACATCCTATACGCCCAAACCCTTGTCCAAGTGCTATGGAAGGCATCATAAGATCAAAATATTTGAGAAAATTAAGTTTCCTTATCCTGCAGTAAATATATCCTGCCAGAATTCCGCCAATAATGCCTCCATATACCACGAATCCATCTGTTCCAAGCATTGAAGATGGGTTTTTCATAATTTCCTTCCAGTCGGTTATCCAGTAAAGAATCTTCGCACAGATAAAGCCTCCCACAGCACACCACATTACAAGATAAAATATATGTTCATATGCCAGTTTCAGTTTTCTTGCCCGGACTTCTGCAACTGCCCATCCCATAAGCACTCCGACAGCAATCATAAGTCCATATCCATATACTGTAAAAGGCCCTATTGTTAAAAGCTCATTTTTCATATATCAGTTATCCTTTCTGACAACTTCCTGCAGAATCAAATCATTCATTCTGTCATTTAAACCATTATTCTGAGAATGATCCGGATCAGACTCCCCACAAATATCCATACCAAGCCATGTTTCACCGGTAAGTTCTTCACATTTTATGATTTTATTGAGCCACCAGAGCAGCTCTTCTCCTGTCATATCTCCCTGGCTCCAGGTAGTATCCGCTTCACCAGGTGACAAAACATCCTTATCAATGGAAATATAAAATGGGAGCTTACTTTTTTCCAGTATACTCTGAATGAAACTTTCTTTTTCTTTATATGTCATTTCCTGCAGTTTCTCTCTGGATAAAAACCTGACTTTTACTTTTAATAAATCCTGTACCTGAGAATATGCTTTCTCATCCGGACCGATAAGAACTACCTCCTTCAGATTTTCCAGTTCTTCAAGTGACGCAGCGATCCATCCTCCGCAAGACAGAATATTTCCAAAAGCAGGCATCTGCATATCTGTATGATTATCAAATACGATCAATCGAAATGGATGTGTAATCCTGTCAATCCAGAAGCGTGTCATATAATGATAATTTCCTGAATCAATAAAATGAATTCCTTCAAAGGGAATTTCTCCTGTTCTCCGGTCTATCTCATATAATGCTTCTTCATCACAGTAGCAGTTCGTTCCCGAAATGTCCTGTGCCTCCACCCATGATACTTTATAATTCCTCCAGAACTGTTCCTGCTTATAAATTCCGGAAAAATTGATAATCGTAATATGTTCTGTATTATTCATTATAGTCAGTCTTTCCATTCTTCCAGAGATTCCTGGTGATTATCTGTCATTTCTTTTATTTCCTTTGCCGGACTGACCTCCTCCGCTGCTTCTTCAGCCAGAGTTGCTTCCTGATTTACCTTAGCAGCTTTCTTCACATCAATCTGAAGCAGAATCATTAGAATAATATCTGCAGCCCCATTTGCAGTAAGAATGCATCCACAGAACATTACCATTTTAGTAACAGTAGAAAACGGATAAACAAAAATGGATATCCCCAGAATAATAAATACCAGACTTCCCACAAGAAAAGCTTTCCAGAGTCTGCTATCTGCTTTTTTTAATCTGCAGCTTTCTTTAATCTTCCAGATACTGTCCACTAATACAAAAGATCCAAGCAAAAACGGGAGGATCTTAATAACAATCTGAGGCGTAAAGAATAGAAACACTCCAAGAACTGTTGAAATAACACCCGTAAAAAGATCCAGAATGGTTGCTTTTTCCTTTTCTGCCGCATAGATCCAGATATGATAGACACCAGCTGCAATCATTAGCATCCCAAAAACAACCTTGCATATTATATTAACAGTTTCATTGGGAATCAGAATCAGGCATAATCCAAACGCAATGTAAAATATAGATGAAAAAATTTCACCTTTAAGTAAATTAGATAATTTTCTCCCCAACTTTCTTCCTCCTTCCAGACCGGCACTGATACATTTATCTTATTATGTCAGTATAAACCTATTTTTTTAACTCGTCTACAAATTACTTCAATGTATTTTACCATCTGTATCCCAATTACAGGATTTGATTTATAAGTTGTGCTGCCATTGAAATCTCTTCATCAAAAACTGTTCTCATATCAATTATAAGACTATCCTCTCTTACAAGAGTAATGAGAGCAGGATTACCTTCCCTGAGTTTTCCCGCAACAGCTTCTGGTTGAAGTCCCTGTTTTTTTATTCTGACACAAATGCTTTCAATCTTCTGATCTGGCAGTGCCCCCCCTCCTGGAACACTGGTACACTCCTCTATCGTTATTTGTGCACCTGAATCGATCATTTCCTGTTTAAATTTTTTCGCTTTTTCTTCCAATTCCTCTTTGCCTTGAGAAAGCATGTGCAATACAGGAATATTTTTCATTGCAAAATCCAGATCTTGATATATTGCAAAAGTTTCTTCCAGCATTGCGGCAGTAAACTTATCAATACGTATTGCCCTGGTCAGCGGATGTTTTTTACATTGATCAATCAGTTCTTTTCTTCCTGCAAGGATTCCAGCCTGAGGCCCACCCATAAGCTTGTCTCCGCTAAATGTAACAAGATCAACACCTGAATCAATGCTATCCTGAACAGTTGGCTCTTTTTTCAGACCAACTGATGACAAATCCACAAGAACACCACTGCCCAGGTCTTCAAGAACAGGTATGTTATATTTTCTTCCCAGTTTTACAAGTTCCTTTATAGGAACACTTTCCGTAAATCCTTTCATAACGAAATTGCTGGTATGAACCTTTAAGATTGCTCCAGTATTATCATTTATATTATCCTCATAATCTGAAATACGTGTTCTGTTAGTTGTACCTACTTCATGTAAAACTGCACCGCTTTGTCTTATAATATCAGGTATTCTGAATTTACCACCGATTTCTATCTGCTCACCTCTGGAAATAAGAACCTCTTTTCCAGATGCAAGTGAAGATATCATTAACAGTACAGCTGCCGCGTTATTATTCACAGCGAATGCGGCCTCTGATCCGATTACATTACAAACCAGATCTTCAAAAAGATTATATCTTTCGCCTCTGGTACCTTCTTTAAGATTATATTCCAGATTGCCGTAACGTGTCATAAGTTCTGCAACATTCTGAACTGCTTTTTCAGACATAGGTGCCCGTCCAAGGTTTGTATGAAGAACAACCCCGGTTCCATTAATCACATGTTTATAATTCTTTTTGTTTAGTTGAACTATTCCTTTATCAATCTCCCGGTCTAAATTTCCAACAAGACTTTTTGCCTTCTCAATGCTGTTGCAGTTTTCTATCTCTTCACGAACTCTATCCAGACAGAATCTAATAATATCCATAACAGGTTTTTTCCCATATTCCTGGACAGCTTTTATAATATTTTGTCTTTTTAATAAAACATCCATTTTAGGAATTATCCGGTATAGTTCATTCTTTTTATACATGCCTGTTACCTCTGCAATCCAATTTAATGAAGCCAGGGTCAAAAGGTCATAAACCACGTTGTGCTTGCATATAAGTGGGTTTATGACTCGTTGACCCCAACATCATTTTAATTCTGGAAACGAGAAAGAATCCTGCTATGCAGGATTCTCCGCCTGCGGCGGGTTGCTTTTGCAACATAATTCCTCTCCGCCGCAGTGCGATCCTGCGCGGAGCGTTTTTTATGTCATAGGAATTCGAAATCTTCATAGAACAATATGGA
>JAXEUE010000004.1:0-5617 GCA_034115005.1 Blautia sp.
AGGAAACTATAGGATCAGAACAGACCTGGCATTGGAAGAAACAGAACGTTTTTCCGAGGAAAATGTGGAAATACGGGGTGTTGAGGTTTCAGAGAGCTATGATGAAGAAAAAGATGTACGTACAACGGTGGTAAAAATTACTACGGAAAATGGTGCCCATGCAATGGGAAGGCCGCAGGGCAGTTATATTACCATAGAAGCTCCCAATCTTTCACTGCCGGATGAAGATTATCACAGGGAAATCTCAAAGGAAATCGCAAAACACCTGGCGCAGCTTATTGACCTGGACAAGGAGCAGTCCGTTCTTGTGGTTGGCCTGGGAAATTCGGCGATTACAGCGGATTCTCTGGGCCCCCATGTGGTGGAGAATCTCAGGATGACCAGACATGTAATCCGGGAATACGGGCTGAAAAGTATGGGAAAGGAAAAAATGCACCAGACCAGCGGTATCATTCCCGGGGTAATGGCTCAGACCGGAATGGAAACATCAGAGATCGTGCAGGGTGTGGTGGAGGAGACAAAGCCTGACGTTGTAATTGCGGTAGATGCTCTGGCTGCCAGAAGCACCAGACGTCTGAATCGTACCATTCAGATCACGGATACAGGAATCAACCCCGGTTCCGGAGTAGGAAACCACAGAAACGGCCTGACTCAGGATAATCTGCATGTGAAGGTGATCGGTATTGGTGTGCCCACTGTAGTGGATGCTGCAACTATTGTTCATGATTCTATGGCTCATCTGCTGGATGCTCTGGATGAGAGGGAACAGAAAGAATTTCTTGAGGAAATGATCTCACCTCATCTGCACAGTATGTTTGTAACACCTAAAGACGTGGATGAAACAGTGAAATATTTAAGTTTTACCATATCCGAAGGCCTGAATATGGCTTTTCTTGGTGAAGAGGACAGCGTGTAACTTCTATGTATAATCGGATGTTTACTGTCATAGGATAGCTTTAAAGAGGTGATTCTGTGACAAAATTTCAGAAAGCATTCTGCATCGTGCTGAGCCTGTGCTTTTTTACAGTTCTGGCTGTGGTGCCGGGACCTTTTTTCCTGTATGAAAATGTGTTTCGGCAGCTGCCTTTGTACTGCTTTCTGGAAAAAAAGGTCTCGGAAGCATCCCCATATGAAGACCGGGAAACATATCAGAAAATAGTAGAGGAAAACGGAAAATATCTTGACATCAAAAATCAGGACAAACCTCAGAAGGAAAACAATATACAGCCACAGACAGAGCAGGAAAAAGAACCGGAAAAACCAGAAAAGACAAAGGAAACCCTGGCAGTTCCCCGGCCTTCCATTGATCTTTCTCCTGCCAAGCTTGCTGATTTTGACTACCTTCTGGGGCAGTTTTATATTGTAGATTCCAGTACACAGACAAGTCCAGAGCAGCTGAATGCTGCCCGTTTCCTAAAGGAAAATCTGATAATCAGCAAAAAAAAATCTATGCCCCAGATACTGATCTATCACAGTCACTCCCAGGAGACTTTTTCAGATTCCAGAGAGGGAAAGGAAGAGGATACCATTGTGGGAGTGGGAGATTATCTTGCACAGATTCTTGAAAAGAAATACGGTTATGGCGTGATCCATGTAAAAGAGAAATTTGATATGAAAAGCGGCCAGCTGGACCGAAGTGCGGCTTATGATTATGCAGGAAAATTTCTGGAGGATTTTTTGGGCAAAAATCCCGGAATACAGGTTATTATCGATCTTCACAGAGATGGGGTGGATGACAGCAGACATTTGGTCACTGAAATCAACGGCAAACCAACAGCCCAGATTCTTTTTTACAATGGGCTAAGCTATACTTTAGCAAAAGGCAGACTGACTTACCTTCCCAATCCATACATAGAAGAAAATCTTGCTTTCTCCTTCCAGCTGGAGTACCAGGCTGCCCGGTATTATCCGGATTTTTACCGGGGAATCTATCTGGCAGGTTACCGCTACAACCAGCACTTCCGCCCCAGATCTGTTCTTCTGGAAGCAGGGGCCCAGACCAACACAGTCCAGGAGGTAAAAAATGCCATGGAGCCCTTCGCAGATATCCTTGATAAAGTTCTACAGTGAGTTATTTCTCCAAAACTCCAAAAAAGGGAACCTGTTCCCTTTACTCAAACAGTATTGAAGAATAAAAACTTTTCGCAATAAAAGTGATTGATTTTATCCGTTTTTCCTCCTGATGATATAAAATAGAAGAAAGAAATTTTACGCATAGGAGGAAAACACTTGAAAAAACGAAATGAATGGGTACGTAAAGCCCTGAAACGCAAAAAGAAAGAAAAAGACCGTGGTATTGTAGATTTTATGAAGATCATGCATCATTTTTTCAAAGAGCTTCCCCAATGGATCAATGCCATGGATGATTCCCGGAATCCATCCTATACGACATACACACAGGCTGACCTCGTATTTATGGGGATATTGAAAAATATATGTTCTGTCAAGACCATGAGATCCATGGAAGAAAACTTTAATGAAGAAACATGCATCCATACTCTAAGGATCCTTTCAGGTGATCCAAACCTGGATGAGATGCCGCACTATGATACTCTGAATTATTATCTGGAAAAACTGTCACCGTCCTGTCTGGCTGATATCCGGAAGCAGATGGTGAAGAGCCTGATCCGCAATAAAAGTTTTTATCGTGGGAAGCTCTGTGGAAAATACTGGAGGGTGATCATAGATGGAACGGGTCTGTTTTATTTCAAAGAGAAGCATTGTGAGAATTGTCTTGTAACAACGATAGAAAAGGAAGATGGGAAACAGGAAAAACGGTACTACCACAAAGTATTGGAAGCGAAGCTGGTACTTTCAGAAAAGATTGTGATCAGCCTTGACACAGAGTTTATAGAGAACGAAAGTGAAAAAGTCAGTAAAAATGACTGCGAGATCAATGCAGCAAAAAGGCTGTTAGCACGCCTGAAGAAAAATTATCCGAGACTGCCTGTATGTATCCAGGGTGATGCTCTCTATGCAGCGGAAACAGTTATGAAAATATGCAATGAAAACCATTGGACGTACATCCTGACGCAGAAGAAAAGCAGGCAGCCTTTACTGGCGGAGAGCTATGAATGGATCTGTAAAGGTGGCGGAGTAAAGAAAGTAAAAACCATAGGTGTTGAAAAAGGAATTGGACGGTTTGTCAATCACGTGGAGGAAACAGCTGGAAAAGAACAGATTGCAAATATGTATGATTACTGTTATGAGACAACAGATAAAACAGGAGAGAAGGAAACTCATGCGTTTCAGTGGATAACAAACATAGAACTGACAGAAAGAAACCTTGAAGAAATGATAACAGCAGGGCGTGGGCGATGGAAAATAGAGAATGAAGGGTTTAACAATCAGAAAAATGGTATCTATGATATCGAGCATCTGAACAGCCGGAACAGTAATGCGATGAAAAACCATTATCTGTTGACCCAGATAGCGGATGTGCTGATGCAGTTGTATCTGGGATGGAATCCGCTCGTAAAAGAGATTGGCCAGAGCATAAAAAATACATCTTCAAGGTTACTGGAAAGTTTTCGAAGACAAACAGTAACGGATGAAGATGTACTTTACATTCAGCGATACACAACGGTGTATCTTGAATAACGTATATATTATACGACAGGTGGTGATAAAAAGAAAGAGAAAATTTTATCCACATAGAATCCACAGCGAAACAGGAGACATTACCTCCTACGCATATGGATGTGGATAACTGTTCAAAATTTATCATCTAATCTGGATAAGTGTTACAAATAGGTACAATAGGGAAACGGACTTCACGAAGAAAAATTTATTCTTCGGGGTTTGTATAATATGAATATACATTGCAGAATGTGGTAAGATATGGTAATATAAAATAAATATCTGATCGTCATGTCATTTCAGACAGTTGATCCCACTATCATATAGTAGTAATAAAACAGAAATTAGATAAACAGAAACCAGGAATAAAAAGGCAGAGGATAGATTATGAGAGAAAAGTATGAATCGTTATCGCTGGCAGTTCTTAGAGATCTTGCAAAGGCCAGAGGATTAAAAGGTGTTTCTGCTTTAAGAAAGCCGGAATTAATAGAGAGGATGCTTCTGGAAGATGAAAATAAAAAAAACAGCCAGAACAGCCAGTCAAAAGAAGAAAATATTCAGGAAGAACATGAAAATCCCAAACAGCAGGATTCAGTAAAACCACAGGAATTTCATGTTCCCGCAGAGACTGTACAGCTGGACAGTGGTGAAAAAGCCAATGGAATCCTTGAAGTTCTTCCAGACGGGTATGGTTTTATCCGCTGTGAAAATTATCTGCCGGGAGAAAATGATATTTATGTGTCTCCTTCTCAGATCAGAAGATTTAACCTTAAAACAGGGGATATCATCCGGGGAAATATACGTATCAAGACCCAGGGTGAGAAGTTCAGCGCCCTTTTATATGTGACGTCAATTAATGGGTTCCATCCAAGCGAGGGACAGAGAAGATATAATTTTGAAGACATGACTCCGATTTTTCCAAATGAACGTCTTGTTCTGGAAAGACCAGGAGGAACAACTGCAATGAGAATTGTAGATCTGATCAGTCCTATTGGCAAAGGCCAGAGAGGTATGATCGTGTCCCCTCCTAAAGCAGGTAAGACCACACTTCTGAAAGACGTTGCTAAATCAATATTGAGCAATAACCCGGATATCCATCTTATTATTCTTCTTATAGACGAACGTCCTGAAGAAGTAACTGATATGAAAGAAGCCATTAAGGGAAATAACGTGGAAGTAATTTATTCTACCTTTGATGAACTTCCGGAACATCATAAAAGAGTATCTGAGATGGTGATCGAACGTGCCCGCCGTCTTGTAGAACATAAGAAGGATGTGGTTATTCTTCTTGATTCCATTACAAGACTTGCCCGTGCCTATAACCTGATCATTCCACCAAGTGGGCGAACTCTTTCAGGTGGTCTGGATCCGGCTGCACTCCATATGCCAAAGAGATTTTTCGGCGCTGCCAGAAATATGAGAGAGGGAGGAAGCCTTACCATTCTTGCTACAGCTCTTGTGGATACAGGAAGTAAGATGGATGATGTGATCTATGAGGAGTTTAAAGGAACAGGAAACATGGAACTTGTTCTTGACAGAAAACTTCAGGAAAGACGGGTATTTCCGGCTATTGATATCCAGAAATCCGGTACCAGAAGAGAAGATCTGCTTCTTAGCAGGGAAGAACAGGAAGCAGTTTATATTATGCGACGGGCTCTAAATGGTATGAAGTCCGAAGATGCGGTAGAACAGATCCTTAATATGTTCTCCAGAACCAAAAATAATGAAGAATTTGTCCAGATGGTAAAAAAACAGAAATTTATTTAAATAAATCTTAAAACTTCTTGCATTCATACGGGTGCTATGTTATAATCAAAAAGCTGTTTAATAAAGAATTCGTCAAATGAATACGAATAGAAAATAGAATTTTTACAGAGAGGTGAAAATCATGAAAGAAGGAATCCATCCGAATTACTATCAGGCAACTGTAACTTGTAACTGTGGAAATACATTCGTTACAGGATCTACCAAGAAGGATATCCACGTTGAAATCTGTTCCAAATGCCATCCATTCTATACAGGACAGCAGAAGGCTACA
>JAXEUE010000005.1:0-5290 GCA_034115005.1 Blautia sp.
ATTTCTCCAAATTCGTTTTCAATAAGTACAACCTGTTCATCCTGAAAGGCTTCCTTCAGAAGCTTTTTGATCAGTGTAGTTTTACCGGCTCCAAGAAAGCCTGAAATAATGTCAATTTTAGTTGCCATGATTTTCTATCTCCTTTTCTGTATAGTATCTGCAATTTTATTTCCTGTTAAACGCACTTTGACCAGGAAACATATCTGCCCCCTGGTTTATTCTCAAATTCTCTTATTTTTAAATAAGGGGGACATGATCAGTTATCATGTCCCCGGATTATCCTGTGATCAGCCATTAATCATATAGCTCATGATCTTGTCAATGTCTTCCTTCTCGTATGCAACAATCTCAAGCTCCGGAATCTCTCCATTGGAAAAAATATTAGCCAAAGATACATACTGGGATAATTTGGATTTCAGATTCAGTCTGTCGCCCTCGCCTGTGACTAATTCTACTTTACCCTTACAGCTGTCTACTACTTCAAAAAATTTATCAATGTCTTTAATATTAGAAACCTTCATAATTATTCTCCTTTCATAATTCAACCATTTTTCCTTGTTTTCGCGCTCATTATAACGCAGCCTTATGGAAAAAGCAATTATTTATTTTGCACGAAATTTGTACGATTTAAAGCCTTTAATACAGAAAAACAGCGACTCCATAGCCCGGCAGGGAATATCCAACTGAATACGGACGGTTATCACATTCCTGTTTTTCAGCCTTATATATCTCAGGCTCAACAAGACCTGTCTCATTCATAATCAGCTTATACCGTTTCTTCTTAGGAACTCCGACCCTGTAATCTGGACGGTCAACAGGTGTGAAATTCACAACAAACAGAACATTATTTCTCTTGGTAGGAGACTTTCTTACAAAGCTGAATATACTTCTGTCCCCGTCATTAGGATTAATCCACTCAAATCCCTGTGGGTCATTGTCAGTTGCATAAAGAGCCGGATATTTTTTATAAATGGTAAGAAGATCCTTGACAAAATTCTGGAGATCCTTGTGAGGCTCTTCATTTAAAAGAAACCAGTCAAGTTCTCTTTCTTCACTCCATTCCCGAAGCTGTCCGAATTCTTGTCCCATAAACAGAAGTTTCTTACCAGGATGACCGGTCATAAATGCATAGGCCGCCTTCAGATTCATAAATTTATGTTCCATGTCTCCCGGCATTTTATTGATCATAGAACATTTCAGATGAACAACTTCATCATGGGAAATTACCAGCACATATTTTTCACTGTACGCATATGTCATTGAGAAAGTCATCTTATTATGATTGTATTTCCGGAAATAAGGATCCAGCTTCATATATTCCAGGAAATCATTCATCCAGCCCATATTCCATTTAAGGGAAAATCCAAGACCGCCATCCTCTGCTGCTCCGGTAACCAGAGGCCATGCGGTAGACTCTTCGGCAATCATCTGAACCCCATGGTTTCTTCCCCGTACAACTGTATTTAAGTGCCTGAAGAAATCAATAGCTTCCAGATTTTTATTATCACCGTATTGATTGGCTACCCATTCTCCGTCTCTCTTTCCATAATCAAGGTAGAGCATTGATGCAACCGCATCCACACGGAGACCATCCACATGGCACTCTTCCACCCAGAAAAGCGCATTGGCAATAAGAAAATTCTTAACCTCCGGACGCCCATAGTTATAAATCTTGGTTCCCCATTCCGGATGTTCTCCCTGCCTGGGATCCGCATGTTCATATACGGCCGTGCCATCAAAATTAGCCAGGCCGTGTGCATCTTTGGGGAAATGTGCCGGAACCCAGTCAAGGATAACACCTATTTTCTGTCTGTGAAGATAATCCACCATATATTTAAAATCCTGTGGAGTTCCATAACGGGAAGTAGGCGCATAATATCCTGTTACCTGATACCCCCAGGACCCGTCAAAGGGATGCTCCGCTATGCCCATAAGTTCAACATGGGTATAACCCATTTCTTTTACATAAGCGGCAAGAACATGGGCAAATTCACGGTAATTATAAAACCCATCTTCATCTTCTTCAGACCTTGGATGCTTCTTCCAGGAACCAGGATGCACTTCATAGATTGCCATTGGACTTACTTTTTCATCAAAGTTTTCTCTCTGTTTGATCCACGCCGCATCTTTCCATTTAAAGTCTGAAATATCCGTAATTTTGGATGCTGTCCCTGGGCGCTTCTCTGCTTCATTTGCATAGGGATCCGCCTTATAAAGCTTCTCTCCATGCATTCCCACTATATAAAACTTATAAAGCTGGCCGATTTTCGCACCAGGTACAAATACCTCATATACACCGATGGAACCAACCTTTTTCATAGGATTGGCCTGCTCGTCCCAGTTGTTAAAATCCCCGATTACAGATACTGACTGGGCATTTGGAGCCCAGACTGCAAAATACACGCCTTTCCTGCGACGGTATGTGGTGGGATGAGCACCCAGTTTCTTATAGATTTCATAGTTGGTTCCCTGGCCAAATAAATACTGATCCAGATCCGTAAACTTCATCCTTTCACCCATTTGAAGTTCCTCCCTTTCTCTTTCCGCTTATATCTTTTTATTTCACAGATACTATCTCACTTTCATTGGGCTGAAGCTTTATGTGCAGCATGCAATTGTCGGCTTCCAGCTTATTTCCATTTACAAGGCTTGTACATATACTTCCCTGAACAGGAATACAAATATGAAGTTCTGCCTCTTTAGCATCATTATTTACTGCTGTGATCACACAATCATCTTCATAAATTCTCGCAAAGGCATATTGCCTGTTCGTCAGAAGAAGTTCTTCATAAGTGCCATATGCAAAAGCTTTATGTTCTTTATGTATTCTGCCCAGTTTACATACCCATGCAAGGAGACCCGGATCCGGCACATTATTTAACGCTTCCTCTATATTTACAGACGGCCGCAGAGGATCATCATTTCCCCCCTCTTTGCGCCCCTTTATTCCCCATTCGGAGCCATAATATATGGATGGAATACCTGGCAGCGTAAACAACAGAGTATATACCGGATAAATATGACCCGGTACATTCAGCTTGGATGCAATTCTGTCCACATCATGATTATCTACGAAGCTGTACAGCTTCATCCCTCTGTAAATTCCGCTATTCTGGTCAAACTCTCTTCGAATGGTATGAGCGATTTCAAAATAATTATGATCGTTATGGCCTGAATAAAGTCCTTTATGAAGTTCATAATTGGTTACACTGTTCAGTCTGGCTTCATTTATATATTTTGCATAATCTCCATGAATCACTTCGCCCATCAGCCAGAAGTCCTGTTTCTTCTCATCCACAGTTCTGCGCATATCCTGCATAAATGAAAAATCCAGACAGTCTGCACAGTCAAGGCGGATACCGTCAATGTCAAACTCATCGATCCAGAAGCGGATCACATCAAGAAGGTAATTCTTTACTTCAGGTTCACTGAGGTTAAAGTTTACCAGCTCAAAGCAGTTTCTCCAGGCCTCATATCCAAACCCGTCATTATATGGTGAATTTCCCCTGAAATTAATGCCCTTATACCACCTGCAATAGGGAGAACGTTCTCTGTTCTTCTGAATATCCTGAAATGCAAAGAACTCACGTCCTGTATGATTAAACACTCCGTCTGCCACGATCCTGATGCCCATATCATGAGCACTTTTTACAAAGTGTTTAAAATCCTCATTATCTCCAAGCCGTCTGTCAACAGTCTTATAATCTCTGGTATCATATCCATGAGAAGTAGATTCAAACAACGGCCCAATATAGATTGCAGAACATCCAAGGTTCCGGACATGAGGAAGCCACTTCTCAATATCCGGGAAGCGGTGGGTTATTTCTGTCTGCTCATTTCTTCTGGGGGCTCCTGTCATTCCAATCGGATACATATGATAAAAAACAGCTTCTTCATACCATCTGCCCATCATGATGTCCTCCTTAAAATATGACCAACATTCAATAATTGACCTTTAGTCATTCCATAGCATTATTATAACAATGCATGTTCTCTACGTCAATCAAAACCTGGAGCATATCCTTTATATTCAGCCGATACTGTAAGCTACGATAGCCGCGAAAAGAATAACCGTAACCAGAGTATGCATAGAAAGAGCGGTAGAAATATATTTACCATCTTCTCCCACATCTGCAAAGATTGGAATGATAAACGGAGCAGGAAGTGCATACAGCACCATTAAAGCGATCTCAAGACTCTTATCAAACGGGAAGATGTGAAAAATGATTAAATTGCTGATTACCAGCAATCCACCCATAATGATCAGACGGAAAACGATAGTTTTTGCCACAGGAATCATAAGGTCCATCTTCAGGCTCAGCTCATATCCTACCATCAGCAAGACAATAGCACTTACAGGAGCTGTAATCATCTGGATCACACTGCTCACTACGCTACCCGCAGCAGAAGACATGATCAGTCCTCCCACTCCTGTTGCACCAAGCAGAATACCAAGCGCCATGCCAAGAAAGCACTTATTCGAAAACATATTTTTTAACAGCTTTCTGGCACTTACTTCGCCTCCCTCAACGGAAGTCAACAATCCAAGCCATATAGTATAAGCAAAAACTGTCTGTCCAAGATCCACCGTTGCGAATCCGGACTGACTCCCCGCAATCAGTCCATACAGTGCATAGCCTAGCATTCCGCCTTCTCCGCCGGCAAGCAGAAAAGGTAAAAACTTACCATATGGTTTTACAAACCTGCGAAGTAAAAATCCTATTCCAATTGCAATTCCAAATCCAATATAAACTACCAGAAATACAACCACAATTCTGGCATTATACTCTGCGGTCAGGAAAGCATTAAACAATGTAACGGGAAGCATTACATCACCTATAATTGCTTTCAGGCCTTTCAGACCATTCATATCAAAAATATTCTTTTTACAGCATATACATCCGACACCGATCATAATCAGTACCGGAAGTACCATGCGTATTACCTCTAAAACCATTTTTTCTCCTTATCATCAGCATCTGTTTCCAGCTAAAAAAAGACTGCCGCAAAATGGTCTTTATTACTTTCCATTTATTTTGCAGCAGTCCCCGCTTTCCATTTAAAGTATTATTTCACAGCTCAGGCCAGGAAATCAGTGGATCAGGTCCTCATAAAATTCATATGCTTCTTTGTCTGTAAATCCTTCGTGAACGATCTTTGCCACAGCCTGTGCCATTTCAACCGGATGATGGCTCTGGAAAATATTTCGTCCCATATCAACACCACGTGCACCTTTGGAAATAACAGTATAAGCTAATGTCAAAGCTTCTTTCTCCGGAAGTTTCTTGCC
>JAXEUE010000006.1:0-4144 GCA_034115005.1 Blautia sp.
AGAGAATTTGCACCGGTTGAATGGAGATATGATCTGAATCCAAAAACAAATCCCAATTTCCAGGAACGTCTTGGAATTAATGCAGTTATGAATTCCGGCGCTATTGAACTGGATGGTAAATTTTATCTGGTAGTCCGTGTAGAGGGAAATGACCGTAAATCCTTCTTCGCAGTTGCAGAGAGTGATACAGGTATTGACGGATTCCATTTCTGGGATTATCCTGTTCAGCTTCCTGATACATGTCCGGAAGAAACAAATGTGTATGATATGCGTCTCACCAAACATGAGGACGGATGGATTTATGGCGTATTCTGTTCAGAAAGCAAGGATACCACATCTTCTGATCTGTCTGCGGCAGTTGCCCAGGCAGGAATCGTAAGAACCAAGGATCTGAAGACATGGGAGCGCCTTGACAATCTGAAAACTCTTCACTCTCCTCAGCAGAGAAATGTTGTGCTTCATCCGGAATTTGTAGATGGAAAATATGCTTTCTATACACGTCCCATGGATGGTTTCATTGAAACAGGAAGCGGCGGTGGAATCGGGTTCGGACTCTGCGATGATATTGAACATGCGGTGATCGATGAAGAGAAAATAATCAGCCCCAGAATCTATCATACTCTGACAGAAGCCAAAAACGGAGCAGGTGCAGTTCCTATCAAAGGAAAGAAATGCTGGATCAACATTGCCCATGGTGTGCGTAACACAGCAGCCGGACTTCGCTATGTCCTTTATGTATTTGGAACAGACCTGAATGATCCATCCAAAGTAATCGCAGAGCCTTCCGGAGTTTTCCTTGTACCTCTTGGAAACGAAAGAGTTGGAGATGTTTCCAACGTTGTTTTCACTAACGGAGCTATTGCAAGAGAAAACGGAGATGTTTATATTTACTATGCATCCTGTGATACAAGAATGCATGTGGCTACCACTACTATTGACAAGCTGGAAGATTATCTGTTTAATACTCCAAAGGATCCTCATCGTTCTCCCGACTGTGTGAAACAGCGCTGTGACCTGATTATGAATAACACTTATCAGCGCTGGTGTGAGGATGAATATTTTGATGAAAATACCAGGGCAGAATTAAAGGCTATTGCAGGCGATGAAAAAGAAATCAGGGAACGTTTCTATAAAGATCTTGAATTCGGAACCGGTGGTTTAAGAGGAATTCTGGGAGCAGGCACTAACCGTATGAACATTTATACAGTAAGAAAGGCAACCCAGGGCCTTGCCAACTTTATCATTAAAGAGCATGCTAAGGAAAAGGGAGTAGCCATTGCATTTGACTCCAGACATATGTCACCGGAATTTGCCAAAGAGACAGCTCTGTGCATGGCTGCCAATGGAATCAAGGCTTATATTTTCCCGTCACTTCGTCCGACTCCAATGCTTTCCTTTGCCTTAAGAGAGCTTGGATGTACTGCAGGAGTTGTGGTCACAGCCAGTCATAATCCGCCTCAGTATAACGGATATAAAGTTTACTGGAAGGACGGGGCTCAGGTTACTGCACCAAAAGATAAGCAGATCATCACTGAAGTGCAGGCAATTACTGACTTTTCACAGGTAAAGACAATTTCTGAAGAGGAAGCCAGGGCAGCAGGTCTTTATGAAGTGATCGGCAGTGAGATCGATGATAAATATATGGAAGCACTGAAGAAGCTGGTTCTTCGTCCGGAAGCCATCAAAGAGCAGGCAGATAAGCTGAAAATCGTTTATACACCTCTTCATGGAACAGGCAATATTCCGGTAAGAAGAGTACTGAAGGAACTGGGCTTCAACAATGTTTATGTGGTTAAGGAACAGGAGCTTCCTGACGGGGACTTCCCTACTGTAAGTTATCCGAATCCGGAGGATAAAAATGCCTTTACTCTTGCCCTGAAACTGGCTAAGGAAGTTGATGCAGATGTGGTTCTTGCAACGGATCCTGATGCTGACAGACTTGGCATTTATGCTAAGAATGAGAAAACAGGAGAGTATGAGAGCTTTACAGGAAATATGTCCGGCATGCTGATCCTTGAATACCTTCTTTCTCAGAGAAAAGAACTGGGTAAGCTTCCGGAAAACGGTGCAGTTGTTACTACTATCGTGTCCGGAAAAATGGCAAGAGCCATTGCAAAAGAATATAATGTGACTCTGATCGAAACACTGACAGGATTTAAGTATATTGGCGAGCAGATTAAATTCTTTGAGCAGAATCATGATCATGAATTCCTTTTCGGATATGAGGAAAGCTATGGCTGTCTGGAAGGAACCCATGCAAGGGACAAAGATGCAGTTGTGGCTGTTATGGCATTGTGTGAAGCTGCAGCTTACTACAAATCAAAAGGTATTACTCTCTGTGAACAGATGGAAAATCTGTATAAGAAATATGGTTACTATAAAGAAAGTCTGTTCTTCCAGACCTTCCAGGGCGTAGAAGGCAAGGCAAAAATTGACGGCCTGATGGATGCATTGCGTAATCAGCCGCCAAAACAGGTAGGTCCTTTTAAAGTTCTGGCATTGGAGGACTATAAGAAAGGAATCCGCACCGACATAGCCACAGGAGAGACATCTCGCCTGACTCTTCCGGAATCAAATGTACTGTATTTCGAACTGGAAGACGGTGCATGGTTCTGTGTAAGACCTTCCGGTACAGAGCCAAAGATCAAATATTATGCAGGGGTAAAGGGCACCGATGAAAAGGATGCAGCTGCAAAACTGGATGAACTTTCAAAAGCTGTCGTTGAACTGTAAATAATAAAGAAGGTGCTTAAAAATGGCAATTTTAAAATTAAAACCAAGCTGTAAGGATTATCTCTGGGGCGGTACAAGATTAAAAACAGAGTTTGGCAAAGAATATGATAAAGAGCCCTTGGCAGAATCATGGGAACTTTCATGCCATCCTGATGGCCCAAGCTATATTGTGAATGGAGAGTTTGCAGGAAAAACTCTCCAGGAATATATTGATGCCAATGGCAAGACAGAAGTGACAGGTACACACTGCAAGGATTTTGAAATGTTTCCTGTCCTGATCAAATTTATTGATGCCAGGAAGGATCTCTCCATCCAGGTTCATCCTGATGATTCCTTTGCACTGGAAAACGAAGGACAGTATGGAAAAACAGAAATGTGGTATGTGGTTGATGCACAGGAAGGTGCCAGCCTGTTCTATGGATTCTCCAGAGAAGTTTCTGAAAAGGAATTTAAGGAGCGTATCCGTAATCATACATTGCCTGAAGTCCTGAATAAAGTTATGATCCATAAAGGGGATGTTCTCTTTATTGATCCGGGAACGATCCATGCGATCGGGGCAGGAAGCCTGATTGCTGAGATTCAGCAGAATTCTAATGTTACCTATCGTGTCTATGATTATGGACGTAAGGGACCGGATGGAAAGGAAAGACAGCTTCATGTGGACAAAGCTCTTAAGGTTACTTCCCGTCGTCCGGCTGCAAAGGACAGAGATTTTGGCTGCCATGTGGCGTCCTGTAAATATTTTACAGTAGATAAGATTGTGCTTGATGGCTTCAGAAGAAAGAAAATTACAGGAGAAGCAGATGAGACTTCTTTTGTCAGCGTGCTTGTCTTAAACGGAAGTGGAAAGGTCAGCTGCAATGGAGAAACTGTGGAAGTGAAGAAAGGTGACAGTATTTTTATTACCGCAGGTTCTGGCGAATATGAGCTGGAAGGTACATTTGAAGCATTAATGACCACGGTCTGAGACACATAAATTCATATGTTTTGATACAGGATACTTCTGCAGGTGAAAAACTGCAGAAGTATTTTGTTTTAAGGAAAATTGATTTCAGATGATGTATTGGAAGACGGAGATAAGGAAAAAATATATAAAGGATTATCCTGTCAGGTTAAACGAGGTAGATGAAAAGTGAAATATATGAAACAGCTTCTGATTATTCTTCTGATTTCAGCTGCAGGTGAAGGACTTCACAAGGTGGTTCCATTACCCATACCGGCAAGTATATACGGACTGGTGATACTTTTTCTTGCATTGACATGTCATATCGTGAAAATAGATCAGGTTAAAGAGACGGCAGAGTTTTTCATAGAAATTATGCCTGTTATGTTTATTCCTGCCGGTGTGGGACTGATAACTGCATGGGATGAACTGCAATCTGTCTGGCTGCAGGTACTGGTTATTGTGGCT
>JAXEUE010000007.1:0-11898 GCA_034115005.1 Blautia sp.
TCTCCACACCATACTCATCAAGTGTTTTGCTGCGGATATAATTTTCATCAATGTAGCTGCTGACGGACTTGAACAGTTTCTCTGACAGTGCAAAGGCTTCTTTTCCAAATACAACCAGGTATATCTGCATTTCATTTTTCAGAAGGAAAGCGCTGATTTCACGGACGGCTATTTGAAGTGCAAGCGGTTTCGGAAATCCATAATTGCCTGTGGCAATCAGCGGAAAGGCAATGGACTCGCACTCATGCTCTTTCGCCAACGCCAGAGACTTCCGATAGCAAGAGGATAGAATTTGCTCCTCTTTGTGATTGCCATCCTCCCAAATGGGGCCTACTGTATGAATAACATACTTTGCATCCAATTTAAAGCCAGGTGTGATAACCGCATCACCGAATTCAATGCGGCCAATCTTCTGCCTGGCCAAAAGCAATTCATGTCCGGCTTTATTATGTATCCCGCTGTCAACACCGGAACCAATGACAGGGTTCGGATTCGCAGTATTAACCACTGCATCCACTTGCATATTTGCAATATCATTTTGTACTATTTCAAAAGGCATAAAGCAACCTCCTTATTGCAAATCTGGTCGATGAATCATAAAATAGATACTGGCGTTGTCAAAAAATATAGGCTGATTTTATGTAATACACAGCAAAAAAGTCAAAATAACAGCAGGCACCTGGAGAGTATTCGTCTCCAGGTGCCTAGTGGTATCTGTGCATCATAATCCGGGTTGTTCAGTGTTACAGTAACACCAAGCTGCTCCTGCCACATATTCTGAAGTGCTTCACCAATTTTCTTGTGGTTGTCTGCTGTATTGTAAAGATATTCTACAGTCGGGAAGCCTTCGCCGTTGGGGTAGCCAACCTCTGCAAGCAGAGCACGAGCTTCTTCACAGTTTTTCTCATAATCTTCATCTGCAACGCTGAAGCAGCTGCCGCCTGTGTTCTCAATAATGTAGTTACGGTCGATATCCAGAGAGAATGCCTTACGAACCTTCGGATAGGAGAACACTTCGTCATCTGTATTGAAACATACATAGTAGGTTTCTAAAAAGGTTTTCTATTTCCTCTTTTCGAAAATCTAAGTAACGTTTAAGATAATATAACACTTTTCGTCATATTTAGCAATAAACTCTCTGCTTTTCTTCATACATTTTTATGATTTTTCCGTATTGCTTTTTATTTTTCAGTTTTTTACTTTTTGGTATAACTTCTCCTAAATTAACGTTTTATTGTTGATTTTTCCACGGAAAAGTGATACTTTTCTTTATAAAAGAACAGGAGTATTTAAATGGCAAAATATAACGATATAGATCCAATAAGATGGAAAGAATATGATGATATTAATACAGATTCCTTATGGATTATAGATAAGCGCGATAACTCTGGTGCTCATAATGGTGATTATCACGGCAATTTTGTTCCACAGATACCGCACCAATTATTCACAAGGTACACTAAAAAAGGGGATTGGATCCTGGATCCGTTTATGGGAAGCGGAACGTCATTAATTGAAGCACAGCGGATGGGAAGAAATTCTATTGGAATTGAATTACAGCCAGATATTGCAGGTGAAGCTTATGAACGAATTCAAACAGAACATCGAGATGACTGTTCCGTAAAAGTTTTCCCTGGTGATAGCCGAACCATTGATATGGACGAAATAATGGAAAGCATCGGAATAAAGAAACTCCAATTTGTAATTATGCATCCTCCCTATTGGGACATTATCAAATTCTCTGAAAATCAAAATGATCTATCGAACGCTTCCAGCCTGGAAGAATTTCTTGAGTCATTTGGAGATGTAATAGATAATTCAACAAAATATCTTGAGAAAAACAGATACTGTGCCTGCGTTATTGGAGATAAATACGCAAACAGTCAGGTTGTTCCTCTTGGATTTTACTGCATGAATAAATTTATGGAAAAAGGATTCCTGTTAAAAGCCATTCTTGTAAAGAATTTTGGCGAAACAAAAGGAAAAGCAAACCAGCAGGGCATCTGGCGTTATCGAGCTATTACAAACGATTTTTATATTTTTAAACACGAATATATTTTTATATTTAAGAAGGTGAAGTAGACCATGGTCTACTTCACCTTTTCAGTATAATATACCCAACTAACCTTTCTTAAATATAACCTCTTCTTATTAGTTCCATTATGCCCTTCATATTGAATCTGAATTTAAAGCAATTTCTGTTACGATGAACCTGGAATTCCCCCATACTGATTCCACAATATTTCAAGGTGTTTGATTCATTCCAGCTATTTAATGACTGGGTAAAGCTAAATTTATTATTTTCCCATAGCGGATACCGTTCTTTTCTCAATACAATATAATTCATCAATGGATTCGCATAATTATTTAAGTTAAAGAAGTGTAAGTAATAATCACAGTCAAACAGGTTTTTCCAATACATATCAACGACTGCTGCTGTGTAGTTCATTGAAATCTTCTTGAATATATATGATCTGTTTTCGTATGTATCCCTTAACCCTTCCTCAGCCAAAGCTTTCCTTAAATTAAAGCCTTTAAAATGTTTTTCCAGAAATATAAAATATGTTTCTGATGTAGGCTGACCAATTATCTGTGGCGCAGCCTTTCCCAAACCTTCCTGGTTTGTTTTTACCGAAAGTGACTTTCTTCCCTGTAAAATAAAATCAATGGGATTCTGACCTTCTGCTATATGTTGTACAGGGGCTGGAATTCCCTCTCTCTTAAATATTTTTTTCACAGCATCATTCTTTAAAAGCAAGTTTACTATCTTCTGTTCAGATCGATCTGCATATTGTTTATTAACTGGAACACCAAAACTTATCGCGATTGCAATCTCTGCTGATATTCCTACCGATTCATTGTTAATTGCCATTTTATCCCCACCAGATTCATCAAAAATATCCTGACTATTTTTTCTCTTTAATCGTGCCTCTCCGATATGCATCCAGAAGCTGCCGCAGTTCTCTGATTCTCTCTTTCAGAGCCTTTCCGTTATCTGTATCTCCCACAAGGCATCGTCTGGATGTATAACGGACTGCTACTCTGTTGGAAACAATATCCTGCTCTTTCATCACTGCGTCTTCTGCAGAAGTAAACGGTTCATGGGCAGTCAGTATCAAACCATAAGAATTATAAATAAGAGTATAACCTGCAATTCCTGTGACTTTCTGATAGGCCTTGGAAAAACCGCCGTCTATCACTATAACCTTTCCTCCACATTTGATCGGATTTTCACCTTCAATCTGATGAACAGGAACGTGGCCATTTATAATATGGCCTTCTTCAGGATCCAGCCCAAATTCTGTCAGAATACGATCCACAACCTCTTCGTTTTCCCAAAGACGGTAATAAGCATTTTTTACTTCCTGATGTGTGGATTTATCAGCAATAAAATATCTTTCAAAGGTAGTCATCTTATTTTTTCCATACAAAGGTGAATTTGGACCTTCCCATATATACCAGAGCATATCTCTGCATATGCTTTTTTCCTTCTCATCTACTTCAAAGAAAGCCCTGCGCACATAGGTTTCCAGTACATCATACAGTGCTTTTCCTTTATAGGTTTCCCCACATATCTGTACTTCCTTGAATGTTCCATCATCATTTAAAGGAATGCTTCCGTGAAACAGGAGATTTCCGTTGTATACTTTATACAGGCCGCCTTTATCAAGAAGCAGCCTCATATGTTTCTGCAGTTTTTCACAATTGCAGAATGCAGAGGCGAGTCGATCCATGACATCTTTTTCCTCAACGGTAAGTTCATATGGATTCTGCCAGTTAACCGTGGGGAAATTGTGATCCACAAGAGGGTACTGTTTTCCATCCGGCATTGTGATGATGCCTTTTTCCGGATCGATACGATGAAGCAGAAGACGTTCCTCCATATGAAATTCTTTATGTTTAAGTATCAGCTGGCCTTCCAGTTTGAATTGAATAATGGAAATGGCTTTGTGCATTTTTCTGCTGAGCTGAGCCTCAAGACTGTTATATTTTACAGTGCTTTCTGTAATCTCAAAAGCCTCACATGGATCTTCACTGTAGGCTTCCATTGCAAATGCAGCCAAAGGCATCATATTAATCCCGTAACCGTCCTCAAGAATGTCCAGATTTCCATAACGGATACTGTTTCGTATTACCGTTGCAATGCAGGCCTGCTGCCCGGTAGCAGCGCCCATCCACACAATGTCATGGTTTCCCCACTGAATATCCAGAGAATGATATTCCATAAGACGGTCCATAATGAAATGAGGGCCCGGTCCTCTGTCGAAGATATCACCCAGAATATGTAAATGGTCTACTACAAGACGCTGAATCAGCTCAGCAAGAGCAATAATAAAATCTTCTGCCCTTCCGATTTCAATAATTGTATTGACAATCGAATCATAATACGCTTCTTTATCAAGGACTTCCGCTTTTTCTGTAATCAGTTCCTCAATTACATAGGCATATTCCGGCGGCAGAGCCTTTCTTACCTTGGAACGGGTATATTTCGATGCAGTAGTTTTACACACTTCAATCAGGCGGTACAGGGTGATCTTATACCAGTTCTCTATATCCTCCTCGCGTTTTTTTACATATTCAATTTTCTCTCTTGGATAATAAATCAGCGTAGCTAATGAACGCTTATCACTGTTGCTTAAAGTATGTCCAAAAACATCATCAATTTTTTTGCGGACCGCTCCAGAACCATTTCTTAATACATGGGAAAAAGCTTCATATTCTCCATGAATATCGGACAGAAAATGCTCCGTTCCTTTGGGAAGATTCAAAATTGCCTGAAGATTAATGATCTCTGTAGATGCTTTTCCTATAGTAGGATATAATTCTGCCAGTCTCTGAAGATAACGCAGTTCCTCTTTTTTCATAAATTACCTCCTTACAGGTAATGCGTTAAAATATTTGGTATGGAATCAGTATATCATATTTTCAGAAGGATTATATTTATTTTTGTTGTTTTCTGTTTCAATCCACGATATAATGTACAGCAGGCTTTTACAAAAAACCATTATTCCATGTGAAGGAGAACAACATAAATGAATTATATTGGTTCTAAATATTCCCTCCTGGATTTTCTGGAAAATACGATTAAGGATATAACCGGTTTCAGAGACGGAGACAATTTGATTTTCGGGGACCTGTTTGCTGGCACCGGAATTGTAGGACAGTTTTTTAAAAGTAAAGGATGTTATGTTATCGCAAATGATATTCAATACTATAGTTATGTATTGAATAAACATTATATTGAAAATGTACCTGACCAGGATGACAGTCTGTTGGATTATTTCAACTCTCTTGAACCGGTGGAAGGCTTTATTTATAAAAACTTCTGTCAGGGTTCCGGTTCGGGACGCAATTATTTTACTGATACAAATGGAAAAAAATGCGATGCTATCCGAACGGAACTGGAGCAACTGAAAACTGCAGGCGAGATAGATGAGGGAACTTATTTCTATTACCTTGCAAGTCTTATAAATTCCATTGATAAATACGCAAATACAGCATCCGTTTATGGTGCGTTTCTGAAACATATCAAGAAATCTGCCCAGAAAGAATTTAAGCTGGAACTTCTCCCTGTAATATCCGGCCCTAAAGGTGATGTATATAACGAAGATATCAATGAACTTATAAAAAACATACATGGTGATGTTTTATACCTGGATCCTCCATATAATGCAAGGCAGTATTGTTCTAACTATCATGTACTGGAAACCATAGCAAGATATGATAATCCTGTACTCACCGGAGTGACCGGCTTACGGGATGCTACGGAACAGAAAAGCAAATATTGCTCCAAACGTACAGTCGCCCGGGTATTTGATGATCTGATCAGAAATGCAGATTTTAAATATATTTTTCTCAGTTACAATAACGAGGGATTAATGAGTCTTAACATGATCCGGGAAATTATGTCCTCTTACGGTGAATACAGTTTTTATACGAAAGAATATCGGAGATTTAAAGCAGACAAAGATGAAAACAGAAATATTTCTGCAGATTCAACAACCGAATATCTACATTGTCTTATGAAATGATACAAAAGGTGAAATAATCGGAAGATTGCTTCACCTTTTTTTATACGTTATTTTGTCGATGAATTCTCCTTTACAAAATATCAGATCTGGTTTATACTTTGTCTACAGCAACTCTAAAGGAAGACTCTTCTTCCTTCTCCGATTCGCCGATCATCTTACAGGTGAATCCTCAGTCAACACTTCAGGGCAGCCTGCCCCAGTTATTTTCAATGATCAGAAAGGAATTGAATATGGTAAAAGATTATGAAACCTTTGTAGAAGAGCTTAAGACAGGTCTAAAGGAAATCATGGGAATTTCAGAGGATAATATCAGTTTTGAGAAAAAAGGAAGCGAGGCATCCCTGGAAAACGACCGTCTTCTTGTAAAATACGCTGAGCATAAAGATGCATGGGAAGTCTGTGGCATATATCCCCGGGAAATATACAAGTCATATCTTTTGGGAGCAGATATGGGCAATATTCTGCAGGAAATCGCGGATGATATTTCAAGAATCAGGAAATCTGATGTTTATGAGCGGACCAAAGATATTACAGACTATGAAAAGTCCAGAAAGAACCTTTTTATAAGACTTTTAAATGCGGATAAATATGCGGATGATCTTCAGAATGCGGTGTATAAAACAATCGGTGATATTGCGCTTGTCCTCTATATGAAGGTAGGCGAATGCAATAACTGTATTACAAGTACAAAAATACACAATTGCATAGTAAGACAATGGAACAAAGACCCAGATGAAGTGTTTAAAGAAGCTCTTCTAAACACATATTTTATCAGTCCCCCAAGAATATACAGATGGGAAAAGCTGATTTTTGATCCGAATTATGAAGGTGAAAATTTCATGGATCTGACACACGATATTCACCTTGAAAAAGATACAATGGGAAATTGTCTCAGTACTTCCAGAAAAACAAACGGTGCTGTTGCTGTCTTTCTCCCGGGAGTTGCCCAGCGTCTGGCATATCTACTGGAATCCGATTTCTATATGGTATTTACCAGCATCCACGAGGTAATGATACACAACGACGCTGTAGTGGAACCCGAAGATCTTAAGAATATCCTTATGGATACAATGAAAGAATCCACTCCTGAGGAAGACTATCTCACTTCTAATATATATCATTTCAGCAGATCAGACAACAGATTTACCTGCGTAACTTTAAAATAAAAAAGAGAGCAGGTATCCCACTCTCTTTCTTTTACATTTTATTTTTCTTAAGATAACAAAGCTGAATCGTTGCTGAATTCCTCTCCACTGGCACGTTCAAACTGCTCCAGAAGATCTTTAACTGTCAGTTTTTTCTTATCTTCTCCACGTATATCAAGAATAATTTTTCCATCCATCATCATGATCAGACGGTTTCCATGAGCAATGGCATCCCTCATATTGTGCGTAATCATCAAGGTAGTCAGATGATCTCTGTTTACGATCATATCTGTGATCTCAAGAACTTTTGCCGCAGTTTTAGGGTCAAGAGCTGCTGTATGCTCATCAAGAAGAAGAAGCTTAGGTTTCTGCAAAGTTGCCATAAGAAGAGTCAGTGCCTGTCTCTGTCCTCCGGAAAGAAGACCAACTTTGGATGTAAGTCTGTCCTCCAGACCAAGTCCAAGGATTTTAAGCAGTTCTTTATATTCTTCCCGCTCTTTTTTTGTAATTCCGGGACGAAGACCACGTGACTTTCCACGGCGCTTTGCAAGAGCAAGGTTCTCCTCAATTCCCATAGTTCCGGCTGTACCATTCATAGGATCCTGGAAAACACGGCCTAAATATACAGCACGTTTATGTTCAGATAATTTTGTAACATCTACCCCGTCAATAAGGATCTGTCCCTCATCAATAGGCCAGGTTCCTGCAACAGCATTCAGCATAGTAGATTTGCCGGCACCATTGCCACCGATCACAGTAACAAAATCCCCATCATTAAGCTTCAGATCAATACCGTTTAATGCACGTTTCTCATTGATGGTTCCGGGATTAAATGTCTTAAATACATTTTTTAACTCAAGCATTGTTCTTCCCTCCCCGTTTGGCTGGTTTGTTGAAATATCTGCTCTTCCAGTACGGAACTGCAAGGAAGAAAGCAACTACAAGTGCAGATAGCATTTTCAGAAGGTCTGTATCAATTCCCATCCAGATTACCACCTGGAGTACAAGATAATACAGAATGGAACCAAGAATAACTGCCAGAAGATGGAAAGCAAAATTGGAAGAAAGGCGTCCGAAGATTGCTTCTCCGATAATTACGGCAGCCAGGCCAATCACGATGGAACCACGCCCCATATTCACATCTGCAAATCCCTGGTATTGTGCAAGCAATGCACTGGATAATCCAACCAGACCATTTGAGATCATAAGGCCAAGAACCTTATTCATATTTGTATTGATACCCTGTGCACGGGACATATTGGGATTACATCCTGTGGCACGAAGGGAACATCCCAGTTCTGTTCCAAAGAACCAGTACAGAATAGCAATGACAAGGAGACATATAATTGCCACAATAAAAATAGTATTCTTCGAAAGAGAAGTGTTCTTAATATGTCTGAGGGAAACCAGAAGATTATATTTATCCACATTAATGGCCTGGTTTGCTTTTCCCATTATTTTAAGGTTAACTGAATATAAGGATAACTGTGTAAGAATACCTGCAAGTATTGCAGGGATTCCCATAAATGTATGAAAAATTCCTGTTACAAGTCCGGCAAGCATTCCGGCACCTGTTGCCACAAGCATGGAAACCCATACATTATATCCTGAAAGCATCATCATTATACATACTGCACCGCCGGTACACATGGTTCCATCAACAGTCAGATCGGCAATATCAAGAACCCGGTATGTAAGAAATACTCCGATAGCCATGATTCCCCAGATCAGGCCCTGTGCAGCAGCACCGGGAAGAGCAGTAATCAATGTTGTAATCTGCATTCTATTTCCTCCTGTTTAACGTGAAAAGCGAGAGAGGCAAAAGACCTTTCCCGCTCGTCACATAAATATGAAAATTGCTGAAACTTATTCGGCAGCCTCTGTTGTCTCTTCTGTTGCTTCTGTTGTTGCTTCTGTTGTTTCTTCTGTGTTTTCTTCACCGATTGCTACATAATCATCCGGAACTTCGATTCCAAGTTCATCGCAGATATCTTTGTTGTATTCTTTCGTAAACTTCGGTGCGTATTCAACAGGCATAGAAGAGATAT
The DNA here is from genome assembly GCA_034115005.1 of Blautia sp. GTDB lineage: Bacteria > Bacillota > Clostridia > Lachnospirales > Lachnospiraceae > Blautia_A. The sequence goes on from JAXEUE010000007.1 coordinate 9,226, forward strand.
CTTCACCATCTTTTAAAATCTTAACTGCCATTTCACCGGTTGTAACACCAAGATCATAATAGCTGATGGAAAGTGTGGCTACACCACAGCTTGCACAGATTCCCTCTTCTCCTGCGATTACCGGAACCTTTGCCGGAAGGCAGATGTTATTGATGATCTCTGTATTGGATGCTACTGTGTTATCGGTAGGAACATAAATTACATCACTTTCATCAGCAGCTGTTGTTGCAACAGATGAAAGCTCATTGGAGTCTGAGAATGCATAAAGCTTGCAGGTATAACCAAGTTCTTCCAGTGCAGCCTGTACAGTATCAACCTGATACTGGGAATTTGCCTCTGCAGAACAGTAAAGAAGTCCTACGTTCTTTGCATCCGGGAACAGTTCCTGAAGCATTGCAGCCTGCTGTTCCAGAGGAGCAAGGTCAGATGTACCTGAAATATTGCCTCCAACTGTACCGTCAAAATCCTGAATGTCAAGTGCTACACCATATTCTGTTACAGATGTTCCAAGAATCGGGATCTCATTGGTCCCGGCTGCAGCTGCCTGAAGTGCAGGTGTTGCATTGGCAAGGATCAGATCAACATTGTTTGAGACAAAACTGTTTACAATAGTAGAACAGTAGTTGGAATCGCCCTGTGCATTCTGCTCGTCAAATTTAACGTTCTCTTCACCCAGTCCTTCGATTACTGCATCCTTAAATCCCTGAGTTGCAGCATCAAGAGCTTCGTGCTGAACCAACTGGCAGATACCGATGTTGTAAGTTTTCTCTTCAGCGCTTGCAGTGAATGTGAAGCTTCCGATTGCCATAGCAGCTGAAAGAGTAATTGCTAATGCTTTTCTTTTCATAAGTGTATATCCTCCTAAAATAATTTTCTGTAAATAAAACATCCGACTGTAGAAGTATAACGCTTTAATGTTTAAAAGTCAAGAAGTGTATGCTGATATTTTATTAAATCTTGTATTTCATCATTTTTCACATATCCCTTCTGTATGCATATGTTAATATAGAATAGCAGGAAAGGACGTTGTACATGGCTTATTCAATCATGCTCGACGCAGGACACGGAGGAGAAGACCCGGGTGCAGTGTATAAGGGACGTCAGGAAAAAGATGACAATCTCCGCCTGGCTATGGCTGTAGGTGACATTTTAAAAAAGAATGGCATAAATGTTTTATACACCAGAACAGGTGATGTTTACCAGACTCCTTTTGAGAAAGCAAGGCTTGCAAACCAGGCAGGTGTAGATTATTTTATTTCTTTTCACAGGAACAGCAGTCCTGAGGATAATCAGTATAATGGGGCGGAAGTTCTTGTCTATGATAAAAGCGGGATCAAATATCAGATGGCTCAGAACATACTGGGTGCACTGGGAGAAATTGGTTTCAGAGAAATCGGAGTAAATGCAAGACCCGGACTTGTTGTACTTCGAAGAACAAAAATGCCTGCACTTATGATTGAAACAGGCTTCATCAATTCCGACGAAGATAATAACCTGTTTGACAGTAAATTTCAGGAAATTGCCCAGGGCATTGCTGATGCCATTCTTGGAACTCTTGATGAAGAAACCATAGAAGAACCTCTTTATTACAGAGTTCAGACAGGAATTTTCCGGAAGCGTGAAAATGCAGACCGAATGCTTTATCAACTTCTGGAAAACGGATATCCTGCCTTTCTTCTTCACCAGGACGGATATTACAAAGTGCAGGTAGGTGCCTATCAGCAGATCGCAAATGCCATAAATATGGAGCAGAGATTAAGAGATGACGGATATACCACACTTATCGTAACAAAATAAATTGATCTATCCTGAAAAAAGCCTCCCAGAGACCGGCCGCGGCAGAATCCGTCAAAGCCTATCACTGGGAGGAACCATGTTACATCAGGTCAAAATACTCTTTCACTATGTTCTTAATATTAATCTGATCGCCGCCTCCGGTGTACACTGGTGCCACATCACTTTTCCGCTTAAATATTGCATATTGATCCACCAGATACGCAAGAAAATCTTCACAGAGCCTGATTTTCTCTTCCTCTGTCTCACTGTGAGAAACCGGAATAACTTCCTCAAGCATTCCTTCTCCCCAACACCAGAAGCCTTCATCAACGTCCAGTACATACGATCCGTTGCAGTAATCTGTGATCACTGCTTTTTTTCCCACATATGGATACATTTCCTCAACGAAATCAATTCCGTCATACATTTCATGAAGCTTCAGATCTGTTTTTATTTTTACTTTTGTACCTACTTTATATTTCTGTTCCATTCTACCACCATCTATTAAAATTGTATTTATTTCTGTTCAGTCGAAAGAGGCCTGATTTCTTTCTGATATACATATCTTACAAAGAGAATGCTGAATACAGCGGCACAGACTTCAGCCAGAGGGAACGACCACCAGACTGCCTTTAAACCTCCTGCCTTTGCAAGAACAAATGCTGCAGGTAAAAGTATAACAAGCTGCCTTAATACCGAAACGATCAGACTGAGCATTCCATGTCCCATTGCCTGAAAGAAAGAACTGGACACAATTCCAAAACCTGCAAGAAGAAAACTGTAACTGATGATTTTAAGTGCCGGAATTCCTATTTCAAGCATAGTATCAGATGCATTAAACATACCAAGCAGTGTTCCCGGTATGATATGGAATAAGATACACCCGATCACCATGAT
>JAXEUE010000008.1:0-11638 GCA_034115005.1 Blautia sp.
TTATCGTAAATTCAAACTGAAATGGGTACAGGGACCCAATGATTATGCCAGTATGGAGGAAGTGCTTACAAGACGCTTTACACATGAGGGGAAAGACGAATTTGACAGCTTTTCCATTATGCCGGATCTGATCCTTATGGACGGAGGAAGAGGACAGGTTAATATTGCTCTGAAAGTTCTTGAAAAATTAGGACTTAATATTCCTGTATGTGGTATGGTAAAAGATGATTATCACAGAACCAGGGGGATATATTATAATAATGTGGAGATACCTGTTGATACATCCAGTGAGGGATTCCGGCTGATTACAAGAATTCAGGATGAGGCACACAGGTTTGCCATAGAATATCACCGTTCTCTGAGAAGCAAGGAACAGGTTCACTCTGTTCTTGATGACATTCCAGGAATAGGAGAGAAAAGGAGAAAGGCATTAATGCGTCGTTTCAGATCCATAGAGAATATCAGGGATGCGTCTGTGGAAGAACTGTCAGAAACAGAATCAATGAATCAGAAAAGTGCTGAACAGGTATACAAGTTTTTCCACTCTTATCAGTCTTCTCAGGAGATTTCTCATTGAAGTTTTTTCTTATGATGTGTTATAATAATTGATATTAAATTTTAAAGGAGAAAAAAATGAAGGGTGTACAGTTGACGAAATTGGTTCAGGAGCTTGGACTTCATAACCTGACTCCGGAAATAGACCTGTCTGATATCCTGATCAGGACAGCAGAGATAAACAGACCGGCATTACAGCTGACAGGGTATCTTGAACACTTTGCAAACGAGCGCGTCCAGATCATTGGATATGTGGAATATACCTATCTGATGCAGCTCAGTGATGAAGAGCGGAAATTTAAATATGAAAGATTTATTTCCAGCAAAATTCCATGCGTAATCTTCAGCACTATGACAAGACCTTCACAGGATATGATCGATCTTGCACTGAAATATAAGGTTCCCACATTCGTGACAGAAAGAACCACTTCCAGTTTTATGGCGGAGATCATACGTTGGCTGGGTGTACAGCTTGCTCCCTGTATTTCTATCCATGGAGTGCTGGTAGATGTGTATGGAGAAGGAGTGTTGATTACCGGAGAGAGCGGCATTGGAAAAAGTGAAGCAGCTCTGGAGCTGATCAAGCGAGGCCATCGTCTTGTCAGTGATGATGTGGTGGAACTTCGTAAAGTAAGCGATGTTACACTGGTGGGATCAGCTCCGGATATCACAAGACATTTTATTGAGCTGAGAGGAATTGGTATTATTGATGTGAAGACTCTTTTCGGTGTGGAAAGTGTAAAGGATACTCAGTCGGTAGACCTTGTGATCAAACTGGAAGAATGGGACAGAGATAAGGAGTATGACCGTCTTGGACTTCATGAAGAATATACGGAATATCTGGGAAATAAAATCGTATGTCATTCACTTCCTATTCGTCCGGGAAGAAATCTTGCCATTATTGTAGAATCTGCTGCTGTTAACCACAGGCAGAAGAAGATGGGATATAATGCCGCAGAAGAACTGTATAAGCGTGTACAGGCAAATCTTGCAAAGAAACGTGATGACGCAAAATAAATTGATTAGTTTTAAACAGGGAGGATATAATGGGAAAGTATTGTTTTGGAATTGATGTTGGAGGAACAACCGTAAAATGCGGACTTTTTAAAACAGATGGTACACTGATGGAGAAATGGGAGATTCCCACCCGTAAAGAAAACAACGGAAATGAGATTCTTCCGGATATAGCAGATACGATTCTGAATAAGATAACAGAGCGTCAACTGGATAAAGCAGAAATTGATGGCGTTGGAATCGGCGTTCCGGGACCTGTGAATGATAAAGGACAGGTTTTATGTGCGGTAAATCTGTTCTGGGGATTTAAGGAAGTGACAAAGGAGATTTCTGATCTTACCGGATTACCTTCCAGGGCAGGAAATGACGCCAATGTTGCTGCTCTTGGGGAGGCATGGAAAGGTGCTGCGGCAGGAGCAAGAAATGTAATTATGGTTACACTTGGAACAGGCGTAGGCGGTGGAATTATCATTGATGGAAAAATTGTTGCAGGAGCTCACGGTGCAGGAGGAGAAATTGGTCATGCCAATATGAACCATGAGGAAACAGAACAATGCAATTGTGGAAACTGTGGATGTTTGGAGCAGTATGCATCCGCAACCGGAATTGTACGTGTTGCCAAAGAGCTTTTGAATTCCTCGCAGGAGGAAAGTGTGCTTCGTTCTGTTGTGTCCCTTTCTGCAAAAGCTGTTCTTGATGCATATAAAGAAGATGATCCTCTTGCCGTAAAGACCATGGAGCAGGTTGGAGAGAAACTTGGAGGGGCACTGGCCATTTTCGCCTGTGTAACAGATCCTCAGGTTATTGTGATCGGAGGAGGAGTTTCGAAAGCCGGACAGCCTTTAATTGACTGTGTTGAGAAGTATTATAAAAAATATACTTTCTCTGCCTGCAAAAATACACCGATTATTCTGGCAAGTCTTGGTAATGATGCTGGTATCTATGGATCTGCCCGTATGGTAATAAAAGAGGACTGATCAGTATTCTTCAATTATATAAAATAAAGGGCTTTCACGATATCACAGGTAATCGTGAAAGCCCTTTTGCCATTGCGGTATGATTTAATTTCTATTCATAATAATCAATCTGATAGGCATCGTCATCATTCTGATCTTCATTCCCATTTTCATAATCATATTCGTTGCCATTCTCATCCCCATTTTCATCCGATTCAGTATCGCCATTTTCATCCTCCGGATTTTCAGGGGATTCTGCTGGAGTAGGTGTCACTTCAAGGGCATCTGCCTGTTCGTCTTCTGTCTGTTCTTCTTCGTCATAAAAATGCTGATCGCAATATTCTGTAGGCATTGTTCCCACATCAAAATATTCTGTAATCACAGGACAGCCTGCTCTTGGAAGGAGACCTGTTTCTTCGCAGATGCTTGTCATTTCAACGCTGGCAGGTTTCTGGAAATCCTGGTACTCTAATCCTTCATGGATTCTGGTCATGACTTTTTTCCATAAAGCTTTATGGAAATTTCTGGCATAATCAGGAAGCTTTTCATTATTGTCATATCCTGACCAGACAGCACAGGTGTAATATGGGGTGAAGCCCACAAACCATAAGTCATTATAGGCTTCTGTCGTACCGGTCTTTCCAGCAACAGCCATATTATCAAGCTGACAGGCTGTACCTGTACCCTGTCTTACAACATCTTCCATGGCACTGGTGAGAAGAAAGGCAGTACTCTCTTTTATTACAGAACGTTCAGCAGAAGTGTTTTCAATAAGCACGTTGCCGTTATGGTCAAGAATTTTTGTGTAGTAAACAGGTTTGATATACTTGCCGTTGTTGGCAATAGACGCATAGGCAGCACACAGTTCCACGTTCGTTACACCTTTTGTGATACCTCCAAGCGCGGTAGCAAGGTTTGCATCACTCCATACATTTCCGTTGGCATCCATATCAGCTTCTGTTCCATGGGCAAGTGTGGTAAATCCAAAGTTATCCAGATACTGAAGCCCGAGTGCAGGAGTTACCTGTTCCAGACATTTTACTGCAACCACATTGACAGAGTTCTGGATTGCAGTCCGGATGGTGGTGGTTCCGTTATAGCTGCGGGAGGCATTATTTACCGGAGCCCCATCGGGATAATTATATGGCTCATCCTCAAAAGTAGTTGCAAGCGTCATTCCTTTTTCATTAAGGGCAGGCGCATAGGTGGATACAATTTTAAAAGTAGATCCAGGCTGACGAGTAGTGTCTGTAGCACGGTTAAGTGTCAGGCTGGCTGTCTTCTGACCGCGTCCGCCTATAATACCCTTTACATAACCGGTATGCTGATCGATCACACTCAAAGATGACTGGGGCTGTGGAGCAAAATTTACACGTTCTGCCACAACTTTGCTTCCGTCAGCAAGGATGCTTTCTTTATATCGGTCTACATAAGTCTGGCCTTCTTCCGGTGAATCAAAGAGAAGGTCGAAGGAAGGATCTTCATTCTGAAAATAAAGTTGTAACATTTCCTTACTGTAGTTTACTTCCTTTCCATCAGGGGCAGTTACAGTAAGCGCATAATCAAGCTCATACTGAACCTGATCAGGAAAATTGGAAGGGTCAGAATACTCTTCATCAAGAATATTCTGGATATTGGGATCCTGAGTAGTGTAGATCTTAAGACCACCGCTGTACAGAAGGTTCCGGGCCTGTGTTTTAGTATAACCTTTAATATTCATAAGATCATTGATTACCTGGTCAGTCAGTTCATCCTCAAAGTAGGTATAGATAGTATTCCTGGAATTGGAAACGGCCTCCTGTGCTTCCTGAATACGGGTGTATACATCATCATTCAAAGCTTCATTATACTGGTCTGCAGTGATATAATTCTGATCCAGCATATGTTTGAGGACATCTTTTCTACGTTTGGCATTATCCTTTGGATTAAGGATAGGATTATATCTGCTGGGATTCTGGGTAATTCCGGCAAGTGTTGCACATTCCGAAAGGTTCAGTTCCCATACATCCTTGTTAAAATACTGTCTGGCTGCTGCCTGAACGCCATATGCGCCTGCGCCAAGGTTAATGGTATTCAGGTAGTTCTCAAGAATGACATTTTTATCCTGGATCTTCTTCTCTACCTGAACTGCCAGGTACTGCTCCTGAAATTTACGTGTAAATTTTTCAAGCCATGTTGACTCACTTGTCCAGTTGGTAAATACATTGTTCTTCAGAAGCTGCTGAGTAATGGTACTGGCACCTTCTGACAGATCGCCGGTTGTAAGTGCCTTTACACCGGCACGGAGAATACCTCTTACATCGATTCCGTTATGTTCATAAAAACGCTCATCCTCAATGGCAACTACAGCGTGCTGCAGATCCAGAGGAATCTGTTCGATTGTAACGGGAAGTCTGTTCGAGCTTGGGGCTGCAAGCTTACGCATCTGATTTCCCTGATCGTCATATAAGAAAGTTGCATAGCCTAAAGGCATAATATCAATATCATCCACATCCGGTGCATTGTCGATCACTCCCTTGAAGGACCCGGCTCCAAGACATACACCTCCCACAAAGAGCGCAATAAGCACAATAAAAAAAACTCTGATCAAAGAAACCCTGGCCCGTTTCCCCATCATAGATGTACGGGAAATCAGAGAATTTCGCTTCTTTGCGGTCGCTTTTTTTCCGTAGTTCATGTTAGACCTCCTTTATAATCCGTTATATTATATCAAATAAGAATACGTAAATAAAGCAAAATCTTTAAATTTCACATTTGATTTTATAATTGATTATGTGGTATCCTGATACATAGTATACACAGGGCTGACAGAATTCTGTAATAAAGAATATATGCTGCTGTTGGAAAACCGGAGGTACAGGAATGCTGGATAAATATAAGACTGTATATAAAGGCGGTGAAGGAGAAATCATTGAGAAAAAATCAAGGTTTATTGCCACCGTATGCCATGTGGAGACAGAGGAGGAAGCCCTGGCATTTATTGAACAGATGAAAAAGAAATACTGGGATGCACGGCACAATTGTTTTGTATATTCTGTGGGAAAAAACAGAGAATTTACCAGATGCAGTGATGATGGCGAGCCTTCCGGAACTGCAGGAAGACCTATGCTTGATGTGATCCTTGGAGAGCAGATCTATAATGTGGCTGCAGTAGTTACCAGATATTTCGGAGGTATACTGCTGGGAACAGGAGGCCTGGTGAGAGCTTATTCCAAAAGTCTTCAGAAGGGTATTCAGGCCAGTGTCATCATAGAGAAAACATACGGAATATCTCTGGAGGTCATTACGGATTATAATGGAATAGGCAAGATACAGTACATTGTGGGAGAGAGGGGACTTCCTGTTCTGGATTCAGAATACTCGGACAAAGTAGTTCTTCATATTCTTGTTCCTGCTGATCAGGTACAGGAAGTAGAAAAAGCAATTACGGAAGGAACCAGTGGACGTGCCAGAATGAAAAAGGATAAAGATCTGTATTTCGGACTGGCAGATGGTGAAATAAAGATTTTTGAGGATTGAAAAAGCCCGGGTATTTCTGCCCGGGTTTCATAATAAGGTTTTAGCATTTTTCAGGTTCAGGATAATCCATTCCAAAAGTTTCCACAGTCATGGATTTGATTTTCTGCTCATCAAGAGGACGGTCGTTATAATCTGTGTCCTCTTCAGCGATTCTGTTTACCACGTCCATGCCTTCAATGATTTTTCCAAATACTGCATAGCTTCCATCAAGATGGGGAGCATCTTTATGCATAATAAAAAACTGGCTTCCTGCAGAATCAGGATGCATGGCTCTTGCCATAGAAAGAACACCTGCAGTATGTTTCAGGTTATTCTGGAATCCGTTCTGGGTGAATTCTCCTTTGATGCTGTATCCCGGACCTCCCATTCCGTTTCCGTTGGGACATCCGCCCTGAATCATAAAGCCATTGATCACACGATGGAAGATCAGTCCGTCATAAAATCCTTTTTTTATGAGACTGATGAAATTATTTACTGTATTAGGTGCGATATCCGGATACAATTCAGCCTTCATCACATCCTGGTTTTCCATAGTAATAGTTACAATAGGATTTGACATAGTTTCTTCTCCTTTTTAAAAAGTATTGTATTTCCCCGTTCGCTCTATTATAATATGCAAAGAATGATTCTGCAAGAAAAAGGTGGAAAAGATGATAATAGAAACAAAATCGGCTCAGGAAACATTTGAGGCAGGAAAAAGGATCGGTGAATATGCCAGGCAGGGCCAGATTTATACACTGACCGGAGACCTTGGAACAGGCAAGACAGTTTTTACACAGGGCGTGGCAGCCGGACTGGGTATTACGGAACCGGTTAACAGTCCTACTTTTACGATTATTCAGGAATATGACAGCGGACGTCTTCCTCTGTATCACTTTGATGTATACCGTATTGGTGATATTGAGGAGATGGAAGAAATCGGCTATGATGATTATTTCTTCGGGCAGGGTGTGTGCCTGATTGAATGGGCAGAACTTATTGATGAGATTCTGCCTGACAGACGGATCAGAATCACTATTGAGAAAAATCCGGAAAAAGGATATGACTACAGGAAAATTACCATTGAAGGTTTGGATGAAGAATTATAAAGGCTGCGTGACACAGCCGGGAGGCGTAAATTATGAAGATTTTAGCACTGGACAGTTCAGGAATTGTAGCATCAGCAGCCATTGTTGAAGATGATACACTTCTTGCCGAATATACGGTAAATTACAGGAAGACTCATTCGCAGACACTTCTTCCTATGCTGGATGAAATTGTTAAGATGACAGAACTGGATCTTGAAACTATAGATGCTATTGCTGTGGCAGCAGGTCCGGGATCTTTTACAGGACTTAGGATCGGTTCTGCAACAGCCAAGGGGTTGGGACTGGCACTGAATAAACCAATTGTGGCAGTTCCCACAGTGGATGCGCTTGCCTGTAATCTGTATGATACATGGGGACTTGTCTGCCCGATCATGGATGCCCGAAGAAATCAGGTATATACGGGAATCTACCGTTTTACTGAACATAAACTGGATGTAATAAAGCCCCAGTGGGCAGCTCCCATTGAAGAACTTATCCAGGAATTGAATGCCAGAAAAGAAATGGTTACATTTCTTGGAGATGGAGTACCTGTCTTCAGAAATATAATTGAGGAGAAATTAAAGGTTCCTTTTTCCTTTGCTCCGGCTCATGTTAATAAACAGAGAGCTGGATCTGTTGCTGCATTGGGTATGATTTATTTGAAGGAAGGAAAGGTACAGACCGCCATGGAGCATGTACCTGAATATATCAGGGTATCCCAGGCGGAACGTGAACGAGCAGAAAGAGAGAAATCTCAGAAACAGGCAGGTATTTTGAAATGACGTTAAGGGAAATGATGATAGATGATCTGGATCAGGTGATGGAGATTGAGACAGATCTTTTCCCGGTTCCCTGGACAAGGGAGGGTTTTTTTACTTTTCTGACAAGAGAAGATACCATGTTTCTTGTTGTGGAAGAAAAAGGCAGAATCCTTGGATACTGTGGCCTTATCATGGTACTTGATGAGGGAGATATTACCAACGTGGCAGTGAGAAGGGACAGGCAGAGAGAAGGAATCGGTAATTTTATTATGGAAAGTATGATCCGTATGGCGGATTGCAGAGGGGTTTCTACTCTCCATCTTGAGGTGCGTGTTGGAAATGAAACCGCCATAAGGCTTTATGAACGGGTGGGATTTACAAGAGATGGGATACGGAAGAATTATTACAGTGATCCCACAGAGGATGCTGTTCTTATGACAAGGCATCCGGAAGCAATCAGGCCAGATGCAGGAGGAAATTTATGTTAGATGTATGTTTGGTTGGAACAGGAGGAATGATGCCTCTTCCCAGAAGATGGCTCACTGCTCTTATGACAAGATATAATGGAAGCAGCCTTTTGATCGACTGCGGAGAGGGAACTCAGATTGCCATCAAGGAGAAGGGATGGAGTTTTAAACCCATTGATGTGATCTGTTTTACTCATTATCATGGAGATCATATCAGCGGTCTTCCAGGGCTGCTTCTGACTATGGGAAATGCGGAGCGCACAACTCCTCTGACCCTTGTGGGTCCCAAAGGACTGGAGCGGGTAGTGAATGCACTTCGGGTCATCGCTCCGGAACTTCCCTTTGAACTTAAGTTTATTGAACTTACCAGCCCGGAACATGTTCTTGAGCTTAACGGATACCGTATCACAGCCTTCCGGGTAAACCATAATGTGGTGTGCTATGGCTATACACTTGAGATACTTCGTCAGGGAAAATTTTCGGCTGACAGGGCAAAAGAACAGCAGATTCCGCTGAAATTCTGGAACCCTCTTCAGAAAGGACAGACTATTGAAGCAGACGGTATTACTTATACACCGGATATGGTCCTGGGACCTGCACGTAAGGGGATCAAGCTTACTTATACTACTGATACAAGACCGGCAGAATCTATTTTAAAACATGCGGCAGACTCAGATCTGTTTATCTGTGAAGGAATGTACGGAGAGGATGATAAGGCAGAGAAGGCAAAAGGGTATAAGCATATGACCTTTCGAGAAGCGGCAGTTCTGGCCAGAGATGCCCACGTACAGGAAATGTGGCTTACACACTATAGTCCGTCTCTGGTACGACCGGATGATTATATGGAAAAAGTACGCGAGATTTTTCCTAATGCTTATCCTGGTAAAGATGGAAAAAGTGCAGAACTTAATTTTACAGAAGAGTAGTATATACGGTACTTTTTACCTTAGGAGGATGAAATGAAAGATATATTAATTCTCGGGATTGAGAGCTCCTGTGATGAAACAGCTGCATCTGTAGTAAAAAACGGCAGGACAGTTCTGTCAAATATTATTTCTTCACAGATCGAGCTTCATAAATTGTATGGTGGAGTTGTTCCGGAAATAGCTTCCAGGAAACATATTGAAAAAATAAATCAGGTGATACAGCAGGCCCTGGATGAGGCAGGAGTCACTCTGGATGATCTGGATGCTATCGGTGTAACTTATGGACCAGGTCTTGTGGGAGCACTTCTTGTAGGAGTCGCTGAGGCAAAAGCCATTGCATACGCCAAGAAGCTTCCTCTTGTAGGGGTTCATCATATTGAAGGACACGTTTCGGCAAACTATATTGAGCATCCGGATCTGGAGCCGCCATTTCTATGTCTCATTGTTTCAGGTGGTCATACACATCTTGTAATTGTGAAAGATTACGGAAAATTTGAAATTCTGGGACGTACACGGGATGACGCGGCAGGAGAAGCCTTCGACAAGGTTGCCAGAGCAATTGGCCTGGGATATCCCGGAGGTCCTAAGATTGATAAACTTTCCAAAGAAGGGAATCCACATGCAATTGAGTTTCCCAGGGCAAAGATTGGAGACTGCCCATATGATTTCAGTTTCAGTGGTGTGAAGTCTGCCGTTTTGAATTATCTCAACCATGCCCAGATGACAGGACAGGATGTTAACCGTGCTGACATTGCGGCTTCTTTTCAAAATGCTGTGGTAGATGTCCTGGTGGAGCATACAATGCTTGCCGCAAAGGATTATGAAATGAAGAAGATAGCTATTGCGGGAGGAGTAGCTTCTAACGGTTCCCTGCGTGCTGCTATGGAAGAAGCCTGCAAAAATAGGAATTATACATTTTACTGTCCATCTCCGATTTTCTGCACAGATAATGGTGCGATGATCGGAACGGCGGCATATTATGAATATTTGAAGGGTACCCGGCATGGATGGGATCTGAATGCAGTTCCAAATCTGAAACTGGGAGAACGGTAAGAGAATGGGAAAAAATACAGCAATTGTCCTTGCGGCAGGACAGGGAAAAAGAATGAACAGCAAAATTCAAAAGCAGTTTCTCGAGATACAGGGCCGTCCTATCCTGTATTATTCCCTTTATTGCTTTCAGGAGAGCCCACTGATTGATGATATCATACTGGTAACCGGAAAGCAGAGTATTGATTACTGTGAGAAGGATATCATAAGAAAATATGGTTTTACAAAAGTGAAGGATATAATCGAGGGAGGCAAAGAAAGATATGATTCAGTATATGCAGGGCTTCTTGCATGTAAAGATACTGAATATGTTCTGATTCACGATGGGGCAAGGCCATTTATTACACTGGGCATGATAGAAAGAGGACTTGCCTGTGTAAAGAAAACAGGTGCCTGCTCAGCCGGAATGCCTTCTAAAGATACGGTTAAAATTGTTGACTCTGACGGATTCGTAAAAGCAACTCCCGAAAGAGACAGGGTCTGGATCATTCAGACCCCTCAGATTTTTTCTTATTCTTTGATCAGAAACGCACATGAAAGCATTCGCAGAGGAAGTATGACCAATATCACAGATGATGCAATGATTGTAGAAGATCAGACGTCCGTGCAGGTAGCTCTTTTTGAAGGATCCTACCGTAATATAAAAATTACCACTCCTGAAGATCTGTATGTTGCAGAAGCATTTTTAAAAAAGTGAAAAAAATGTAAAATTGTGGTTGACACAATAAAATTTTAATGATAGAATATCTCTTGCGCTGACAGAGAACGCGAAAAGAGAATATGGAGAGATATCGAAGTGGTCATAACGAGGCGGTCTTGAAAACCGTTTGTCCGCAAGGGCGCGTGGGTTCGAATCCCACTCTCTCCGTTAAAAAAGTTCTTGACAACATCTGGTTCAGGTTGTACAATATATAAGCGTTTTGTTACTGAAACAGATAAACGAAATATATGAGGATAGTTATTCTTTTATTGGAATAACGCATCTAGGGCAATTTGGAGAAGTACCCAAGCTGGCCGAAGGGGCTCCCCTGGAAAGGGAGTAGGTCGTTAATAGCGGCGCGAGGGTTCAAATCCCTCCTTCTCCGTTTGGGTTTTAAAAAACTTTTAAAACCTGAAAAAAGTTCTTGACAATGAAAACAGCTTATGGTAGTATAAAAAAGCTGTCGGAAATAAGAACAGTAGAAACCTTGATAACTGAACAGTGAAACACATACGATTCTCGAAAATTCTTTTACATTCAAGAACGGTTGAAGAAACCAAAAACAGTAAAGACGAGAGATAACTAAGCTAGAAGGTTGTCTTGAGTGCATCAAACATTTAATC
>JAXEUE010000009.1:0-2782 GCA_034115005.1 Blautia sp.
TTCTGTTTATGCTGTTCCAGGATGGCAGCAGATTCTGCCCGGGCTTCTTCTACAGTCACATCATAAAAATGGCTGATTTTTTCATCAATTGTCATGCTTACACCTGCCTACAGTTTTAATCCAATTGCTTCATTAACATAAGAAGTGATAAAATCCGGTTTGCGGCCGGTACCATGTCTGTCAGGGATTTCGATGATCAGGGGAGTTTTGTGGTTCAGCTTTACATCATCAATAATTTCGGGAAATTCCCTGCCGAATTTCTCAGTAAGGAGAATAATTCCGATTTCTTTATTTGCAATAGCCTTCTGAAGAGCTTCCTTAAGCTCATCATGTTCATGTACCACGACTCCCTCCACACCAGCCAGTCTCATCCCTGTATAGGTATCGATATTGTCGCTGATTAAGAACATTTGCATTTTATAATTGTCCCAGAATCATGAAGGAGATGATCAGTCCATAGAGGGCAACACCTTCTGCAAGACCTACAAAAATCAGAGATTTACCAAGAATACTCTGATCTTCGCTGATTGCGCCAAGAGCTGCACTTGCCGCACTGGCAACGGCAATACCACCACCGATACAGGAAAGTCCGGTAACAAGGGCTGCTGCAATGTAACCCATACCTGTTGCAAGTCCTGCCTGTGAACCTGATGCAGCCTGTACGGAAGAAGCGCCTGTAAACATAACTGCAATAGCCACAAGCATGGTGCCGAAGAAGAAAAAGGCATTCACGCCTATGGCAGTCTTATAACGGCCACGGTTTTTTTCTCCTATCAGATAGTATCCAAAAGGAAAAATAATGCTGAGAACAAGTGCAACTGCTAAAATAATCTGTGTCATAACTGTCATAATAATGACCTCCTCTTAAATATATTATCTGGCCGGACGGAATGGTTCAAACTTACGTCCTGTGCCTTTGTAAAACCGGCTGAACATTTCATAATATTCCAGACGAAGTACCTGGATTCCAACGATCAGTCCTTCCATACCGCATACAAACAGATTGCCCAGAACTATGACGATCCAGTTGGGATTTCCGCTTTCTGCGCCGGCAAGCATGAGTACCACTTCCATCATGGCTGCGTGGCTAACTGCGAATGCACCAATACGGACAAAGGAAAGAGTATTGGAAAAATAACTCAGCAGTACTTCAAACATTTCAAAGAATCCCTGTACCACAAACATTCCCTTGCTTCCGGATATGAGCTGAGATTTTTTTCTTACAAGGTTTGTCAGAGGCTCCTTAAAAAAGATAAGGAGGAGTGGGATTCCAAACATAATAAACATTACCATTCCTCCCGGAAGGGCGTGACCGGTGAGAATCAGTGCGATGGAAACAGCTGCAGAACCATAGAACACCAGTCCTGCAACAGAGTTGGTGTCAAACCACATATGTTCCACATCTCCTGCCCTCCATGCATTGATAATGTTAAATATCATACACAGAAGGATGATGCACATACCGAATCCGATGGCAATAATAAATACGGTATTTAATTTTCCTATAAAAGGAACCGTCATCATATTATTCATAGGCCGCAGCCATATGGCTGGAAGTACATCCTCGAAACCAAAGAAGCTTCCGAACATAAAACCGAAAAATGTGGAAAACACACCTGCACAGCTGACAATGCCGGCAAGAGTGATATGCTTGAATTTATAAAGAAGAAATCCGCCGATAAACAGCAGAAGCCCCTGTCCCACATCTCCAAACATTGCACCAAATATAAAAGAATAGGTGATTGCCACAAACCATGTAGGATCCATTTCGTTGTAAGCCGGAAGACCATACATTTTTACATACATTTCAAATGGTTTAAACAGCCTTGGATTCTTCAGCTTGGTTGGGGGCTGCTGGTGCAGTCCGGGTTTGATATGCTCATCGTCTTCTCCATCTATGATACAGAAAATGCTTGTATCATTTTTGATATCTGACTGGAAGGAGTGTGCATCTTTTTCTGTCATCCATCCGCATAAAATATAGAAAACATCCTTCTCTCCGCTGCCCTTGGTGCAGGCTGCAAGCTTACGGATGTCAAAATTCCCGGAAAGCTGAGTGATCGCATTTCTTGCAGATACGATATCCTGACTGTTTCCAGCAAGATATTCGGCCTTTTGACGGTCTGCTTCTGCCAGGGCCCGTGCGGTTTCATCCCGTTTGACAGTCAGCTGTTCATAAGCGGATTTAGCTGTGCCTTCGTAGGTATCCGGAATATAGATCCCTTCAAAATGCATGGAGGAATATGCGGCTTTTACCTTCTGAGCTTCATGTTCGGGGACGAAATAAATACCCCAGATATACTGGTCATCTTCATCACATTTAATAAAAATGGTATCAAGATTATCATAAATATATTTCTCGAATTTCTGAAAATACTCTTTCTCAATTCTTCCAAACCGATAATGGATAAACTTAAATTTAAGGATTGAAGAAAGGTTATAATTGATATTTCTGAAAGGCCGGATTACCCGAAGAGACTCATCCAGAGAAGCAAGTTTATGCTCCAGGTCAGTGCGTTTGTCCGTAAGTTCCTGACATTCTGACTGAATACGGCGGACAATTGTCAGTGCCTTTTCAATGCCAATCTGACCGGGAGTAATCTGCTCAGGTGAATTTAACTCTTCATAGAAACCGTTAACCGTATTTAATGCTTCCTTATAAGGATTGATCTCTATAAAAGGAGAAAGATTTTCCACAGTTGTCAGTTCGGAAAGGGCACTTTCCAGATGAATTTCATATTTGGACAGGTAGGTATTAACGACTCTGTCAATATCAGCCTTG
>JAXEUE010000010.1:0-3872 GCA_034115005.1 Blautia sp.
CTAAGGGACAGCTCGTCTGTCACCCGGGGGTTATATCTGCAGGGGAGGCCCCCTCCTGCTGCAGTGATACTCGAGTCCTCTTCAAGTGTCTGTTTTCAGATGCGGGAATCCCTCGACTTTAGTCGTGTGGAGGCTTCAAATCATCATCTGTAAATTTTCTTACAAAATTCTGTAAATGAACCCAACGAAATCGAGAAACTTTCATTCATTTTCCTGTATTTTTGCTGCAGGTATCTCTTAGATTTCTACATCATTTTTACTATTTTTAATTAAAAATATAATATCATCGGATGTGAAAACTGCGATAAATTTTACTTATCTGGCAGTAAAAATTCCAACAAATTTAATGAAAAATTAGTACAAAATTCATGGTGTATAGTATTTCAAAATGACACAAAACATTTTGTGTTTTAGTAACGAATATGACGCAGCGAGCAAAGCTCGCTTGCACCGACGAAGGCCGTAAAAGTCCTCAGTCAACTAATGTTACCACCATGTTGAAGTGAAACCACTCCTACTGATATCGCAAGCGAATCAGAAGGAGCCTCATGCAAAAAAGTCGACTGGCGATGTATTTATTTATATCGCTAGTTATTTTTTTATGTTTTTTGCAATCGGGGCCCGGTTTTTGCAGGTCTCACCTTGTTCAGGCCTGGGCAATCCATCCGCTTGGACTAAAGACTGTTTGAAAATTACATTCTCCCGAAGGAAAATAGTCTTCAAAAGATACAGCCCTGCGTTCCTATTGCCCTGAAAAAATGGATTTCATCCATATGGTAGAAAGACTCTTCCTCTGGTTTGCCCTCGCCATATGGTTCCATGACTATATATTAATTATCGACGGGCGGAAAACCGCGGTCAATGTCAGTTGCCCATCGGTATAAAGGTAGCTGAACGCGTGCGTGGGAGTTTAGAAACCCCGCCCGCGTTACTGCCCACCGGTTTGGCCGGATTCGGCATACGCTCATGTATATGCCTTCGCTGATTCCAGCGAGCCTTGCTCGCGGAATCATAGATAAGTTTTCATGCCGGAATGGAGTCAGGAATAACTGCCGGCAATGTACAAGCAGTATTGTTCTGCTTTTTCTCTGATATGCTGTCAAAATATTTGTTCATTTCTTTAATACTGTTGAATTGTTTATACGGGATATATGTATAAAAATATACTGGCTTATATTCTTTTATACTGTTATGTATCAGCCGCCATTGCGACCAATGATGCTTTCGTTTATTTGATTCAGGAATTAAGTGTCTCATGTCTGATGGAAGCTTTTCTTTAAAACCAAGTGCTCTTCTTGCAATCGTATAAGCAGCAGCTTCATGAACAGATAGACCATTTCTTCGTAAATACTTAACTTTTCCAATCTGTGATGTAAAAGCAGGGTTCACCTTTATTAAATTGATACAATACTTATATGACTTTGATTCAGCCAAAGCTGTAATCTTGCTATATGCAAAAGATGAGAGGACTTCATTTAGTCTTTTGCCCTGATATAAATATTCCTGTTCTATATTTTCAAGGTTTTCCATTGCCAAAGGTTTATTACATTTCCTGGCAATACAAAAAACCTGTTCAAGCGCTTCCGACAGGATGTGTTCTATCTGTTCCGATGATTTTCCACGTATGTTAAATTTTATAACTTTGTGCTGAAGAAGATTACCGTTTTTATCAATTTCAGCAACTGCAAAATGGTCAACATTCGTATCGAAAGCAACACATCCGTCTTTGTAATAATCGTTCATCCTTGCATCCGGAAGCTCAACTGTGCATTTTGCAAGAATTTTTCTTCCATGGATTTCAAATGTCCATGCCACTGCTTTGCGTTCAGGTTTTTTTGCCGACACTGCAAAATCCACATATTCCTGTCCATATGGAAAGATGACATTATCCATAACGATTTTCCTTCCGTTCATGGAAGTGTATATAAGACTATGGCTTGTAATATCATAATGTACAACAAAGTTTCCATATGCTGCATCTTTTCGTCCGGAAATCATTATTCTCTTGTTTCTTGCCTTCTGAAATACATGATTCCAGTCATCATGGTTATCATATACCGTGAACTGCTTTTTAAAAAGTTTGCGGCTTCCAAAACATACATGGGGAGAGTGATTTTCTATATCCTGATTTATCCTGTCAAGCTTTTTCACAGCTGAATCGCGCCTCTGAGAAATAAGCCTTATTTTTGATTTCAGCTGTTTAATCTCAGGATTAAGATAATTGGTCTCAAACAAATATTGGTTCTCAAAAGTATATGTTTTACGTCCTTTATGAACTTTGAAGCTCCCATCTTTCTGCTCCGTCTCATTGCCGCCTTTATATGATTTAAATTTAATCTTCTTGCCAGAATGAATTTTTTGATTCTTGGAACGTGCAATAAGGGATTCTTTTTCTTCTGTAAGATGTTTTAATCTGGACTCCAGTTCCTTCAGCTTCTTATCCATCTGCGCTATCTGAGATTCAATTTCGTCATGATGAAGCTGTAATGTCTCCATGGCACTTTTATATAAAGATTTAGCTTCTTCACGGGCACTGTTTCTAAAATAATCGTTGCAGTCTACAAACTCTTTCAGATACAGATGAATTGACAAATCATCGTCATCACAGGAGGCAGTGCTATGCAAAACAGGCTTGTCCCCACCATATTCCTTAACTAATGAGAATGCAATCCGTTTCATGGTATTAAATTTTTCGATATCTGAACAGATAGTTTTAAAATCATTTTCAGACAGCTTGATATAATTGGAAAACAAGCATTTTTTCATATGCAGTACACCTCCTTTTTGATGCGCCGCGCTATGCGCTTTGCACCAGACTTCGGCCGGGGATTCGGACTCACGGACGAAGCGGATTTGTTATTACCCACGGACAACATTCGTTGGCCGGGGATTTCTTGAGCCTTCGTTAATCACTTATATATTTAATGTATATTGACAAATCTCTTATATTTGCTTATAATTATATCATAATAATCATAGAATGTCAAGCTTATATATAATCACTTATATATTTTTCTAAGGAGGATATCATATGGAATACAAAAGAACCACGCATGCTGTATATGGACTTCAGTATCATATAGTATTAGTTACAAAATACAGGAGGAAATGCATTAATGAAGAAATAGGTGAACGTTTAAAAAAAGAATTCGACAGACTGATAACACAAAGAGAAGGAAGAATCCTGTCTATAGAAGTAATGGAAGACCATGTCCATATACTGGCTGAAATGAGCCCAAAATATGCCATTGCAAACGAGATAGCTATGCTTAAGAGTGTAACATCAAGAATTATAAGAAGAGATTATAATGACTACATTAAGAAATTTTTATGGAAAGGAAGTTTCTGGTCACAAAGCTATTTCATTGCTTCCTGCGGAGGAGTAACGCTGGATGTTTTAAAACAATATGTGGAAAACCAGAATCGTAAGCCAGGAAGGCCTAAAACAAAAAAAGAGCATTCATCCCCGACTGAATCATAGATTTAGTCGGGGTCTTCTGCTCAAATATTAGATAAAGATTTTGCGATGTGTATAGATTGTTCTCTAGTAGCATCCTCCCACGCATCTTTCCAAGCATCTTCCCACGGTTGTAACATAAGACTTACTCCTTTCGAATCTTCTTTCAGAGATTGTATCATAATGGAGTAATACAATATTAGCCAGATATTTTACGGCATCACGATACACTTCGATTGTTTTATCGAAGATATGGTTCTCATTTTTAATTTTCATGCCGTAAGATACTGTTACCATAAATCATTCCTCCATTACTTTATAATTAATATGCTGAATTTTTTCAATATCGGACGCATAAAAATGAAAAAATTTAATTTTTTTTCGAAAGTAAGGACGCTAACCCCGCCTAAGCGTC
>JAXEUE010000011.1:0-4531 GCA_034115005.1 Blautia sp.
TCAGAAAAAATGGGGAATTGATCCCAATGCAAAAACTCCCGCCTATGAACTGGAAGATGGAGTTGACTATGTACCTGCTGATACCAATGTGGTATTTGGACATCAGTTTGCATCTATTGCAGGTGCCGGTCCTATCAATGGACCAATCCAGGCAGCAATTTTTGGCTGGGTTCCTGTTATGCTTTGGATCCTTGTAGGCGGTGTATTTTTTGGAGCAGTACAGGATTTTGCAGCCATGTATGCTTCAGTAAAAAATAAAGGACGTACCATTGGTTACATAATTGAAGAGTATATCGGTAAACTGGGTAAGAAACTCTTTCTGTTATTCTGCTGGCTGTTCTGTATCCTTGTTATAGCCGCATTTGGCGATGTTGTAGCAGGAACATTTAACGGATTTGTGACGAATGATGCAGGCACGGTATCCAAGGTGGCTGCCAACGGCGCAGTAGCAACAACTTCAATGCTGTTTATCCTTGAGGCAGTTTTTCTGGGAATGATTTTAAAATATGGAAAACTTAACAAATGGGTGAATACGGCAATTGCTATTGTTATGCTTGTTGGTGCTGTTGCTATCGGCCTGAAATGCCCAATCTATCTGCAGCGTGAGACATGGCATATTATCATTTTTGCATATGTGCTTATTGCCTGTGTAGTACCTGTATGGGCTCTTCTTCAGCCCCGTGACTATCTGAACAGTTATCTTCTGATCTTTATGATCGTAGGCGCTGTCATTGGCGTTTTTGTTGCAAATCCATCATGTAATCTGAATGCATTTAATGGATTTGTTGTTGACGGACAATATCTGTTCCCAATTCTGTTCGTAACCATTGCCTGCGGAGCTGTTTCCGGTTTCCATTCTCTGGTATCTTCCGGTACTGCTTCCAAGCAGATCAAAAACGAAAAGAATATGCTGCCTGTATCTTTTGGCGCAATGTTAATGGAAAGTATGCTGGCAATTATTGCTCTTATTGCAGTTGCCTCTTTTGCAGATGGTGAAGCAGCAGCACAGGGACTTACCACACAGCCGCAGATCTTTGCAGGAGCTATTGCAAACTTCCTTTCTGTTACAGGATTACCTCATGATCTGGTATTTACTCTCATCAACCTGGCAGTATCTGCATTTGCACTTACATCTCTGGATTCCGTAGCACGTGTAGGACGTCTTTCTTTCCAGGAATTCTTTATGGACGATGATGTGGATGAGAACAATATGAGTCCGTTCCTTAAAGTTGTGACTAATAAATTTTTTGCAACTGCTCTGACACTGGTTCTTGCATTCCTTCTGGCAAAAGTAGGATATGCTGAGATCTGGCCTCTGTTTGGTTCTGCTAACCAGCTGCTGTCCGTGCTTGCTCTTGTAGCCTGTGCTGTATTCCTTAAAAAGACAAAACGTCAGGGATGTATGCTTTGGATTCCAATGGCATTTATGATGGCAGTTACCTTTACTGCTTTATCTATGACTATCGTGAAGCTTGGAAAGGCGTTTATGACCACAGGCCTGACACTTGGAAACACCCTTCAGCTTATCTTCGCTGTATTGCTTCTGATCCTTGGCGTAATTGTTGCTGTACAGGGAATTAAGAAGCTTTTTGAGAAAAAAGAAGAGAGAGCTGCTGCATAAGTATGAACTTTAAATACTGATTCTTACTATCCGGGAAGATGAAAATCTTTCCGGATTCTTTTTTTATTCTTCTCTTTTCAATAAAGAAAAAATGAGCTATACTTTCATTATGGTTAAGAAAAGGAGGCAGATTATGAAAAAAAGAGTGCTGGCGGTTCTTTTGTGTACATTGATCGCAGGAAGCATTTTTACAGGATTTAAAAGTGCAGGAGAAGATAAAGAACTTGTAATTTTTACCTGGGAAGGAATGTTTCCTCAGGAAGTGCTTGACGATTTTGAAAAAGAGACAGGAGTAAAGGTTATTTATTCCAACTTTGATACTGATGAGACTATGCTTGAGAAGCTTTCAATGGCAAAGGGTGGGGATTACGATATTGTAGTTGCAGATGATTATATTCTGGAAACTGCCATTCAGGGAGGACTTGTACAGAAACTGGATAAGGAATCCTTGGAGAATATAGGAAATATCGATTCTCTTTATCAGGGACAGACTTATGATCCTCAGAACGAATATATTGTTCCATATGGAGCAGGAATCCCTCTGATCGTATACGATCCCGGACAGGTAGATATTGAAATTAAAGGATATAAGGATCTGTGGGATCCCTCATTGAAGGACAGCATCGCCCTTACTGCGAATTATCGTGTGATCAATGGAATCACTCAGCTTTCCATGGGCGAGAGCATGAATGAAGAAGATGTGGATGTTATTAAGAAAACAGGGGAAAAACTTCTTGAACTTGCTCCCAATGTACGGCTGATCCAGGATGATAATACTCAGGCGGCTCTTCTGAACGGAGAGGCAAGCGTAGCTTTCCTCTATACCTCTCAGGTTACGGAAGCACTGAAGGAAAATCCTGATCTGAAGGTTGTTTATCCCGAAGAGGGGCTTGGATTCGGAATCCTGGGAATGTTTATCCCCAGCAATGCACCGGATAAAGATGCGGCAGCTTCCTTTATGGATTATATCTGTCAGCCGGATGTAGCGGCCAAATGTACCAATGCTATTGGATATTACAGCACCAACAAAGCAGCATATGATCAGGTGAATCCTGATCTTGTTGCTCCGGACAGCGTGACAAAGGGTGAATTCATTGAAAATGTAAGCCGTGAAGCGGATGAACAGTACCAGAAAAACTGGACAGAGTTTAAGGCTGCATGTGATTAGAAAGATATCAGAGACAGAAGACAGAGGAAAGCAGCCCAGAACACTTTCCATCTGTCTTTCTTTATATGAAAGGAGATATTTAAATGAAAAATTATTCGGAAGATCCGGAAAGACTGTATCATATACAGGTGAAAAAGGGCGAGGTGGGCCGCTATGTGATCATGCCGGGAGACCCAAAACGTTGTGTTAAAATTGCAGAATACTTTGATGATCCTGTTCTCATTGCTGACAACAGGGAGTTTACAACCTATACAGGAAAACTGGATGGGGTGAAGGTGAGTGTGACTTCTACCGGAATAGGCGGACCTTCTGCAGCAATAGCAATGGAAGAGCTGTATCGGTGCGGGGCCGATACTTTTATCCGTGTGGGAACATGTGGAGGCATGCAGACAGAAATAAAGAGTGGAGATATTGTGATCGCAACAGGATCAATCCGTATGGAGGGAACCAGCAGAGAGTATGCTCCTATAGAATTTCCGGCCATAGCTGATCTGTCAGTAACCAACGCTCTGGCAGAAGCAGCTGAGAAAAAAGAGTTTTCTTTTCATACGGGTGTGGTTCAAAGCAAGGACTCCTTTTACGGCCAGCATGAACCGGAGGTAAAACCGGTAAGCTATGAGCTGATGAATAAATGGGAGGCCTGGAAAAGACTGGGATGCCTTGCTTCAGAGATGGAATCTGCGGCACTCTTTACTGTGGCAAGTTGCCTTCATGTGAGAGCAGGGGCCTGCTTTTTGGTGGTTGCAAATCAGGAAAGGGAAAAACTGGGGCTTTATAATCCAGTTGTGCATAATACAGATATGGCAGTTCAGACGGCAATAGAGGCTGTCAGGATTATGATCCACAGAGACGAAAATGGGAGGTAAAGGAAAATGAACAAGTTCAGCCGTATTTTTGTAATTGTTCTTGATTCCCTCGGTATTGGAGCAATGCCGGATTCATCACAGTTTGGTGATGTGGGAGTGGATACCCTGGGACATATTCTGGAACAGATGGAGGTATTGGATGTTCCCAATCTGCAGAAGCTGGGTCTTCTGAATCTTCATACCGCAGGAAAAATGAAGGGAATTAATGATCCGGTGGGCCGATATATGCGTCTGGGAGAGGCAAGTAATGGTAAAGATACTATGACCGGGCACTGGGAAATGATGGGAATTAAAACAGATAAGCCATTTAAAACCTTTACAGAAACAGGATTTCCACCGGAACTGATTCATGAACTTGAAAAAAGATGCAATAAAAAAGTTATAGGAAACAGGAGTGCAAGCGGTACACAGATCATTGAAGAATTGGGGGAAGAAGAAATTGCCACAGGGTCAATGATCGTATATACATCAGCGGATTCCGTGCTGCAGATCTGCGGAAATGAAGAGACATTTGATCTGGATGAACTGTACCGGTGCTGCCAGATTGCACGTGAAATTACTATGAAAGATGAGTGGAGAGTAGGACGTGTTATTGCGAGACCCTACGTTGGCAAAAAGAAGGGAGAATTCAGACGAACCAGCAATCGTCGGGATTATGCCCTGAAGCCCACAAATCCGACAGCGTTAAATGCTCTTAAAGAAGCTGGCCTGGATGTGATAGGCGTAGGGAAAATAAATGATATTTTTTCCGGTGAGGGTATTACTGAAACATTTCATTCAGAAAGTTCTGTGCATGGTATGGAACAGACAATTGAAATCTGCAGGAAAGACTTTCACGGACTGTGTTTTGTCAATCTTGTTGATTTTGACGCATTG
>JAXEUE010000012.1:0-7575 GCA_034115005.1 Blautia sp.
GCGTGAAGCCCCCCTTAAGATGAGATATCCCATTCGAAAGAAGTAAGACCCCTTGAAGACGACGAGGTAGATAGGGCAGGGGTGGAAGTACAGTAATGTATGGAGCTGACTGTTACTAATCGGTCGAGGGCTTGACCAAAAGCATGGTTCGGAGAAAGAATGTCAGGCATGTATGTAGTTTTGAAGGTACAGAAAAAAACAGGCTGTCATTTGACAGCCTGTTTTTTTACTCTGGCATCATGAAAATTTCTACAAGTTTGAGACAAATTCTAACAACATCATCCATTCCTTCAGCTGTAATGTGTTCATAGGGTCCGTGATAAGCATGTCCTCCTGTTCCAAGATTGGGACAGGGTAACCCCATAAAACTAAGCTGAGCACCATCAGTGCCGCCGCGAATAGGCGTAATTATTGGTTCAACTTCACAGAGTTTGCAGGCCTCTGTGGCATATTCAATCAGCTCAGGGCAGGAAGAAATGATTTCTTTCATATTTTTATATTGATCTGTTAACGTAAGAGTAACTGTTCCCTCTCCCCATTTTTCGTTAAGCAGTCTGGAAATATGCTGCATTGTCTTTTTACGATGGAGAAAAGCGCTTGCATCATGATCTCGGATGATATAGTCCAGTCTGGCATGGGAGACATCACCAGTCATAGAGCACAGATGAAAGAATCCCTCATAATTTTCTGTGTTTTGTGGTGTATCTCCGGAAGGAAGCATGGAATTAAATTCCATAGCCACCAGACTTGCATTAACCATAGTGTTTTTTGCAGAGCCGGGATGAACATTTATACCGCAAAATTCTGCTACAGCTTTACAGGCGTTGAAATTTTCATATTGTATTTCGCCTTCCGTTTCACCATCCAGTGTATAAGCATAATCTGCATTGAATTTTTCAAGATCAAAATGTGCGGGTCCCATTCCGATTTCTTCATCAGGTGTAAAGGCGATTGAAATAGGCCCATGGGGAATATTTTCTTTTGTAAGATGTTCTATCATTGTCATTATTTCTGCAATTCCGGCTTTATCATCAGCACCCAGGATGGTTGTGCCATCAGAAGTGATCAAAGTTTTTCCCTTCAAAGAAGCCAGGTGTGGAAACATTTCCGGAGAAAGAGTTTTTCCGCTTCCTCTCAGAGGAAGTTCTTGTCCGTTATAATTTTCTGTAATTACAGGAATTATTTCATGGTCACAAAAATCAGAAACTGTGTCCATATGTGCAATAAAGCCCAGCTTTTTACTGCAGGAACTGCCTGAAGATGCGGGAAGATGGCCGTAAACGTAACAATGCTCGTCTACACAGGCATCTTTTACACCAAGAGAAAGAAGTTCTTTAACAAGCTGTTCTGCAAGATTGAACTGACATTTGGAAGAGGGGGAAGTATTGCTGTTCTCATCACTTGGTGTAAGGATTTTTACATAAGATAATAAACGTTCATATGCTTTCATAGATTAATACTCCTTATGATATGTAGTATTATACAGATGCCTCTTTAATCATACAATACTGTTTCAAATTAAAGGGCTTTTTTTTAACAATGCCATATGTTTTAAAACCAAAATGCTCATAGAGAGGGACATTATCGGGATTATGGGTTTCCAGGGAAATAAGAAGTTTATGTTCCTGGGCATAGCAGATTACTTCATCCATCAATATTTCTGCCAGTCCTCTATGTTGGTGAGCCGGATCTACTGCCAGATAAATCACATGAAGGCGTTGGGTCTGGTGAAGCTGGTCGGTCCAGCTGGAATTCAGATAATCTTTTCCCTGAAAAAAATTCCAGAAGGTTTTCAGACTGGGATCCTCCCTGATCAGACAGCCGTCAGTAGTAAGGAGTGCTTTGGCTTCTGTAAAACAATACTGAAGAATATTATAGGATTCCGTTTCATCAGATACAACCAGAATACTGTTCAGTTCGCTGCTGTCCGAATAGATTTCACAGGTGTGGAAAAATTCTGTCAGATCACAGGAAAAGAGCTGGGGGAGAAGTTTTTTTCTGGTTTCATCATCCGGGATCAGTGCGTGATATAATGGATCCCTGGCAAAACATACGGTTAAAAGTTTCTGCAGGCGGGGTAAATCTTCTTCCTGAACTCTGTATAATTTATCACTTTCCATAATGAGAATATAGTCTCCTTATAACTTTTTTTGTACTTCTTTTAACATTAAATCAAGTTTTTGGGCAGAATGGCTTATATATTTAAGATCATCCAGATAATAGGATTTCTGCCTGCGAAGAGCGGCATCCAGACGCCGGATCTCTTCATCCAGTTCTGTTGACCCGGCTTTCAGCTTTTTCTTTAACTGCTGTACGATCCCATAAAGATTTTCATGATGCATGATCCGATCAGCACCCCACATAAGCCGGTCTTTGGGCTGATGCAGAATATATTCTGTAAAATGATAATAAACCTCTTCATCAAAAAGAAAAGCATACATATTATTGTCAACCTGGTAAAGAGATCTGAGTGCATCTGTTATGTCATTTTCTGTTAAGGCTTTCAGGGCTTTTTCAATCTGACAGACATTTTTGGAAGCAGCTGCCTGAGGAAAAATAACTTCATCCTGCCAGTTCAGGCGGACAAAATAATCCTGGGTTTTACGAAATATTTTCAATAATTCCAAAAAACTTTCCATGTATTTTCTGCGGAAAGAAATGCGGCTGTCCTGATCAGAAAGAGTAAGGTATTCTTTATTGATATCGCAGATCCTGTTGTAGACTGCGTCCGTACATTTTATGATATTCTGAAGCTGTTGTATCAGAGAATTTATTTCTTCGTATGCAAAACTTGGGGCAGTTTCCTGAATGCTCTCTATTATGGCATTTATGGTACGGCTGAAATTTAAAGGGGGAAGAACAAGACAGTCTGCCTCCATAACCAGTTTCAGATAACATTCATGATGAAAACGAAATACAGGTTCCTGATAAACATCCTGGTTATCATACTGGGAGTGATAATAATTCTGCATAAAAGGTCCCGCACTGAAATCATTTACCATAGATGGAACACCTGCTATTGCCATAGAAAAATCATCAGACCAGGTTTCAATAGGATAGAGAACAGTAATTCCATCCGGATATGCTTCGGCAGGAACACGCAGGGAATCAGTGAATTCCCTGATAAAATCTGTATATTCGTATGTGCAGCGGATGGCATCTCTGGTATTGTGGGCATGTGCCGGAAGTTCGAAATTCAGATTAGCAATGATTTTACCCTGCCAGTTCGGATGTACACGGAAAATTTCGTTATAGGCGCCGGTAGACCAGTCGTATTTAGAGTCCGTAACACCCCATTCCTCTGCGGCCATGGCACAGAAAACCAGTGTATGTGCCGGCCTGTATCTGCCTTTTATAAGAGCACGGGCGATTCCAAGCATCATTGCAACAGCCGTGTTATCATCCTGAAAACCGTCAAAATATGAGTCATAATGTGCAGAAAGAAGGATCATGGAATCTGTCTCAGTTCCGGGAATTCTGCCAACAATATTACTGGCCTTAACATTAGGCATTACTTTGGAGCATGCGTCAAGAGAGACATGAATGGAAGATTTTTCTTTAAGGTCCTCCTTAAGGATACGGGCATCTGCCTGAGAAATAGAAAATGCTGGAGCATATTCAGGCCCTGCTATGTCCTGTGCATTAAGTGCCGTATCTGCAATCTCTCCATATCCATTTGCCTGAACTGCGATTAATGCTGCAGCACCCCGAAGATAGGCCTGATAAACAGGAAAGCTGATCCACCATTCATCTCTTTGATTTATTTCTGCAAGGACAATTTTGCCTTTTACATCAATACCGTCATATTCAGATGAAGTTCCTCTGCCAAGGTACACAAGCTCATAGTCTTTAAATCCATCTGTCAGAAAATCTGTCTGATATCCACCCATCTGAAAAATGTGTTCAATGCCATGGGAATCCCTATACTTGAGAACAGCTTTCTGAAATTCCCATCCATCCAGAGTGAAAGTATCTTTGGTAACATCAGAAAGTCCGATCTGTATCATTTCATGGTATAGCATGTCGCCTGTTGCGGCTTCTGCAGGAGATCCTGCGGTGCGATAACCCAGGACAGGATTTGTTTTTTCTTTTTCCATTCGTCTGGCAAGCTGATAGGACCAGTCTGTATTCAGAAAGGAAATACAGGTTTCTTCAATATTCAATATTATCGCCTCTTTTTTCCACGTAATGACCGGAAATTTAATCTTAGATTATTCTAACATAGAAAAAGACACTTTGGAAGAATAAGATTGACAGAAACAAAAATCCTGTCATACTATTGACAGAAGGAGGTATATGAAATGGCAGATGTATATATAGCAAGTGATAAAAGATATGATAAGATGGTGTATAACCGGGTAGGAAACAGTGGGTTGAAATTTCCTGCAGTTTCTCTTGGTTTTTGGCACAATTTTGGAAGCTGTGACCGTTATGACAATATGAAAGCCATGTGCAGGACCGCTTTTGACAACGGAATCACGCAATTTGATCTGGCAAATAATTATGGACCGATTTACGGCAGTGCGGAGGAGAATCTGGGACGGATACTGAAAGAAGATTTTGGTCCATACAGGGATGAACTGGTGATTACTACCAAGGCAGGATACGATATGTGGAAGGGACCTTATGGGGACTGGGGAAGCAAGAAGTACCTGACAGCCAGTCTGGATCAGAGCCTTAAGCGTCTGGGGCTGGATTATGTTGATATTTTTTATCATCACAGAATGGATCCTCAAACCCCTCTGGAAGAAACCATGGAAGCTCTGGCACAGGCAGTCAGAAGCGGAAAAGCCCTGTATGCCGGCATTTCCAATTATGATAAGAAATCTACAGAGGAAGCAAAAGCGATAATGAAAGAGCTGCATTGTCCTCTTATTGTGAATCAGAGAAGCTATTCTATCTTTAACAGGGAAATAGAGGAAGATGGAGTGAAGAAATGCTGTAAGGAAATTGGAATGGGAATTATTGCATTCAGTCCTCTTGCTCAGGGACTGCTTACAGATAAATATCTTCATGGAATCCCAAAAGACAGCCGGATTGCTTCAGGTTCTCCTTTCCTGAACAGAGATGACCTGACGCCTGAAAGATTGAAGCAGATAGATGCATTAAACAAGCTGGCAGCCCAAAGAGGCCAGACACTGGCTCAGATGGCTCTGGCCTGGATTCTGAAAGATGATGAGGTATGTTCTGTTCTTATCGGAGCATCCAGACCTGAGCAGATTACTGAAAATGTAAAAATTGTTGAGCATACGGATTTCACGGAAGAGGAGCTGGAGCTGATCGATAAGATCAGCTGATTTCCAGATCTTCTGCAGCAATAATGGTTTCATGGGATGGATAACAGGAAACGGTTATGGTATCACCCGTATTCAGGATCACGGCCATAGGATGGTCCTTGGCACTTACTGTATAGTATACGTTTCCTTTTTCCAGCCGTATATAATATATGGTATTTCCATCTATATCGGCAGAGCGGATCTCTTCTATCCTGCCGGTATGTTTTTCCATATCTTCCTGAGGCTTGGCTTCTTCTTGGTCAGTGAGTATCTGATTGTCTATCAGAAGCTGATGATATTTCTGCTGACAGTCGGAAACAGAATTACCTGTTGCCACAATCTGATATTGCTGGACATTCACCATTGCGTACATTTTTACAAGTCCGGCTGCATCCTTCAACGCCATAAAATAAGTAGGCTGGTCGGAAATATTCAGAAGCAGAGGGAATGTGGCATTGTAGCTGAATTGCTGTACAGCACCTTCTGCGGATGATGCTGCCGAATATTCTTCTGCTCCGGCACAGGAATAATAATGGGCTTCCTTGGTTCTCTGATTTACCAGAATAAATCCTATATTTCCCCTGTCGCCTGTCACGGAAGTAATTCCTGTGTACAGCCATACATCATCATTCTGTGCAATATAGTTGAAACCATCTGTGGTCTCTGTACAGTCTTTCTGGCCAAACATGGAATTCCAGAAACCGTTGTGATATCTTCCATAATAGTCATACTGCTGTATGATCAGGCTGGAGGAGTATACCCTGTCCACCCAGGAAGGAACATCTTTGATATTATAATACTGGCTTTCGCCGGTAACTGCATTGACAAGTACGGCACCCTTAATATCGGATCCGTTGAAAAGACCGATCCGCCTGGTAAGTACGGATGCAATCCAGTAAGGAGTACCGTCATCGTCAATTTCAAAATTCACATCATCGAACATTAGGGTGGGATACTGGAAACGAAGATGACGCATAAGATTTCTGTTAAAATATTCCGACGGAGAATATTTGATCCCTTCTTCTAACCGTACCACAGTTACTTCCTGGCTGCGCATATCGATCCTGATATAGGCAGGTATTCCCATCTTCCGGTTGCTCCACCACTTGAAAAAGTCGCTGTAATTCAGATAATTTACACGGACAGGATTTCCCTTATAATTAATCTGTGCTGAAGCATTGTTCACTTCAAACTGGCTGACCAGATCACTTAATTCACCAAGCTTCCTGTTAGCCAGATTGTTGGCTGAATCTTCATCAAGAAGAGGAATCTGGTTCCAGTTGATCTCAGATACCTCCGATGCAAAATCTCCTGTGTTCAGGGGCATAAGTTTGGCATAAGATTTGGCACGGATTACCACCCACCCTGCAAGAGAGCCTATGAGCATTACCACAAGGGAGAGAATAATGATTGCAAATGGTATGGCCAGCTTTTTGCGGTTGTGCTCCACATAGTCTCTGACAGAATATGCTGAGTACCCCTGGAAAACAACCATAGAAACAGAGAATACAATACACAGAAGGATAATGAACCCATAAAATCCTTCATTTTGAAAATTAAGTGCAGGCAGTTTTATATAAAAATAAATACCACCTAATATTGCTGTGATAAGAAGACTTACAAGTACCCTTTTGAAAGGGCTGTTTATCTTGCATTTAAAATTTCTCATAGTGTGTTCCTTTCCTTTCTTTATCTTATTTTATTAGATTGTCTGATGAAATAAAAGGCAAATAAAATATGTATAAAGAATTATGCAGAAAACTGTTTCAGGTTACTTTTCACACAGATTCAGTTTATTCAGAATATGATCCTGACAGCCATAGTTTCGGCATCAGGAATCCTGGGAGCCCAGTACTGGGGAAAAGGAGAAAAAAGGACAGTAAACGATATTTTCTGCATTAGTCTTCGTTATGCCGGAGTTGTTTCTTTGCTGTTTTTTGCCGGATGGGGAATTGCCATTCCTCTGGCAGCAGCGGGAACGTTTCTCTTTCACTTGCCGGTTCTGGTGTTATATGCATGTACTTGCCCTGACGAAGTGGGTAAAATCCCTTGGGTTATGGTACATTACAAAAAATATATATGGGTAAAAGATTTGACAAGAAATATCAATGGAATAGACGAAAATCAGTAATTTTTCACGATTGACCATTCAGGTGTGACTGGTTATAATGAAAAAAACGATAAAGGAGCAAAATGATGAACAAACGAAACGATGCAATTCGAGATGCACGTACACTGGGCATTCCCAAGATGATGCTTCTGGGTCTGCAGCACATGTTTGCCATGTTTGGCGCAACAA
>JAXEUE010000013.1:0-6661 GCA_034115005.1 Blautia sp.
TGAAAAGAGGAGGCCCGAACCCATGAAAAAATTTCGATGGAGAGATCTTTCACTGGTAAGCAAAATACTGACAGAGGTAGGATTGATCGCAGGGCTTCTGTTTGCTCTGAATCTGATGTTTTATGTGAGAATCAATGATTCTATGCAGAAAATGGATAATGTGTATGCCAGCAATGCCCAGATCACACAGCTTGCACAGGTGTTTGAAAATGTTCAGGACAGTGTGTATCAGTACCTGAAGGTTAAGAGCTCCCAGGCACTTATGGATTATTACCAGAATGAGGCAAAATACAGAGCGAAACTGGAAAAACTAAATGATAAAAATGTAAATAATTCAATAAAGCTTCTTGAAAAAAACATTCGGGAGATGTCAGAAACATATCTGGATTATACAGCGGAAACAGTTGCTGCCAAGCGTGGACGTAATGTGGAGAAATATAAGAGAAAATATGATGAGACGACTCAGCTTTACGGTTATATCCAGTCCTCTATGGATGAACTGAACAGTCAGCTTTTTAAGGAAAATTCAAGTACATATTCAACGCTGCGTGCATTAATGCGATATCTTGAAACCGTGAATACTGTGACTATGATTGTGATTGTGGCAGGAGGTGTCCTGCTGCTTCTTCTTGCAACCAGAGAAATGTTTAAGCCTCTGTCCAGTATGGCGGAGACAGCACAGCTTGTTGGAGAAGGTAATTTTAATGTAAAAATGGCAGATACCGATTCTAAGGATGAGCTGGGGATGGTGACTAGAGCTTTCAACACCATGGTAGAGAATCTTGGTATCTATATGGCAAAAACCAAGGCGGGTATGGAAAAAGAACAGCAGATGAAGGAGCGGGAGCTTCTTATGGAAAACCATCTTAAGGAAGCTCAGTTAAAGTACCTTCAGTCTCAGATCAATCCACATTTTCTTTTTAATTCCCTGAATGCAGGGGCACAGCTTGCTGTGATGGAGGATGCGGAAAAAACGGGAATATTTCTGGAAAAAATGGCAGATTTTTTCCGGTATAATGTAAAAAAAGGACAGGAAGATGCCACACTTGGGGAAGAACTGGACTCTGTGGACAACTATATATATATTCTGAACGTTCGTTTTGCCGGGGACATTCATTTCAGCAAGGAAGTGGATCAGTCTGTGGAAAATGTCCGTGTTCCCAGTATGATTCTTCAGCCTATTGTGGAAAACGCGGTAAATCATGGAATCAGGGACATAGACTGGGAAGGAAAAATTCATCTTACAGTTGGAAGAAAAGAAGACTATATCAGGATTTCCGTCCGCGATAATGGTGTGGGTATGCCAGAAGAGAAAATTTCACAATTGCTTTCAGGAGGACTGAATAAAACGGCAGAGGACGGAGATTCTACAGGTATTGGAATGAATAATGTAATCAGCCGTCTGGAATTGTATTATGAGCAGCAGGATCTGGTAGAGATATACAGCGAAGGAGAAGGAAAAGGTACGGAGGTCATTGTCCGTATTCCACTTGAGAGGGGCGAAAGAAATGTACAGGATTTTACTGGCAGATGACGAAGGAATTATGCTGGAGTCGCTGAAAACTATTATCGAATCAAATTATGGAAATGAATGTGAGATTCACTGTGCCAAAACCGGCAGAGCTGTGGTGGAGCAGGCCCAGGCCTATCCCCCCGATATCTGTTTTGTGGATATCCAGATGCCGGGAATAAGCGGAATACAGGCAATAAAAGAAATAAAAAAATTCAACAGTTCAACGGTTTTTATTGTGGTTACTGCATATGACAAATTTACCTATGCAAAAGAAGCGGTGAACCTGGGGGTTCTGGAATTTCTTACCAAACCAGTAAATAAGAGAGTTATTCTGGAGACCTGCAGCAAGGCTATGGCAAGAGTGGACGAAACGCGCCAGAAACGTAGTGACGATCTGCGTATCCGTGAAAAACTGGAAACAGTTGTACCTATTATTGAGAGCGGATATATTAACAATATTCTTCTTCAGGATGATTTTGATACATATCAGGATAATTATACACAGCTGCTTGACATAAGGGGTTCTTATGGATATATGATGGTAGTTGAATTTGGAGATTCTATGGAAAACGGTGTGCTGAGCAATGCTGTGGGATCCAGTGTAAAGGCAAATAAGTTCTATTCCTCATTCAGGGAGATTGCAAAAGGCTTTTTTGACTGCGTGGTGGGACCAATCATGGGGAACAGGATCGTTCTTCTGGTTCCTTATGAGAATGCTACAGAAAGTTATGAAGACCGTGTGGAAATCGTAACCAGGACCAGAAATATGGTACATAAATTTGAAAGCCGCATTGACAGTATTTTCCGATGCGGTATCGGCCGGGTAAAAGAACTTGGGACAGGTATGAAAGAATCTTTCCAGGAAGCTTTGGTGGCTCTCAGGGAAAGTACCAGCCATGTGGTTCATATTGAGGATGTTCCTGTTGCCCAGAAATACGATGGAGAGTACCCGCAGGATCTGGAACACCGGTATCAGAGGAGAGTTCTGGAAAAAGATCTTGCCGGTGCTTTAAACTGTGCAGACAGTTTTTTTGAATGGATGCTGAGTCAGAATGGCACAAAAAGGGAAGATGTGGAGATCAAAATTCTGGAACTGATCATGGAAACGGAAAAGAAGGCTTTTTATGCAGGGGCTATGAAATATAATTTCAGCTGCAGGAGCAATTACATTAAGGAAATACAGGCCTGCAGTGACATGGAGGGGCTTAAAAACTGGTTCCTGAATAAAACAGGAGAAATCTGCAGTAATATGGAAAGTGCCAAGGAAAAAGAAGCTCTTAGCATCATAGAGAAAGCCCAGTCCTATATTAATGAGAATTTCAAAAAGGATATTTCTCTTGACGATGTTTCCAGAATGGCAAATATCAGTCCATATTATTTCAGTAAATTGTTTAAGCAGGAAACAGGGAAGAACTTCATAGAATATCTGACAGAAATCAGGCTCCGCCATGCAAAAGATCTTTTGCAGAATTCCGGATATTCCATCAAAGAGATCTGTGGGGAATGCGGATACAGTGACCCCAATTATTTCAGCCGTATTTTCAAAAAATATGAAGGAGTAACACCCAGTGAATTCAGAGAGAGGTTAGGATGATATGAAATGGAATAAGAAACTGATGATATTGGCAATAGTGATCTGTACTATATGCATCTGTACAGCAGGATGCTCTTCTTCCTCTTCTCTTCCTGAGGAGGATCAGGAAGAAGAGGAGGAAAACCGTGAGGAAGACAATGCCATACAGATCGGACTGACAGTGGACTCATTTGTCATAGAAAGGTGGATCAGAGACAGGGATGTATTTGTGGATACGGCAAGAAAGCTTAGGGCAGAGGTGAATGTACAGGATGCAGGAGCGAATTCACAGGAACAGATCAGCCAGATTGAGTATTTTATCAAAAAAAGGATGGATGTGATCGTGATCATTGCCAGAGACTGTGGTGCACTTTCAGACGTGATCCGAAAGGCCAGGGATGCAGGTATAAAAGTCATATCCTATGACAGACTGATAAACGATGCAGATACGGATCTTTATATTTCCTTTGATAACTGTAAAGTTGGAAAACTTATGGCCCAGGCCCTTATTGAGGCTATTCCACAGGGAGGGGACATCTTTATGATCCAGGGTTCTGCTTCAGATAACAATGTAAAAGAAGTACGACAGGGGTTTGATGAAGTACTGAAAAAAAGTAATCTGAATGTGGTTTATGAAGCCAATTGTGATGCCTGGACTGCAGAGCTGGCAGTGGGGTATGTGGAGGAAGCTTTGGAAAAATATCCTAATGTAAAAGGAATTATGTGCGGAAATGATGATATTGCCAGTCAGGTGATCCAGGTACTGGCGGAAAATCAGCTGGCAGGAAATGTAGTCGTGGTAGGACAGGATGGAGACCTGGCAGCATGCCAGAGAATCGTGGAAGGAACTCAGTATATGACCGCTTTTAAATCGATTGAAGATCTGGCAAGGCTTGCAGCAGAATATTCGGTGAAGATAGCAAAGGATGAAGAGATTCCAGAGATTACAGATACTGCAAATGATGGTACCTATGATATTCCCTGTCAGCTTCTTGAGCCTGTGGCCGTAACCAGGGAGAATATTGATGAAGTGATCATTGACGGCGGATTTCACAGGAGGGATGAGGTTTATCTGAATGCGGATTATTGAACAGCATAAATTCAAAAAGTCAATAGCATATTTTTATGACAAAAATGTCTTGTTTGGTCATTAAATAAATTTTTTTTCGTAAAATGTCTTTATGGATGGCAACCATGTCCAGATAGACCTGTGTTATAGTAACATCATCAGAAAACGTGATATGAAACACGTAAAAAGAAATGGAGGTTTTTACAATGAAAAAGAAACTTGTATCTGCAATCCTTTGTGCATCAATGGTTGCCGGAATGGTAGTGGTTCCGGGAGTAGCTGTTAAGGCGGAGGACAAGAAATTAATTGGTGTTACCATGCCTACCAAGGATCTTCAGAGATGGAATCAGGATGGTGACAATATGAAGAAAGAGCTGGAGGCAGCTGGATATGAAGTAGACCTTCAGTATGCATCCAACGATGTCAGCACACAGGTTTCTCAGCTTGAGAATCAGGTCGCAAACGGATGTGATCTTCTTGTTGTTGCATCTATCGATGGAAGCAGCCTTGGAGAGCCGCTGAAACAGGCAAAGGAAAAAGGAATCCCGGTTATCTCTTATGACCGTCTTCTTATGAATTCTGATGCAGTTTCTTATTATGCAACATTTGATAACTACAAAGTAGGTCAGAAACAGGGTGAATTCCTTGTAGATGCTCTGGATCTTGACAATCAGGACGGACCGTTCAACATCGAGCTGTTCACAGGTGATCCTGGTGACAACAACTGTAACTTCTTCTTCGGCGGAGCTATGGATGTTCTTCAGAAATACATTGATGAGGGTAAACTGGTAGTTAAATCTGGACAGACAGAATTTGAGCAGGTTGCTACACCTAACTGGGACAGTGCTAAAGCTCAGGATAGAATGGATACCATCATTGCTGGTAACTATTCAGATGGAACAAACCTTGATGCAGTTCTTTGCTCCAACGATTCTACAGCACTTGGCGTAGAAAATGCTCTGGCAGCTTCTTACACAGGAGAATATCCGATCATTACTGGTCAGGACTGTGATACACCTAACGTTAAGAACCTTGTAGCAGGAAAACAGGCAATGTCCGTATTCAAAGATACTCGTGCTCTTGCTTCTCAGGTTGTTAAGATGGTTGATTCCATTATGAAAGGTGAAGAACCGGAAGTAAACGATACCGAAACATATGATAACGGCACAGGCATCATTCCTTCATATCTTTGCGATCCTGTTGTTGTTACCACAGACAACTATAAAGAAATCTTAATTGATTCCGGATATTACACAGAAGATCAGATTAAATAATTTCTTCATAGAATGAATTTTTCTACAGGCGGGTCTAAGCCCGCCTGTATTGACTGAAAAGGAGGGAAAAAGAGTTGGCTAAGATACTTTTGGAAATGAAAAATATCACCAAAACTTTCCCGGGTGTAAAGGCACTGGACAATGTAAACCTTCAGGTTGAGGAAGGTGAGATCCATGCTCTTGTTGGTGAAAACGGAGCCGGAAAATCTACGTTGATGAACGTATTAAGTGGTATTTATCCCTATGGGACATATGACGGAAATATAATTTATGACGGTGAGATCTGTAAATTTAACACGATCAAGGACAGCGAACAAAAAGGTATTGTAATCATTCACCAGGAACTGGCACTTATCCCTTATATGACGATAGGTGAGAACATGTATCTGGGAAATGAAAAAGGTAAATCCTTCTCCATTAACTGGAATGAAACCTATGGAGAAGCGGATAAATATTTGAAAATAGTAGGACTGGAGGAATCCTCCAGAACTTTGATCAAAGATATCGGTGTAGGTAAACAGCAGCTTGTGGAAATTGCCAAGGCACTGGCAAAGAATGCCAGGCTTCTGATTCTTGATGAACCTACAGCATCCCTTAATGAAGATGATTCCAAGGCGCTTCTGGATCTGCTTCTCAAGTTTAAGAAGCAGGGAATGACATCCATTATTATTTCTCATAAACTGAATGAGATTTCTTATGTGGCAGATAAGATCACTATTATAAGAGATGGTGCTACGATCGAGACATTGGACAAAAAGAAAGATGATATTTCTGAACAGCGTATTATCCAGGGCATGGTAGGCCGTGAACTGACAGACCGTTTCCCGAAACGGCCTGAAGTAAAGATCGGGGAAGTTTCCATGGAAGTTAAAAACTGGACAGTTTATCACCCTCTGTACACAGAGAGAAAAGTAGTGGATAATGTTTCCTTCAAGGTGCACAAAGGAGAAGTAGTAGGTATATCCGGACTTATGGGAGCAGGACGTACTGAGCTTGCCATGAGCATTTTCGGAAAAAGCTATGGAACAAAAATTTCCGGTCAGATTTTTATGAACGGAAAAGAAGTGAAGCTGAATACCGTACAGGATGCCATTAACAACAAGCTTGCTTATGTTACTGAGGACCGTAAGGGAAATGGCCTGATTCTTTCCAAATCCATTAAAATGAATACTTCCCTTGCCAATATGAATGGTATCAGCAAAAATCATGTTATTGATGCTGATAAAGAGTAT
>JAXEUE010000014.1:0-4494 GCA_034115005.1 Blautia sp.
ATTGGGTCAAGGGACTGGTCCCTTGCAGGTTCTTAGGGCAGCGCCCTGAGCCCCCGGAGGGCCTTCCGTCTTATATATTTGCAATTTTCAAGGTTCGTAAGAGCCTGTTTTTTTCGGCTCAGTTTTTCATAGATTACTTGATACCACCTCCAACCATAACCAATAATAGCTACCTAATTAATTTATATCTTGTTTTTCTAAAATATTGGTTCCATTATTCACCAATGTTTTCTTTTCTTACATTTTACTTTTTTTAAGTTTGTTTTTCACTACTTATAAGTTTTATAAAATACTACCTCAAACGGTTAAAATAAAAAAAGAAGGAGGGAAATCACATGCAAAATCTTAAACTTTTACGTCAGAAAAATAATTTAAGCCAGCAGAAGCTTGCCGATTATCTCCAACTTAGTCAGCAAACAATTTACAAATATGAGAATGACCTGGCTGAACCTGATTTTGATACACTGGCTAAAATGGCAGATTTCTTTCATACCTCCATTGATTACCTGATAGGCTATACACAGGATCCTCGTAAGCTTCAATCCTATACGGAAACAGCATTGAGCGACCAGGAGCTAAAACATCTTCTACTCTACCGTTCCGTCTCTGATAAAATGCGGTCCATTATTGATGAATTACTTACTGAAGCTTCGGAATAGCTCATTTTAATAGCTTTTTAGTCATCATTTTCTTTTAGTAAGAGACCTACCTAAAGAACTGCTTTTTGTTTCACAAATCAATTACTACAAAAAGAGCATCGGTTCAATCACCAATGCTCTTACTCCATTTCCATGGCAATATCTTAGCTAGCTCACTAGCCCCAATGCAGCAAATACAAATGATACCGCACCAAATACAAAAATAAATGCAATCCATGCCCTGAAAATATAAGCCTTTGTTGTTCCAATTGTATTTCTATTAATCCTTTTACATACTTTGGAAGTAAAAAATACAGAAAGAATAAAGACTACCATCCACATATACCCAGTTCCCCCTTTCTGGTTGCTGATAAATTTTATCATATTTTGATGATTCCGCATATTTCAAAACGACTGTTTTTGCTTGATTCTGAAGGATTAAGCCATCACAAACGCCATAGCATCATCGCCGTCTTAAATCCATAACAAAATACTTGTTTTTTTACAGGAAGTAATATTTTAAAAATCTGGTCAGTGACAGTCTCTCTGTCGTTTTCTGATATTTCTTGCATCAAAGATTCAACCAACTGATTTAATTGCTTTTCAAATTCTTCATCCATTCTTTTTAACTCTGTGGATCTTTTTGACTCACTTTCATATATTTCTTCAATAATCTGATTCACGTTATCGTTCCCCCAGATAACTTCTAAAAAATTTACAGGATTTACTCATAATAAAATTCAAACTACCTGCAAAAAGTATTGCATAAACTAAGAAAGGCTTCTGAATAATCATAGTATAGCCTTACTGCAGTTCTTTTTCATTCACTTTAAGTGAACAATTTACAGATGCCATCGCCGACTATTCTATATTACTAAATCTTTACTTTCTCCTCATATTCAACTATACTGATTTTATCAGACAGCATGTAAAGGAGATTCTTTATGCAACAATCCACCAAACTAAGTACCTGTGAAATTCTCGAACAGTTTAATCAAAATCTAGAAGTCAAAGAAGAAGATATTGATTTCATTAATAAAAAGGAACTACGTAACGAACTATCCGTCAGGATACTTGAGTCTTTTAGAAGTATGACTAAGTTTGCAGAGGCCTGTGGTATTCAAGTATCCCATCTTAATGATTTTCTAAATGATAAAAAAGGATTCCGGCGCAATAGGATGCTGATTGTATGCATTACACTAAAAATGAGCATTCAGGAAACTCAGGATGCTCTAAAATATTTTGAACATCCACCCCTGCATCCGAAGAATAAAAGGGATTATCTGATTTTAAACGGAATCCGGCAAAAACTTTCCTGGCAGGAAATCGACAGCATACTTACAGACAATGGTTATAAATCTTTAACTGCACGAGAATAAGACATATGGAAAAGACATCATTAATTTACTTAAAAGACTCTTTCGAAGAATACCTGGATTTTGATTTTCTGGACGAACTTTCTCCTCCAAAAAAGAAACGTGACGGCAGATTATACGGTACTTACCTTGCCGAACTCCGTCCGGAATATGCCGGTTTGACCCAGGAGCACCGAACTGTGGTACTGAAACAGATCTCCGAAAAACAGTCGGACATTTACAAGAGTCTCTGCTCATCCTGGTGTCCTTACCTGGAAACAGTTTTTGGAGTTGTTCCTACAGGATATTCTCCTGTAGCTGTCAATGAATTTATTGAAAAACCATCCTCACTCATTTACTCTACGGATGAATTAAAAGAAAAACGTACTTTATCCCTGGAAGAATACATACAAAACTTTGGCTGTTTCTCTGAGACAGAAGCTCTTGTCTTTTTTATCCAGCTCTGTGAAGGACTGGAACAGCTCAGAAAACTCCATGTTGTACACGGTGACGTAGCACCTCAAAATATTTTGCTTACGGATCGTTTTCCCGGCTACCCGGAACCTTTTCCAAAAATTCCAGGACTTCACCAGAAAGTTTCCCTGAAACTCATTGATTTCGATATCGCCCGTGAAGAAAAAGAACCTGAACATCTGGTGACTACTGTAGAAGGTACGAATCCTTATGCTGCTCCTGAAATCCTGGATTATAAAACTCCCACAGACAGAGTAGATATTTATTCTCTCGGTTGTGTCCTCTCCTTTATGCTTACTGGTAAATCCCCAAAACAACAGAAAAAAAGTGAGCTTGACCGACTGTACAGTTCTTTCATAAAAAAGCTCATTAAAAAATGTACTGCAGACTACTACATAAGGTATAAAAATATTAGAGAGTTAAAACACGAAGTCCTGTATCATGTTTCCGGATCACCATTTCCTGCTTCGAATATCCTGCACTCTATTCCGGGATTCCGATCAGGCTATCGAATAAGAATGTGCACGGCTTCTATGCTTTACGGGATATTTCTTTTTATGATCGGACTTACAATTACTCAGGCAGATATATCCTCATTACGGAATTTTCTCTGTTTTTTTGCTTATATTCTGCTTTCTCTTATACTAACATTAGATGTATTTCATCTGGGTAGACTTTCGAAGAAATATTTACACTATCGTATAAAATATCCCTGGTTGCGATATCTCGTAAAATTGACAGTGGGACTGATATTTCCCTTTATCATCTTATGTTTAATTGTAAAGTGAGGAATGTATGGAACATATTACAGATATTCTTAAGAAACAGCAGGAACTCGAATTCCTTAAGGAACAATGCCAAGCCTGCCAGATAGATGACCTCAATCCACCTGTCTCCACATTTTGTGACAATATTTTCTCAGTATTACATCAAGCACAGAAAAAGCAGACACAAGACAGAATACTTAAGCTTCTCACAAGACTTTTTATTAGTATTGCATTACTTACGCCATTAGTCGTTCTATGCATTTTTTCTTTCTCAAACACTTCTGAGCCAACTGAGGAAATCTCAACACTTGTCACAATGGCTCAGGATGAAATTGACAAAGGCAATTATGACAAAGCCAGAAAGCTTCTGGAAGAATCCTTTAAGGAATATCCTGACAGCTTTGCTGGAACGATGACCTATTTTAATCTATATGAAGCAGAAAAAAATTATGATCAGGCTGCCTGGACTCTGATTCATTATATCACTGATATTTACGGCATTCAAAATGTCACTGATTCGATGATTCCTTATGCAACGTTAAAAGACTTTTCCAGACCATTATCAGAAGAAATGCAAAGCAAGTATGATGCCTGTATTCAAGAGTGTCAAAAATCTGCCGGACGTTTTCATTCTGTGCAAACCCTGATTGAAACAGGTAATTTCAAAGAAGCCCTTATATTATGTGATTCACTAAAATCCCAACATGTCAGTGATTCTGTGCTTATTGATTACTATTGCAAATGCTATACAAGTCTGGAGGAATACGAAGCTTGTGCAGATTACCTGATTGAATATGGTACAGATTTGCAACGTAAAGGAGATCAAACAGAGTATAAAAGCCAGCATGCCAACATTTCCTATTACATAAAACAAATATATCATAAGGTTTCTCACGAAACGCAAAAAAAGTTGGATTCTTTCATATAAAGGGAATCCAGCTCTTTTTATCAAAAATTTCAAATTTACTTATGCAATATTACTATTTTATTTCAACAAAAATTATGCAAAACAGAGAAATACAATATTTTACCAATTTTCACCCCCCCCAAATGCCGTTTTGCACTCTATTTATCCTATACAAGCGGATTAGTTTAACGGTTTCATATCCTTTACCAACGCCCAGTTCTGCAGTTTATCTCCTGCCCTCATATATTCTCTTCTAGGCGTTTCAGAAGAATGACTTTAGAACTCTTCTCAAAAAAAACAAGGTCAAAATAGGTTCAAAGCCAATTTTGACTCTATCACTATCATTACAAAAC
>JAXEUE010000015.1:0-9250 GCA_034115005.1 Blautia sp.
CAGATACCGAACACTTCACTGCCAACCACATCCTGAATTGCCGTCATAATCTCATTTGTCATAATCTTTCCTCCTCATACATCTGATCGGGCAAGCTTTTTCCTGTGATATGTAATCCTCTTTTCACAAAAAAAGATGGTACCTTTGGACTGCCAGCCGTCCTTAAGTACACATCTTCGTGCCGTCTCAGATATAAAATAATAAAATAAAAAGGCACCTTGAGCTATGCTCAAAGCACCTTTGCTTTTATGTGCTAAAGTTTACAACCTTCTGTTTAAAATGTCAATCAGATTTTCTGATTTTTGTATATTTTGTCTAAAGCACAGAAATTTTATTTTTTTTTCGATTTTTTTATGCATAAAGAACAAAAGGGGACAGGTTCCTGTGATCAGGAAACTGTCCCCTTATTTGTCCAGCATATCCCAGGATATCTCTACAGGTCTGTTTCCTGTAAGCTCAAAGCTTCTTTCATCAGGCTGTGA
Organism: Blautia sp.; assembly: GCA_034115005.1. Taxonomy (GTDB): domain Bacteria; phylum Bacillota; class Clostridia; order Lachnospirales; family Lachnospiraceae; genus Blautia_A. The sequence goes on from JAXEUE010000015.1 coordinate 483, forward strand.
ACAGCCTGCATAAAAAACAAAATGGGTTCCGTCTGCTCTCGTAACTCCGTTTTCATCTACAACACAAAATGCCTCTTCTGAAACCGGAATCTGGAAACTCTTTTTCTCCCCTGCTTTAAGATGTATTCTCTGAAAAGCACAAAGCGCAGGATTTCTGGGAGCAAAAGCAGAATCTGTATTTTTTACATAAATCTGAATTACATCGTCTGTCTGTATTTCCCCTGCGTTTTCAGCTTCTACGCAGATAGTGAATTCTTCCCCGTTCATCTCTGCCTCAGCAGAAATAACCCGGACATTCCCGTATGTCAATCCATAACCGAATGGATACTGTGCCTTATGTTCCATATAGCGATAGGTTCTGCCCTTCATAGAATAATCTGTAAATTCCGGCAGTTCTTCCAGGGAATTATAAAACGTAACCGGCAGTTTCCCTGACGGGGAAACATCACCAAAGAGAATCCTTGCAGCAGCCTGTCCGCCCTGTGCACCCGGATACCACATATCCAGTATGGCATCAAAGTGTTCCTGCGCATAGCTTAAGTCAATATCACTGCCGGCCATCAGGCAGAGGATAACAGGTTTCCCTGTAGAAGCCACTGCTTCCATCAGATCTCTCTGAACCTTAGGAAATAACAGATCTGTTTTGTCACCGGAGGCATGGCTGTTGCCTGTATCGCCTTCTTCACCTTCCAGCGTTTCATCAAGACCCAGGCAGAGAATCACCACATCACTGTTCTCAGCCACGATTTTTGCCTCTGACAGACGGTCACCCGGATATGCCAGATCTTCCTGGCGGTCCTTAAACAGCTCACATCCCACAGAAGTATACACTCGGACTTCATCTCCCAGATAGTCCTGTATTCCTTCCTGAATCGTCACATACCGGGAGGCTGTCCCGTGATAATTTCCAATCAGAGCCAGACGGCTGTCCGCATTTGGACCGATAATTCCAATGGATTTGAGCTTTTCCTTTTTAAGAGGAAGGATTCCGTTGTTTTTCAGAAGTACCGCTGATTCCTCCGCTGCCTTCTGTGAAAGCATAAGGTGCTCCTTTGATTCCACCTCGGAATAAGGTATACTGTCATATTCGCTGCCATCAAACAATCCCAGAAGATATCTTGTGGTAAACAACCTTGTAACAGCCTCCGTAATGGTTTCTTCCGTTACAAGTCCGTCCTTATATGCTTTCATCACCTGAAGATAAGTATTTCCACAGTTCAGGTCACATCCATTATTCACAGCCAGGGCAGCTGATTCCTTAGGAGTAGAAGTAATCATATGATTTTCATGAAAATCACGGATTGCCCAACAGTCTGACACAAAGTGACCCTCAAATCCCCATTCTCCCCTGAGTATTTTCTGAAGAGAGGGGCTTGCACAGCTGGCTTCACCGTTTACCCTGTTGTATGCTCCCATCACAGCTTCTACTTTGGCCTCTTTTACCAAAGCCCTGAAAGCAGGCAGATAGGTTTCATGAAGATCTTTTTTGTTTACCTGTGCGTCAAATTCATGTCTTAGCTGTTCGGGTCCTGAATGGACTGCGAAATGCTTGGCACAGGCAGCAGCCTTCATGGTGTCTTTATCTCCCTGCATTCCTTTCACATATGCAACTCCCAGCTGTGATGTAAGATATGGATCCTCTCCGTAAGTCTCATGACCCCGCCCCCAGCGTGGATCACGGAAAATATTTACATTAGGTCCCCAGAAGGTAAGACCTTTATAGATATCCCTGTCTCCCTGTGCAGAGAATGCATTATATTTGGCACGTCCTTCTGTTGCAATAACATCTGCAATCTCCCCCACAAGCTGGGGATCAAAAGCAGCTCCCAGGCCAATCGCCTGCGGAAAAACCGTAGCCTGACCGGCTCTGGCAACTCCATGAAGGCTCTCATTCCACCAGTTGTAAGCCGGGACTCCCAGTCTGTCAATCGCCGGTGCATCATATTTCATCTGGCTTGCTTTCTCTTCCAGAGTCATCTGTGCAACAAGGGACTGCGCTTTTTTTCTTGCTTCCTCTCTAGTCATGATTTTCCTCCTTATGTATCGAATCTGTTTTCATAAAAACGCCGTGCAGGATCATGGAAATAAAATAACCAGGTATACTGATACCATATAAGAACCAGAACCACAGGAAATAATTGCTGAGCAACATAAGAGCAACAGGAAAGAACAATATGGCCAGAATGCATAAAGAGCGTGGAAAGAAAGCCACTTCCAGTAAAATCGCATTCTTCAGGGATTGTTTCAGTCCTGCATCAAATCTTGCGATCAATGCTAATGCATATTGCAGAAAAACGATCAGTACTCCTGCCAGAATACCAATGCTGACTCCTGCCATTGTCTGAAGTGTTCCCATCTCTTTCAGAACGCCCTTATAAATCAGAAATGCATTGCCTCCAAGCACAAGAAGTGCCGCCAGCGCCGGAAACCAGATTTTTGTGGCATTTTTCAGGTTTTCCCTGAATGCACGAAAATAGCCTCTTGTAATTGCGCCTTCCTCATTAGATACGATCTGAATTAGTATCTTATACATGGCACTGAGTGCTGCTCCGGCAGTCACTACCGGAATGCAGCAGATAAGCGTCATAATATTGATCCATACAAGATCAACAACTCTCCCCACAAAACGGAAGAACGGGTTATCCATACTGAATGCATACATATTTTAACCTTTCACGCCGCCAAGCGCAACACCTGCAATAATATACTTTGACAAAAGGAAATATACAACAAAAAGGGGAAGAACAGTCAGTGTCAGGCCCATATAAATGGAACCATACTCTGTTTTATAAATATCACCCTTCAGAAGGCTGACCATAATGGGCATTGTATATTTTTCCTGTTTGGTAAGAAGGATCATAGGCAGGAATAAGTTGTTCCAGCTTGAAACAAATGCAAAAATAGCCTGTGTGGCAATGGCCGGTTTCATGATCGGTAATACTATTTTGTTAAAAATATAGAATTCCTTTGCTCCGTCGATTCTCGCAGCGTTAAGAAGATCCAGGTGAAGTGATGGTATCATAAACTGTCTCATAAAGAATACGCAGGACGGAGCCGCTATGGCAGGCAATATCAGTGGAAGAAAACTGTTTGTCATATGTATCTTATACATAAACTGATAAAATCCGATATTTACCAGCTGTGTGGGTATCATAAGGATTGCCATGATAAATGTAAAAAATGGCTGGCGAAGTTTCCAGTTATAAGCTGTCAGTGCATATGCCGTCAATGTTGAGAAGTAAACTGTGCAGACAGTAACACCAACAGAAATGATCAGAGAGTTTATAAATCCTCTGAAAGGATTGAAACTCTTTCCTACCAGGATCTTGAAGTTATTCAGAAGATATTTGGAAGGAATCAGTGAAATTGCATGGGCCTGTATTTCTGTCGTACTTCTTGTGGAATTGATTACCATGATCAGAAACGGCATAATACTCATGATTGTAAGCAGAATGCATAATGCATAAATCAATATCTTAATTACTTTGTTTCCCTTTTTTCTCATTATGCCATTCCTCCTGTTCTCGTCTGTTTTTTCAAAGCCTTGGCAGTTTTCTTTGCAATTTTCCGCTCAGCAATCTCATCCTTATCTCTCATAAGGAAGAATACGATTGCGGAAAGGACAGCTATAATCAGGAACATAATAATACTTGCGGCTGAGGCTCTGTTATAAAGATAGCTTCCGCTGAACGCCTGGTTGTAAATAAAGCAGCTTGTAGTAAGAGTAGCATTATCCGGACCACACTTGGAGACAAGAAGATACGGAATATCAAACATCTGCAGACCACCGATCAGACTGGTAACCAGAGTATAGATCAGTACTGTCCTTAAGTTTGGAAGTGTAATGTAAAAGAATTTCTTAATGTCATTTGCCCCGTCAATTTCGGCAGATTCATAAATTTCCGGAGATATACCCAAAATACCGGATACAAGTATGATCATTGTATATCCATACCACATCCAGAACTGAATAAACGATACGATACATCGTGCAGCCGTTTTATTATTCAGGAAATAAAACGGTGATTTCAGTATACCCGTAGATGTAAGAAGATCATTTACAGGTCCCATAGGGTAGCCAAAAAGTGCCCCAAAAAGAATTGCCACAGTTGCAGCTGTAATAATATTGGGCATATAAAACACAACTTTAAAAAAGCCCTGGCCTTTTACCTTATGTCTTGTATTTGTAAAAAGTGCTGCAAGCAGAAGGGCAAGCAGAATCTGTGGTATGAAGTTGCATATCCACAGCCTGAATGTATTCTTCAAAGCCTCCATAAAAGTAGGTGCTGCCATAATCGCCTTATAGTTCTGCAGCGGATCTTCCAGAAAATGCATATTTGTATTTCCGATGCCTTTCAGATCTGTAAATCCAATAATCACCGTATAAATAATGGGATAAAGTGTAAAGATGAGAAAAGCGATCACAAACGGAAGACTGAAAATGTAACCATATTTCGCATATGATAATTTTTTCTTTTTTTTGTTCATCAAGGTGTCTCCCTCCTTCTAACAGAAAAGAAAGGGCGATGAGAAGTCGTCCCCATCGCCCCCAGATTACATACTCTTATCAGTCAGATTATTTTATTCAGAATTATTCTACGATAACATCCAGGTTATCTGCTACATTCTGTTTGAATGCTGCAATTGCATCATCCCTTGACTTGTCGCCTGATGTATAGGTACGAACTGCATCTCTCCAGTACTGGTTGATCGTCTCATCATACTGAGTCAGATTCTTACCATTTGCATAGGAGTTAGCAGGAACGAAATACTCGAACATATCCTGTCCGCCAAGAAAATCAAGTTTTCCGTCTGAATTCTTCATAACAGTTGAAGATGCAACAGAGTCTTTGGTTCCGCCTTCGCCGTTCAATGTACCGTTTGCCCATTTATACTGAAGTCCGTCTTCTGTACAGTTCAGAGTAATCCAGTCGATGATCTGTCCAACTGCTTCTGCCTTGGTTGTATCTTTATTTGCAAGAAGCCATGTGCCGCCCCAGAAGAATCCGATTGGCGGATCACATACTGCCCAGTCACCATATGTACCTTCACCTACAGCTTCACCGCCGCAGTTAGGAGCAATTGTGTAGTTGATCAGCCATGCAGGTCCGAAGAATCCAAAGATTGGTTTTTCTCCTTCACCTTTCATATCTGCAAACCATGCATCCTGCCAGTCCTGAGTATCATTAGAGTATCCGTTATCTTTCATTTTCTTGGAAAGATCAAGGAATTCTTCTCTCTTAGGATCAATATTCAGCTTGCCATCCACGATCCAGCCTGTATCAGAGCTGTTCTCTACTGCGTGCCAGATATCACCGTCACCGGAAACGATACCATAACCTTTTTCTTTCAGTTTGTCAGCTGCCTCAAAGAATTTATCCCATGAACCTGAACCACCGCCGATGATCTTGCTGATCTCTGCCGGATCATCTGTTCCAAATGTATCTTTAGCAATGGATCTTCTGTAAATAAAGCATCCACCTGTAGCCTGATAGCCAAGAGCTACCACATCTCCATTTCTCGTTCCTATATCTACAGAATACTGAGCAATGTCAGCATCCTTGATCTCTTTGTCCACATCAATGCCAAGATCCTTATATGTTGCTGCATAACCGGAAGCATCACCCTGTGTATATTTCAATACAAAAGCTGCCTCAGCACAGTAAATATCCGGAGCCTCATCACCGCCTGCTGCCAGTGCCTGATCCAGAGCAGGCTGATAAGCACCATCAGTGGTAGCAATGATAGTTGTATTAATGTCATAGTCAAAATCCGGATTTGCTTCTTTAAACTTATCGATCATTCCTGGAACTTCATCCGTAAATGCCCACACATTAATTGTCTTGTCCGCGTCTGCTGCAAAAACCGTTCCCACATTCATCAGACTTGCTACCGTTGCTATGCTCAGTCCGATTGCTAACGCTCTTTTTCTTTTCATAAATAAAACCTCCTTTTATTTATTCTGATTTTTGATAGTTTAATGTTACATATTTGTGTCCAAATATTCTATTCAATTATTGCTATGTAATTATCAATAATTGCTATTGTATTTTTCTATTAATATATTTTAACAAAGATTTTTTTCGATTTTTGTCTAATTTTTTAATATTTATTCGTAAAATATTTTTTTATAAATAATTTTGCATAAAGTTTTTTCTGTCTATTTTTGTTTTTTGTGATATTATATTAATAACAGAATCGCAATTTTTAACACTAAAATAGAAGGTGAGATAAAAATGATAGAAAAACTGGATGGAATCTGTGAAACTGTTACATTTCAGAATGATCTTAAGATACGTCTGTATAATAATGATGAGGCGGAAAACTATCCTCCTCACTGGCACATTCCCTATGAGATCATCATGCCTCTTGTCAATTCCTACCGCGTAGTTTGCGGTGGAAAGAGCTATTTTCTCCGGGAAAATGATATTCTTCTGATCTGTCCGGGTGTAATCCATGAACTGTTTGCACCTTCCAGTGGGCTGCGTATGATATTTCAGGCCAGCCTGGCGCCCTTTACCATCAATGAACTGGAAACCCTTTCTTCTGTTATCAGTCCTGCCATTCTGATCACACCTGAAGCCTGCCCTCTGATTCATGAAGAGGTACACCGGCTTATGCTTCAGATCCGGGAAGAATTTTCCAAATCACAGCCGTTCAGTGGAACACTGATCTACTCGTATTTTTTTAAGATTCTTGCTGAAGTAGGACGAACCCACACCGAGATCATCCACCAGAATTTCGAAACCAGAGACGGAAAGCAAAAAGAATATATGGAAAAATTCCTTTTCGTCACCAACTATATCAATGAGCACTTTACAGAAGACCTGAGCCTTGATAAAATGGCATCTCTGGCCGGTTTCAGTAAATATCATTTCACCAGGCTTTTCAGCCAGTATGCCGGAACAACATTTTATAAATTTCTCAATCAGAAACGAATCGGATATGCCAAAAATCTTCTTCTTGACCCCTCTATTTCTGTTACTGAGGCAGCTACACATTCCGGTTATACCAGCCTGTCTGCCTTTTTGAGAATGTTCAGGCTAAATACAGGCTGCACTCCTACTCAATTTCGGAAAATGCACGAATAAAGGACAAATAAGGGGACAGGTCCCTTACCAGGAACCTGTCCCCTTATTTGTCCTAGGCAAAAGTAGAAAAAGTAGTAAATCCACCACAGACTCCCACCTTCAGCATAAGGACAAGCTGTGGTGCCAAAGATTTATTTCTTGCTGCCAGTGCAGTAATTACGCTGATAAGAAAAGAACCTGCTACATTGATAAGCAATGTCTTCACAGGAAAACCATTGCCTGTTTTCAGTGGCAAAAGGCCCACCAGATACCGGCATACCGTTCCGATAAAACCCCCTATTCCAACTATAATGCAATTTACCATAGTATCCCCTCCATCATGAAGCCGTAGAGCCTGTGCCATCATCTCCAACCAGTGTCACTTCTGTCATTTCATGATGAACTGCATCAAGAAAAATGCCAAATACTTCACTGGTGCGAAGTTTAAGGCTTGAAGTATTTATGCAGGGATGACAGCCTACAAATTCTCCCTTCAGGACATCACGGTCAACAAGAAGCTGTACCCTGTTTTGTTTATCATTCATCAGTCCCATAATGGAAGAAGAGCCTGGCGTACAGTCCAGCATTTCTTCCATCTCCTGAGGAGACCCGAAAGAAAGCCTGGAGGATCCAATCTGACCGGAAAGCTCCTTTGTCTTAAACACTTTATCTCCTGGCATCATAAGAAGATAAAATTTCGTATGCTGACGATTGGTCAGAAAAAGATTCTTGCATACAGTTGCCTCCAGAACCTCGTCAATCTCTCTGCATGCTTCCATAGTGTTAGCATGTGCATCCGGATGATCTGTTCGCCAGTATTCCATATGAAGACTATCCAGCAGATCATATACGCGTATTTCTTTCTCCAGACGCCCCTCATTGTCAGCAGGGCGTCCCTTAACCAAAACGTATTTACTCATGTAATTTTTCCTCCATCATTTATCTCAACTTATACTACAATCTCTTTCATTTTTTTCACACTGTCAAAACTTCAGGATCAATTTTTATTATTTGACCTTGACAGTTAAAGAAAACTTTTCTCCAACAAACACATTATAGTACATACGTTATTTTTTGGAAATATTTTTTTATCCTATATTTTTCAGATGTACAAATGTCTCTGATATCAAAACGTTTGTACTTGCTCTTTATTTTTATATATGCTATATTTATAAGCTGAACCAAGGGAGCTTGCACGTGCAGGCTGAGAGGAAGCGGGACGCTTCGACCTTTAAACTTGATTTGGATAATGCCAACGTAAGGAGGAAAATTTATGATGAATCTACTTGTGAACGCTGATGGCGGTCTCACCACTGCCGGTTATGTCGTTTCTGTAATTGCTGTGATTATTCTGATTGCCATAGCAGCAGTATTCTTAAGCAGAAACGGGGGAGGCAGAAAACTTACCACCCAACAGCTCGTAACCTGTGCCGTTGCACTGGGACTTGCCTACATAACTTCTTATATCAAATTGTTTAAACTGCCCTTCGGAGGCTCCGTTACCCTGTTCAGTATGCTCTTTATCGTGCTGATCGGTTACTGGTACGGTGCCAGGGTCCAATGGTAAATAACTATCATTAAGATAAGAAATGTGTTATACTAACAAAGCCGAGAAAACAAAATGCTTCTTGATACAGTTCTCGTATTGCGTCTCTAGCTAATGACTACAGGCACGGCAAACAGACAGATTGGGGAATC
>JAXEUE010000016.1:0-5079 GCA_034115005.1 Blautia sp.
AAGTTTGAACGTACCGGCCTGGGATCGGACCGGGATGCCAAGGAAGCCACAAATACTGCTTTCAATTTTCTGAAGGCAAACGGGAAACGGATAAGTGGATCCATCAGTACGACGAATAAGGACTACATCGTTGGATATCAGGATCTGCAGGGAATCGGCATGACCGATAAGCTGGCACTTCCAACCTTGATTGCGCTGTGCTCCATAGCGCTTGGAAAACCAGCAGTCAGTACACTTGCGATTCTTGGCGAAATCAGCATTAGCGGAACACTTATCAAGGTAGAGGATCTGGCAAACGCGCTGCAGGTATGTCTTGATTCCGGTGCAAAGAAGGTTCTGCTGCCGATTACATCTGCGGCGGATCTGGGGACGGTACCACCAGAACTGATGGGTAGTTTTCAGATTATCTTTTACAACAGTGCGGAGGATGCAGTTTTTAAAGCACTGGGAGTCGAGTGAAATGAACTGTGTATGAAAGTTGGAAAATAATGCAAAATCCCCCTAACGATCCCATTGCGAAGGAAATTGGATCGTTTCGAAGCGGAAATAGAAGGAGAGAAACAGATGATCAAGCAGGTAGTTCATCCTCCGATAGAGGATATTTTTCATGGGGAGAAGATATACCGCATTCCTAAATATCAACGCGAGTATACGTGGGGAATCAGTGAATGGGATGCGCTTTTCAATGATGTCATTGCGAATGAAAATGGTTACTTTCTTGGCTCGTATATTTGTGTAAACAATGGCTCTCTTGACGGAACAGTTCTAGAGGTAATTGACGGACAACAGCGTTTTACTTCTCTTATGCTGCTGTTTACAGCTTTATATGAAAAACTGAATAATCTTAGAGAAGAAATGGATGATGAGGAAAAGGCGGATCTTACTAATTTGCGGGGCCAAATTGCAATAAAACGAAATTTGCATAATGGGCTGGTAAAGAATGAATATCAGCAGCGATTATTTCTTCAGAATCAGAATATGAATGATGATGATTTCGCCTATATTCTTAGTGAAAAAGGTATTACGACCGCAAAAAAACCATATCCCTTATACTTTGGAAATAGACGTATTTCCAAAGCCTATAAGCATTTCGGAAAACTAGTCGATGATATAGTGAATGACCTCAAATCTCATAATCCGAACACCAGTGACACAAGTGCGCTTTTTTACATCGTTCGTAAATTTCAGTCTGCCATTATGGTTGGAATTGAGGTAGATACAAATAATGATGCATATATGCTGTTTGAATCGCTGAATCACAGAGGTATCCCTCTGTCGGCACTGGACCTGATAAAAAACACATTGATTTCACAAGCTGAGAAAAAGTCGGATGCAGATAACAGCTTCGATGATTGGAAACAGATTCTGGCTAATGTTGGGCAAGATGATTATTCTGTTCAGGAGCGTTTTTTCCGTCAGTATTACAATGCGTTTAGAGAAGAACTGAATAAGCCATATGAAACACCTGAAAAGAAGTATTATTTTGGTTATCTGGCTACTCGAACCACGCTTCTTGATATTTATGAGAAAATGATCAACCAGGATTACAGGCGGCTTCTTGATGATCTTCTTGAAAAGTCAAAAATTTATGCAGTAATTACAAATAATAGCGAAGAATCTTATTCATATAGTTTGGGATTACAGGACCTTGCGCGTATTTCGGGAGCTCCATCATACATTCTTCTGTTATATGTCATTTCCAATCAGATGCGGCTGGGGCTATCAGATGAACATCTGAACGCAATTATCAGAATGCTAATCACCTTTTTCGTTCGTCGAAATATTACCGATATTCCGAACACAAGAAAGCTGACCCAGCTCTTTATTGATATCATCTCTGAATCAAATGATTTAAAAGGTAAAGCTTTTGTTTTATCTGTTAAGAAACATCTTATACAGGTATCTGCTCCTGATGAGCTGTTTGAGAATAAGCTAAGAGGTCCTATCTATGACGAAAATCCGGATGCAACACGGTTCTTATTGTGTAGCATTGAGGCTCAGCATCAGACAAAAGAAATATATTCTGACCTTTGGGCGCGTGATAACAGTAACAAGTATATTTGGACGATAGAACATATCTTCCCGGAAGGGCGGAATATTCCGGAGCTATGGGTAAATATGATAGCAAATGGTGACAGAAAGCTCGCAGATCAATATCTGGCTGATTATGTTCATACACTCGGCAATTTGACTATTACGGGATACAACCAGAATCTTTCAAATATGTCGTTCGAACAGAAAAAAGATAGAAAGTCGAAGGATAAGACGAAAGATATCGGCTATCGAAACGGATTGTTTCTTAATCAATCCGTGGTTAACGAGGATAGTTGGACAGTCGAAAAGATCAAAAATCGAACTAATAATCTTGTGAGAATTCTTCTTGACGCAAACGCCGCGTTTCCGGACGCGAAGCGTCGGCCTTTTTGGTACCGCCTCGGCGGTAAAGCATTGGTACCGGGAAAATCAGGTAGGCATAAGGATAATCTAACTCTTATGATGGAGCTGTACGGAACAGAGTAACCGTGCAGCTCTTTCCGTCTAGAAAGAGAGGCGGCCTTATGTCAAAGGTACCTGATGAATCAAAAATCCTGTCCGTTGCACGCTATCTGGATACAGGAAGACTGTCTCAAAAGCAGATCGCTGAAGCCTGCCATGTATCGAAGAATCTGGTGTCCGTTATCGCCAAGGTTATGAAGGAGAATGGATGGACTGCCGCAGATGTGGAAGCTGTGAGTGAAGAAGATCGCAGAAAGATGTTCAGACGTAAAGATATTCCTGAACCTTCTTCCAAAGCGCCAAGTATCTATGCGGAACCAGATTACGAGATGTACTGCGAGGAACTGAAGAAGCCCGGAGTCACAAAAGCACTGCTCCATGAGGAGTATCTTGAGGAATGTCGGAGAAACGGACAGATTCCCCTGCAGCTGACCCAGTTCAAGAAACATCTTGGTGAACATCTGAAGACAAAGCCATATTCGGAAATCATCGAACATAAACCCGCGTGTGAGTGTGAGGTCGACTGGGTAGGTGACAAATGCAGGTGGACAGATCCGGAAACTGGTGAAGTTCAGACGGCATGGCTGTTCGTGGGCGTATTGCCATTCAGCGGCTATGCATATGCTGAGGCGTTTGCGGATATGAAAGAGCCGAACTGGATCATGGCACATGTGCATATGTTCGACTATTTCGGAGGATATACACGTGTGGTGATCTGCGATAATCTCCGCACGGGTGTTAGAAAGCACAATGACAAGGATGGCATCGTTCTGCAGGAAGACTATAAGAACTTTGCCCGCTATTATCGAATCATTGTTTCTCCGGCTAGGGTTTATCACTCCAACGATAAACCAAGTGCTGAGAATACCGTTAAAATCGTTGAAACGCATATTCTTGCAAGAATGCGGAACTTCCAGTGTTTTTCTCTCGAAGAATATAACCAGGAAGTTCGCCGGCATCTGGATAAATTCAATGCTAGACCCTTTCAGAAGAAAGAGGGATCCCGACTAAGCGTGTTCCAGGAATATGAGAAAAAGGAACTTGTTCCGCTACCCGCAGCGCCGTACGAGTATTACAAAGAAGGTTCCGCAACGGTGTACCCGAATTGCTGTATCAGTTATGGAAAGAACTTCTATTCAGTTCCTTATAGGTACAGAGGTCAGAAAGTCGCCCTGCGGATATACAATGATCACCTTGATGTTTATGACGGCAATGATTATCTGTGCAGCCATAAACTGATTCCTTCCCCGCGCGGAGCGTATTCCATTGATAATAAGCACACGCCACCATACAGCAGCCGCTATGGAGAATGGAATAAAGACCGAATTCTGAACTGGGCTCGTGAGTATGGTCCATGTACCTATGAAGTGATTGATTCCATATTTCGCAGCGGCGGTGCAGAACAGCGGTATTACAACAGGACGATCTCAATATTAAAACTGGCAGACTCGTATTCTCGGCCAAGAGTGGAACAAGTTTGTCAGTTCATGTTGAATGAACGAGCGCATCCAACCTACAAGAATATTAAAGCCATCCTGGCCAGCGAACAAGATCTGAAGCCAACAGCTCACAAAAAGCCTCAGAAAGAGGAATCCCACGTGAGAGGAGCAGACTACTATGAAGAGAAGAAAGTCTGATCTGATCACAGTTTCTGAGGTATCAGAAAAGTTTCGGAACTGTGGACTGTTTGTAATGGCAGAACGTCTGGAAGAAATGGACCGTGATGGATCGCTGATGTCTATGACTCCGCTGGAAGCTGTGGATCAGCTGATATCAAGCCATGAACTCAGTCTGCAGAACAGGATCAGTGAGAGATATAGAAAGCAGTCGAAATTATATATTCCGATGGCCAATCTCGCAGACATCATCTATAAACCGGATCGGCACATCAATACCGCATTGGTGGATAGACTCGCAACTAACGAATATATTGATCGCGGTTACAACGTGATTATTTCTTCAGCTAGCGGCTGCGGGAAAACTTTCTTTGCCTGCGCATTCGGCAATAAGGCATGCGAACATCAGTACTCAGTCCGGTACTACACAATGACAGAATTCCTGGATGCCTGCCATATTGCAAAAGATAAAGATAAGTACCTCAAATTTCGTAAGAAACTGTCAAACATCAATCTGATCATCCTTGATGATTTCCTGCTTACCAGCATATCTCTGGAGGAAGCAGAATTCCTGTTTCAATTGTTCAGCGAAAGAACGAAGCAGGACCATCGCTCCTTCATCATATGTTCTCAGCTTACGAAGAAAGGCATGTATGAGAAGCTTCAGGCCTTATCTCCCAGCCTGGCTGATGCCATTGTGAACAGACTGGGATCCAGTGCGTACGACTTTGGAATCGAAGGAAGATCAATGCGGGAACTTGATATTCAGGCAGAACTGGAGAAACAAAGAGAAGCACAATCCCGTCAGTGAAATCATGAGCCAATAAAGTGGAACAGCCTGCACGGAGCTGCTCCACTTTTTAGATATTCCTTCCGGTACCAGATCCGGCAACGAGGCGGTACCAGGACCCGTCGGGCCAGTACCAAAAGATTCCGCCGCGCATGGTCCGCACATCCGCCGTCAGCG
>JAXEUE010000017.1:0-4010 GCA_034115005.1 Blautia sp.
ATCAGTTTAATATCCAGAAGAAGCGAATAATTTTCAATATAAAACAGATCAAGTTTCAGCTTATCATAGGGTGTTGTGTTATATTTGCCATAAACCTGAGCATACCCTGTAAGACCTGCTTTCACCTTAAGGCGATAATAAAATTCCGGAAGTTCTTTCTCATATTCCCGCATAATCTCCTTACGCTCCGGGCGCGGACCTACCATGGACATATCCCCCATAAACACATTAAACAGCTGGGGAAGCTCATCCAGATGAAGGTTTCTGATCACCTTACCCACAGGAGTTATTCTTGAATCATGTTTGGAGGCAAGACGTGCTCCATGGATCTCTGAATCCACACGCATGCTGCGAAACTTACATATTTTAAAAGATTTGCCATTTAAAGTCAGCCGGTCCTGAAAATAGAACACCGGTCCTCTGTCATATGCTTTCACCGCAATGGCAATGACAAGCATAATGGGTGATGTGATCACGATACCGATTCCCGATATGAGAATATCCATAATCCTCTTGGCAGCTCTCTGCTCCACCGAAAGGCCCATATTTCTGGACATAAGAAGAGGCGTGTCAAATAAATGAATCCTGTCGCTTCCCATAAGAATTATATCCGATATCTTCGGGCTCATATAGCATCGTATGGAATGGGCAAAGCAATATTTCAGATAACGGTTTCTTTCCCCTGAAGGAAGATCCCAGATGATCACACCATCGTATTCCTTCATCATTCTGTGAATCTCCTGCTCTCCTGCCGATGCATGCACCTTGCCGCTGATGTTATATTTATCCCGCCGGGAATTCATTTTATTGATCAGGTCATCACCCGGATCCTTGTCCCCATAAATGACAAGCAGATTTCTCGCCCTGTACAACCTTGAATAGACATATCTGGAACCCAGAATCCAGGCAATATTCAGCACAATCTGAACGCCTGTCATCTCTACCATAGGCCATGGAGACAGGAACCATCTGTTGATCAGCGTGATCTGAAAATATTCCACCACATTAGAGCACAGAAGTGCCAGGGTAAGGGAATAAAACACGTCGATCCTTTTCAGATATCCTACTCTCAGGCCTCCATACAATTTGGCAAAAAGTACAAAGATCATTCCATATATAGCGATCAATGCCCAGTTACCCTTACGCCAGAAGGGTGCATCGATCTGTCCTCTGTAAACTGTGTACCACACATATGCAAAAACAGCCGTCTGAGCCAGTACAATAAGGCTGGCAAGACCAAATACAATCAGGCGTTTATAATCCTCTTTCTTATTCACATAATCCCTCTTATCTGATTAAATTTTCTTTTAACTTCATTATTATATCCTATGAATCAGATTACGTCCAGTTATTCTGCGAAAAGTGCTTCATTGTTTTTATACAGGATAACAACCTGTACGTATTCTTTAAAATGTAAAGCCTTATGCATAATATTTATTTTTTTTGCAAATTTTTTGTTGATTATGCATAAATTTTTTTGTTTTTTTTCATTTTTCTTCCATTTTTTTTACATATTTTTTGTATAAACCTATGGAAATATACGAAAAAAAATTGTATAATTGTTAATATGACTAAGAAAGCGAGGGTTCACTATTATGAAACAGAATAATATGTTGGCTATGATCCTGGCTGGCGGCCGCGGTACCCGTCTGAAAGATCTGACCAATAAAGTGGCTAAACCTGCCGTTGCATATGGCGGTAAATACCGGATCGTAGATTTTCCACTCAGTAATTGTGCCAACAGTGGCATTGATGTAGTTGGTGTTCTGACACAGTACGAATCCATTCTGCTGAACAGCTACGTTGCAGCAGGCGGCCGCTGGGGACTTGATGCGAAAGAAAGCGGTGTTTATGTACTTCCTCCCCGTGAGAAGGCAGATGAGAACCTGAATGTATACAGGGGAACAGCTGATGCCATCTCCCAGAATATCGATTTTATCGACAGTTTTTCACCGGAATATGTCCTGATTCTATCCGGAGATCATATTTATAAAATGGACTACGATCAGATGCTGACCGCACATAAGAAGAATAATGCAGATGCAACTATCGCCGTTATTGAAGTTCCCATGAAAGAAGCAAGCCGGTTCGGAATCATGAATACGGACGAAACGGACCGTATTGTAGAATTTGAAGAGAAGCCTGCCCAGCCCAAGAGCAATCTTGCTTCTATGGGTATCTACATTTTTACCTGGAAGCTTCTTCGTAAAATGCTTCTTGAAGATATCAAGAATCCTGATTCCAACCATGATTTCGGCAAGGATATCATTCCCACTATGCTGAACGACAGAAGAAGTCTTTATGCATATAAATTCAAAGGATACTGGAAAGATGTAGGAACTATTGATTCTCTGTGGGAAGCAAATATGGATCTGTTAAGTTCCAAGAATGAACTGAACCTGGGCGATCCTTCATGGAAGATCTATACAGAGGATGTTACGGCTCTTCCCCAGTACATCAGTGCAGAAGCAGATGTTAAGAACGCTTATATCACACAGGGATGTGTAGTCGAAGGTGAAGTAAAGAATTCCGTTCTCTTTACAGGTGTTAAGATTGGTGCCGGTGCAAAAGTAATCGACAGTGTTCTGATGCCGGGTGCTGTTGTAGAAGAGGGTGCAATAGTTCAGCGTGCTCTTGTAGCTGATTCCGTGCGTATTGGCAGGAATGCTGTTGTAGGTGCACCTGACAGTGAACACATCGAGCTTGTAGCGAAACGCGTAAAGGGGGCAGAATAATATGTTTAAAGCATTTGGTATCGTAACTTCATCCGGAAGAAATATTTATGTGGATGGCATGCAGGACTACCGTCCCATCGGAGCCTTCTCATTTCTGGGCAGGTACAGGGTCATCGACTTTCCTATTTCCAATATGAGCAACAGCAATATTGACCGTATCCAGGTCTATATCAAATCCAATCCACGTTCCCTTGTGGAACATATCGGAACAGGCCGTCACTATAACATTAACTCCAAGAGTGGCAAGGTACAGCTTCTTTTCTCAGAGAACGGCAATCCGGATGATATCTACAACACAGATATCTCCTGCTACCTGGAAAATATGGAATCCCTCAGCAGAATGAAACACCCATACGTAGTCATTGCTCCAAGTTACATGGTTTATTCCATTGATTTCAGCCAGCTGTTGAAAACACATATTGCTTCTGAAGCAGATATTACCCTTCTGTACCATTCCGTAAATAATGCCAAGAATGCTTTCCTGGACTGCACTACCCTGAGCCTGAACCGTCAGAAGGGTGTAACCTCCATGGAGCTTAATCATGGAAATGCAGAGAAGCAGAATATTTTCATGGATACATATGTAATGAAAACAGAACTCTTCATCGAACTGGTAAAGAAAGCCAAAGCTCTTTCTTCCATGTATACTCTGGCAGATATTGTAGGGGATGAATGCAAAGATAAGAACCTGGATATCCGTGGCGTGGCACATAAGGGATTCTTTGCAACCATTACCGATTTCCAGAGTTACTATAAGGCAAACATGGACCTTCTGGATTATAAGGCTGCTCAGGAACTTTTCCATGAAGACTGGCCTATCTATACACGTACCAATGATTCCTGTCCTACACAGTATTTCGATACTGCAGAAGTAAGGAATTCCGTAATCTCCAATGGCTGCCAGATTGAGGGCACTGTGGAGAATTCCGTAATCGGACGTGGCTGCATTATCAAAAAAGGCGCCGTGGTAAAGAACAGTGTAGTTCTGGCTGAAGTAACCATTGGTGAGGATGTTATTGTAGAGAATGAAGTAGTAGATAAATGGGCACAGCTGATCCACAAGAAAGAGATCATCTCCCCGGAAGATAAACCTGGTTATATCAGAAGAGATGATGTTTTATAAAAAATAAAACACAGAAAGTTCACATTTTTCCGCTTGAAAATCATTGATTGAGTGTTATAATACAGCTGTAACAGAAAGAAATATACTTAATACTTAACACGACCTGTTTTGAATTCAAAACTGAAGGCTGCGCTAAGCTCTAAGCAATCAGA
>JAXEUE010000018.1:0-7536 GCA_034115005.1 Blautia sp.
TATGCGGCCGTAGCTGTTACAGTCATAGGTACTGTAGGCGCCATTCTTTTCCCAATGGATGATATAACGGACTTCCTTTATCTGATCGGTTCTGTCTTTGCGCCTATGATCGCTGTACAGATTGCAGATTTCTTCTTTTTACACAGAGAGGAAGAAAAAAGAGCTTTTGATATGAAAAATCTTATCATCTGGATTGTGGGATTTGTTCTTTACCGTATTCTGATGCGTGTGGATATTCCTGTTGGAAACACGCTTCCGGATATGGCAGCTACTATACTGATCTGCATTGCCGTTTCAAAAATGGGGACAGGTTCCTGACAGGAACCTGTCCCCATTTTAAATCCGCTTCAGGACTTCCCGGGTGAGGATGCCGATGAGAAGACCGGTAATGACTCCTGATATCAGAAGCACAGGAGCATAATAAATAATACTTGATGACATAGCGATCATCATTGCTATGGTCAGCTGGCCAATATTGTGGGTTACCCCGCCGGCCACGCTGATTCCCAAAAGGCTGAAATCGGATTTCTTTTTTAGCAGGGTCATAACTGTAAGACTTAATGTGGCTCCTGCCAGACTATACAGAATGCTGAACAGATTTCCAAACATAAATCCGATGATCAGGATTCTTAATACTGACACAAGGGCAGCCTCTTTCCAGGTATATTTTTCAAGTACAAAGAGAACTGCCAGGTTGGCAAGTCCCAGTTTCATCCCGGGAACTCCGGCGAAAAAAGGAATCAAAGATTCAACATAGCCAAATATGACGGCCACTGCAGTAATCAGGCCAAGATATGCGATTTTTTTCTGATTCATATGCTTATACCTTCTTTTTTCTTCAGCAAATATCCTTGATTGGTCAATGGGAATGGATTTTAAAACTTTCGCACATATTATAACATGAGGCGAAAGGGCTGACAAGAAAGAGGAATGGGAGCGATTATATTGATTGACTTTTGCTATGCAAAGTAGTAAACTGAAAACAGTCCATAAAGGTGAGCAGATATGATATAGTCTGTGAGAGGGAATCAGGTGGAAAACCTGAGCGATGCGGTCACTGTAAACAGGGATTTCCTTTTCAAAGAGAGAGTCATTGCCCGACAGGGTGAGAAGGCGGAAAAGGAGAGATGAGCTGTAAGCCAGGAAACCTGCTTTTATGTGCGAAAAGAATCTTCCGTACAAAGCATTTTTCGCAAATATAGTCCTTCGATGAAAATTTTGAGGGATTTCTGTCTGCGGCTGCTTGTTTGGTTAAGCAGTTTTTTATTTGTCGGATATCCTATTTATATTCAAAGGAGGAAAAAGATATGAAACACAGAAACATGAAATTACTGGCTGGATTGTTAACAGGATTGCTGGTGGCCTCTTCCACAGCTGTATTTGCACAAGAAACTGCTGAAGTAACAACAGAAACATCGGATGAGTCTGGTTTTCCATTTACGCTGGTAACAAAAGATGACCAGGAAGTTACATTTGATCATGTGCCTGAACGGGTGC
Organism: Blautia sp.; assembly: GCA_034115005.1. Classification (GTDB taxonomy): domain Bacteria; phylum Bacillota; class Clostridia; order Lachnospirales; family Lachnospiraceae; genus Blautia_A. The sequence continues at coordinate 1,498 of JAXEUE010000018.1, forward strand.
TGAGCACAAATCCTAATACAGGTGAGCAGCTGATGGCACTTGGGCTTGGGGATAAGATTATCGGAACCTGCTATAACAATGCTCAGATTCCGGAACAATGGCGGGAAGAATATGAATCAAAACCGGTCATAGCTGAGAAGTATCCATCTCTGGAAGTAGTGATTGATCTTGACCCGGATTTTATTTATGGAAGAAGCTCTGCTTTTAGTGATAAGGATACAGCGATTGCTACTCACGACAAGCTGACAGAGCTTGGAATTATGTCCCTTTCTTCCATTGAGGGTTATAAACAGGGGTGTGATGTAGAAGATGTATATCAGGATTTCTATAATCTTGGAAGGATATTCCAGGTGGAAGACAAGGCGAATGAAGTAGTAGATGCCATGAAAGAGAAAATAGCCGGGATTGAGGAGAAACTTGATGGCGTGGAGACTGTGAAGGTTCTCAATTTTGACTCTGTAAGAGATGATGGAATTTATACGCCGGGCAATAATTTTACCTCGAAATTGATTCGTCATGCAGGTGGTGTAAATGTATTTGAGGATCTGGAAAACACATGGAATACAGTCAGTGTGGAAAGTGTTGTTGAGGCAAATCCAGATGTAATTGTAATCAACGATTATGGTGATACTCCTATAGAAGAAAAAATAGATTACCTGAACAATACGGAGGTATTTTCAGATATTACAGCAGTAAAGAATCAGAATTATCTGGTGATTACGCTGCCAGAGGTGTTTGCAAGTACACGAGTGGCTGATACTATTGAAAAATTTGCAAAAGCATTCCATCCGGAATGTTTTGAATAAAGGATCATACTATGGGAAAAGTCAGCAGATTAATGAAGAATCACGTAGGGATAACCTGCGTGATTCTTTCCATATGTTTAATATTATCAATTGTTCTATGTGTGGGAATTGGTCCGGTTTCTATTCCCTTTTCCACTGTATGGAAAATTATTTTTAATAAGATTACAGGATGGGGAAATATAGCCTCTATAGAGAACAAAACTATCAATATTGTATGGTTTTTACGAGTTCCCCGGGTTCTCCTGAGTACTTTGGTAGGGGTATGTCTGAGCATTTCCGGTGTATCTATGCAGGCCTTTACCAGAAATCCACTTGCCAGTCCATATGTGTTAGGAACTTCTTCTGGTGCGTCATTTGGTGCAGCACTTGCAATTGCGACAGGTGCACTTTCTTTTTTGGGTATCTCTGCCACTTCCATTGGTGCTTTTACGGGAGCACTTCTATCAATTGTGATTGTTTATGGTCTTGCAAAAAGTGGTGAGGAAGTTGCGCCCATCAGATTGGTGTTGGTAGGTTCAGCAGTTTCTGCCATGTTTACGGCATTTTCCAATTTTATTGTCTATAAAGCACCAGATGATTCTAAAGTAAAGGCGGTTACTTTCTGGATGCTTGGCAGTGTTGCAACTGCAGAGTGGTCAGACATTCTGCCAATTTTTATTGTAATGGTTCCCGGGGTGGTTATTATGTTTGCATTGTCTTCTTCTTTAAACGCCATGCTCATTGGGGAAAGCAGTGCGGTTACCCTGGGTGTGAATGTCAATAGGGTTCGTAAAGTAACAATATTCATCTCTGCACTTATGACGGGAGTAACTGTGGCAGTATCAGGCTGCATTGGATTTGTAGGTCTTGTTGTTCCCCACATTGTGCGCTCTCTGGTAGGAGCGGATCACCGCAAGGTAATTCCCATATCGGTGTTAGCTGGCGCTATTTTTATGATCTGGGTAGATGTTGGAGCACGTATGATAGATGCACCTGGAGAAATACCGATTGGTATTATTACATCTATGATTGGAGCTCCTCTTTTTCTATGGATGTTAAAAAGCAGAAAATACACATTTGGAAATTGATTGGGGAAAAATGTATGTTACAGTTGCAGGTTGAAAATTTATGCTGCCAGATTGGACAGAAGGTTATTTTGAAGAACATTTCACTGGAAGTCCATAAAGGGGAATTTGTAGGAATTATTGGCCCAAATGGGAGCGGAAAATCTACATTGCTGAAAAATATATATAAAATGCTGAAGCCTACAGATGGACGAATATACCTGGAGGGACAGGATCTTCTACGTATGAGCAGCCATAAAGCAGCACAGCATCTGGCTGTGGTTGCTCAGGAAAACGATGCAAATTTTGATTTTACTGTTCAGGAAGTGGTACAGATGGGAAGATATCCCAGAAAAAGGTTGCTGGAAACAGTTAATCAACAGGACACGGAAATTGTCCGCAAAATGCTAAGAAAGGTTCAGATGGAAGAAAGAATTGACAGAAGTTTTTTAAGCCTTTCGGGTGGAGAAAAACAAAGAGTTCTGATTGCTCGTGCACTGGCACAGGAAACCGAGATGATCATACTGGATGAGCCGACAAATCATCTTGATATAGGAAGCCAGATTAAGACATTGAATCTTCTGAAACAGACGGGAAAAACAGTTTTAACGGCTCTTCACGATTTAAGCATTGCAGCAAGATACTGTGATCGCATTTATGTTTTGAAAGATGGAAGATCTTATGCAAGTGGAAATACAAAGGAAATCATTAACTCAGAGCTTGTAGAAGATTTGTATCATCTAAAAGCAGATGTGTTTACAAAAAACGGAAGACTTTTTGTGGATTACGATTAAGAAAATATAAAATTATTTGGTCAGAAAGTGTATCCAAATGTGGTATAATACTATTTCAGATTTTTGCAGTAAACCGCAAAAATCTGAAATGGGAAGTGCACTATATGGAAATTAAAAGAGATTGTTACCTGAATATGCTGATCAGCAAGAAGCATAACGGACTTGCATGTCTGAATTTCAGACAGCTGGAGATTGACTTCGCCTGCAACAAAGGCTTCAACGCTACTATATCCAGTCTGCTTACGCGATTCCGGATCAGGCCAAAATGGAGCAGGAACAGCGTTCGAGGAGGTATTATGGCAGGCATAAATGTTACAATTAAGCCGGAAATTATTAGCTGGGTTCTTCAAACAGTACAATTTGAGAACGTTGCCAGTTCAGCTATTGAATTACTTAATAAGTGGCAGTCTGGTGAAAAAAACTCCTACTTTCAATCAAGTGGAAGATATTAGCAAAAAGACAAAGAAAGCGAAACAATCCCTGAAATGTCGGCAATTTTTTTTACAGTTTTGAAATGGCTTCCATATAATTTCGCATTTCATTTCTGGAAGCAGCTTTCAGATGTTCCACAAAGATCCTGCGGATTCCGGGATACTGGCCAAGACCTTTTATCACCGGTTTTACGGAGAAGCCTGCTGACAGAAAACGATTGTACCAGGAATCAGGATCGTCTCCTGCCATATCATTCTTTGCATGATCTCCTGCCACGATCATAAACGGAGCAAGAATGACTCTGTCGGGAGCATATTCTTTGACCATTTTCATAAGGGTTTCCATAGAAGGATATGCTTCAACCGTACCCAGGAAGATATTTTTATATCCTTTATCCTTGAAAGTATAATCAAGGGCGGCGTAAATGGAATTAGCATAGTGTGTAGTTCCATGTCCCATCAGAACCAGAGCTTCATTTGGCTGTAAATCAGAAAATTCCGCTGCAACTGCTTCAATAACGTCAATATTATCCTGTTCACTGGTGAGAAGAGGTGTACCGAAAGAGACAGAATGAAAGTCATTTTTAAAAGAGAGTACATCTTCTTTCATCTGATCATTTTCAATACCGTTAATGACATGAGTTGGCTGCACCAGAACATCTGTAATTCCGTCTGATCGCATCTGCTCCATAGCTTCTTTAACATTATTTATGTGAATGTTATCTCTTTCCTTCAGTTTCCTGATGATCATTTTGCTTGTCCAGGCGCGGTATACTGCATATTCGGGAAATGCATCCTGAATATCATGTTCAATGGCATCAATGGTAACTTCCCGTGTGTCGTTGTGGCTTGTCCCGAAGCTTACAACAAGAATTGCTTTATTCATCACAATTTTCCTCCGAATCAGTAAAATACAGGTTGTTCCCGTGATTTTATAGTAACATATGCGTAAAGAAAGTCAAGAGTCGGGAAATCTGTAAACAATTGGTAAATGATAAATCCTGGAAAATAAAGTTATTGACTTGTGATTTTGATAAGTATATACTAACTCACGTAAGAAAAGACTGATGTATTTTTTATTAAGAAAGCAGGTGAGGAAGGATGCCTTTGGCAATGGCACAGACAGGCCAGGAGTTTCCAATCCGTAAAATCGGTGGGAAAGAAGAGACCAGACGCTTTTTGGAGAACCTGGGATTTGTTGTGGGAGGATTTGTAACGGTGGTATCGGAAATTAACGGAAATCTGATTGTTAAGGTCAAAGATTCCCGTGTGGCGATCAGCAGGGAAATGGCAAATAAGATCATGATCTGAAGGAGGAATTTTTTTATGATGACACTGAAAGAGGCAAAATGTGGACAGACAGTGAGGGTAGTGAAGATCCATGGGGAAGGAGCTGTCAAGAGAAGAATCATGGATATGGGTATCACGAAAAATACTCAGGTTTATATTCGAAAAGCAGCCCCTCTTGGTGATCCGGTGGAGGTCACAGTCCGTGGATATGAACTTTCTTTGAGAAAAGCAGACGCACAAATGGTGGAAGTACAGTAATATTATTTTTTTGAGCACGAGTTAGATTAAACTAAATCAGGTTTGCGATATATAATCAGAAAGAGAGGATCTTTATGAAAGTCAGGATAGCACTTGCAGGAAACCCCAACAGTGGAAAAACTACATTGTTCAATGCATTGACCGGCTCCAACCAGTTTGTGGGAAACTGGCCAGGTGTTACGGTTGAGAAAAAAGAGGGAAAGATTAAAGGTTACACATCAAAGGATGACGAGGCGATTCTGGTAGACCTTCCGGGAATTTATTCCCTCTCCCCATATACATTGGAGGAAGTAGTGTCCAGAAATTTTCTGATAGGTGAAAAACCGGATGCGATCATCAATATCATTGATGGTACGAACCTGGAACGAAATCTGTATTTAACAACCCAGCTTACGGAATTGGGTATTCCAATCATCATTGCAGTTAATATGATGGATCTTGTAAGGAAGAACAAAGAAGAACTGAACATCGACCGTCTTTCCAAAGATACCGGTTGTAAAGTAGTAGAAATATCCGCCTTAAAGGGCGAGGGAATCGACCAGCTGATCCAGCGTGTGGTTGCAATCGCAAAAAGCAGAAAGAATATTCAGCCTGCACATAAGTTTGAAGGGTGCGTGGAACATGCCATTGCACATATTGAAGAAGCAATCGCAGGACATGTGGATGAAAGCATGGAACGTTGGTATGCGGTGAAGCTTTTTGAACGGGATGAAAAAGTGAAGGAAAGCCTGAAACTTGATAAAGCCCTTTTGGATCATATAGAAGAAGATATTATCAGCTGTGAAAAAGAAATGGATGATGATTCAGAAAGCATTATTACCGGAGAACGCTATAACTACATAGGAAGCATAATTGAGGACTGCTATAAGAAGCGGGTAAAAAAGCAGTTATCTGCTTCGGATAAAATTGACCGGATCGTGACCAACCGTTTTCTTGCCCTCCCAATCTTTGCTGCGGTTATGTTCCTTGTTTACTATGTATCTGTTACTACAGTGGGTGGTTTTCTGACAGATTGGACCAATGATACCCTGTTTGGAGAATGGTTGATTCCGGGAGCACAGAGTGCTCTTGATTCCATCGACTGTGCACCATGGCTTTCCGGTCTTCTGGTTGATGGTATCTTAAGTGGTGTTGGTGCGGTGCTTGGCTTTGTTCCTCAGATGCTGGTGTTATTTCTCTTCCTTGCCTTCCTGGAGGGCTGCGGCTATATGGCCCGTATTGCATTCATAATGGATCGTATCTTCCGCAAATTTGGACTTTCAGGAAAATCTTTTATCCCTATGCTGATTGGTACCGGATGCGGTGTTCCTGGTATTATGGCCTCCAGAACGATCGAAAATGACAGAGACCGTAAGATGACAATTATGACAACTACATTCATTCCATGTGGAGCAAAACTGCCAATCATCGCATTGAT
>JAXEUE010000019.1:0-13410 GCA_034115005.1 Blautia sp.
GTATACATGAATAAATATGTGTATGAATGTGATATTCCTATTCTTATCGGTCATGTTCAGGGTAATCCATATGGTGGTTATTCAGGCGGCTATAAACACAGTGCTACCGGTATTACAAACTGGAGATGTATTGCAAGCCACCATGTGCCATCTGTTATGCACAGAGATGACTTTACTCCTGTAAACGGTGGAAGTCTTATGCGTCATAAATTTGATGAGATCAGTATGTATATGGAAGAAAAAATGGGACATCCGTTCTTCTGCTGTGATGCAGTACTGGATACACAGTCAAGACAGATTGCAATCTACTCTGGATATGCAAAGGAAATGATGCCAGAAAGCTGGAAGATTGCGGATAAGAGAACTTATGTACACTGGGCTGAGAAAAAATACGATGTCCTTGTATTTGGTATGCCTCAGAAATTCCATTACGGTGATGGAATGGGAACCAATCCTATTATGATGATGCAGGCATTAAGTGCACAGGTTCTTCGTTTTAAGAGGGTTATGAGTGACCACTGTGTCATTATCTGCTCTTCAACTTGTAACGGCTATTTTCACGATGAATTATGGCCATATTTAAGAGAACTTTATGATCTGTTCCAGCATGATCATATGGATACTTTACCGGATATGAATCGTCTTGGTGAGTATTTCGCAACCAATGAGGAATATATCCGTAAATACAGATTCTGTAATGCTTTCCATCCTTTCCACGGATTTTCCATGATGTCCTGTGGACATATTGCAGAAATGAATACCAGTGCAATTTATATAGTAGGTGCTGAAGAACCTGGATATGCAAGAGGAATGGGATTAAAGACAAGGGCAACTTTTGAGGAAGCACTGGAAGATGCAAAGAAGAAATATGTTGGACCTAATCCTAATATTCTGGCACTTCCAATGACATTTAAGAAAGCAGCCGTTCATCTTTGTATGAAGAATCCTGAACAGGATTGTATGGATGAATATGGACATCGTCATGCATAATAAAAAATAAACAGATTAATACTGTATGATTTTCATATGGACAGGAGGAAAACCATTCTCCTGTCCATTTTAGTTATATTGCAGAAATAACAGGCGTAAACTGGTACAGGGTGAAGTTATGGAAAAAATTAGATCAAAAAGAAGAGAAAGGGGAAAGTTTCCTGGTGTAATCCTTGTACTGTGCGGTTTTCTGGCAGGAAATATACTTCCTGATGTTCTATGGAAATTGAAATGGCAGCAGAAGACAATGGCATCTGTTTATCTGATAAGCACATTTATTCACCAGGGAGTATCAGGCACAGAGTATCTCAAAGAAATTCTGAAATTCAGAGGAAGTATATATATACTGACAGCCTTATGTGGATTTTCTGTATTTGGTGTGCCTTTAGCAGTTGCAGAAGCACTTTTGCTGGGGGTAAAGACAGGAACACTTATGTCTATGTCTGTTCTTCAGTTCGGATTTGCCGGAGGGCTGGTGGGCCTGGGACTTCTGATGCCTCAGTATCTGATTTATGTACCTGTTACGCTATTTCTGTTAAATAAGGTGTGGGAACTGTCTTATGGAATATGGAAAAACAAAGGCTTGTTTCCGGAAAAGTGTGGCTGGTATTTGGTAACGATTTTTTTGGGAGCACTTATATATTCAGTTGGAATACTGATGGAATGCTATCTTAATCCCTGGATCACGGAAAAAATATTAAATTTTGTAAAAATTTTTTAATATAAATTTACCATATTTAGCTTCGATTTACATAAGATATTCAATATTTAGTATTTCAGGGTCGAAATATGTTTTTTTACTGTTTTTATGCAAAAAATTGGGTTTGATTTTATATAAAATAAACAGTATAATAAAAATACATTTGCAATATTCTTGAATTTGTAGAACACGAGGGAGCGGAAAATCACGGGAAATGGACAGGGAGATAGAAGAATTTATTACATATTTGCATAACATAAAAAAGACATCCGCCAATACAGAGATTTCTTACAGGAGAGATTTGAAGAAAATGGCAGAGTTCCTGAAAACAAGAGGAATCAATAATGCTGCTCAGGTAAAGGACCTGGAGCTTCAGGGATATATCTGTTATATGGAAAGGGAGAATTTTGCTTCATCTACCATTTCAAGAAGTGTTGCTTCCATAAGAGCTTTTTTTCAGTTTCTGTTAAAGAAAGGTATAATTTCAGAGGATCCGTCAGAAAATCTTAAACCACCAAAAGTAGAAAAGAAAGCACCTGAAATCCTCACTGTTGAAGAAGTGGATCATCTGCTTAAGCAGCCGGATCTTTCAACACCCAAGGGAATACGTGATGCGGCTATGCTGGAACTTTTGTATGCAACTGGCATGCGCGTCAGCGAAATGCTCCATCTTCAGGTATCAGATGTGAATCTTCAGTATGGCTATGTAGTGTGCCATGAGAATAGCAAAGAACGGATCATACCCATTGGACTTCCTTGTAAAAAAGCATTGGAACGATATATGGGAGATGCAAGAGAGAGTTTCGTGAAGGATGAGCAGGAACCAGCTTTATTTATCAACTGTTCAGGAAAAGTAATGAGCCGTCAGGGCTTCTGGAAGGTATTGAAGGGATATGCATCCGATGCAGGAATCAAAAGAGATATCACACCTCATACCCTGCGCCATTCCTTTGCGGTACATATGCTTCAGAACGGGGCCGATATCAGGAGTGTTCAGGAAATGATGGGACATTCAGACATTTCAACCACTCAGATCTACCTTGGTGCGAACATGAATAAAATGAGGGATGTGTATATGAAAAGCCATCCCAGACATTAAAAGAGCTCCGGCGGAGGATTTCCGCAGGAGCTTTTCTGATCAGATATTCAGCACATTTCAGCAATTGTATATAAAAGTTTTTCAGATTCGTCCCATCCAAGACAAGGGTCAGTAATGGATTTGCCGTATATATGGCTGCATCCGATCTTTTGATTGCCGGGTTCTATGTAACTTTCAATCATAAGTCCCTTGACAAGAGTATGAAGATCCGGATCTACCTGGCGGCTGTGAAGAACTTCCTTTGCGATACGAACCTGCTGTTCATGCTGTTTATTGGAATTGGAATGATTGGTATCGACGATTACGGCAGGATTTTTCAGGTTCTTTTCCTGATATTTCTCCCACAAAAGACGAAGGTCTTCATAATGATAATTGGGAATTGCCTCTCCATGTTTATTTACTGCACCACGCAGAATTGTATGGGCAAGTTCATTCCCTGCGGTTTCCACTTCCCAGCTTCTGTATATGAAACGGTGTGCACCCTGGGCGGCAACAACGGAATTCAGCATTACGGACAGATCTCCGCTTGTTGGATTCTTCATTCCTGCAGGTACATCCATTCCACTTACTGTAAGGCGATGCTGCTGGTCTTCCACAGAACGGGCCCCCACAGCAACGTAAGAAAGAAGATCAGACAGATAGCGGTAATTCTCCGGATAGAGCATTTCGTCTGCACAGGTCATCCCACTTACCTGAATAGCATGAATATGCATTTTACGTATTGCAATCAAGCCGGCAAGAAGGTTTGGCTGTTTTTCCGGATCAGGCTGGTGAACCATTCCTTTATATCCTTCACCTGTTGTTCTGGGCTTGTTTGTATAAACACGTGGAATGATCAGAACCTTATCAGCAATTTTTTCCTGTACTTTCCTTAACCTGGAAAGATAGTCGCACACTGCATCTTCATTATCTGCAGAACAAGGCCCGATGATAGCAAGAAATTTATCTGATTTACCTGTGATCACATCCCGGATTTCCATATCACGTTTACTTTTAATTGCCTGTATCTCAGAATCAATGGGATATTGGCTGCGAATTTCTTCAGGGGTTGGTAATTTTTTGATAAAATCGAATCCCATATTTTTATCTCCTTTGTTTCCTTTTTCCGCTTTTTCTGCATTATTATAAACCATCTGAGTCTGAATGTCGATAGGGAAAATGTTTTTCGAAAAGTGCAAAAACATGAAGTATTGTCAGAATCAGCTCTCCTAGAAGAATTCCGTAGAAATATCCTTTAATTCCAAGAACCGGGATCATAAAAATAACAAAAACCATGCGGATCAGAATGCTGATCACGCTGTGTATAAGACAAAGTCCCGATCTGCCAAGGCCGTTCAGAACACTGGTAAGAGTGGCATTAAGGTAAAGAAAAGGACAGATGAAGGCCAGCGTTTTGATATAAAGGCCTGCTGTAGGACTGTGAAAAAGAAAATTTCCAATAAACTGTCCAAACAGAAGAAAACCGGCCATACAAAAAAGCCCAAGAGATATGCAGTATTTAAAAATCTGAGAAATTACCTGACGTATTTTCTGTGAATGACCCAGAGTCTGTAACTGGGAAACTGAAGGCAGCAGCATTACAGCAGCTGAATTTGTGAGAGCTGAAGGAAAAAGAATCATTGGAAGTGCCATTCCGGTAAAAATACCGTATATGCTTAAGGCTTCACGGGAACTTAATCCTGACACCTGAAGTCTTGCAGGTATGAGAATTACTTCTATACTGCTTAGAAGAGTCAGGAGTATTTTATTTAATGTAAGAGGAACAGAAATCTGAAATGTGTTCTTTAACAACTGTACTGGCTGCGAAAGTCTGAAAGGTGAATAATGGATATCTTTAAAATGCATACTAATAAAAAACAGGGAAACAACCGAAGCCATAATTTCACTGATTAAAGTACCGAATACTGCAATTAAGGGTGTTATAATCATTTTTTCAGAAATCAGGATTAAGTAAAGGATATAGCTGCTTCCTGCCCGTGCTGCCTGTTCAAGAATCTGGATTCCTGCGGGAAGAAGTGTTTTTTTTCTTGCAAAATAATAGCTGTTAATACAGGAATGGAGGGTGCTGAAGGGAAAACTTAACGAAAGCATTTGTATCAGGGAATTTGTACGCGGTTCTTTAAGTATCTCACATGCCCAGAAGTCAGCGTGAAGGTAGAGCAGAGAAGAAAATGATATGGACAGAATCAGAGAAAAAAAAGTTCCCACCATAAAATAGTCACAGGCTTTTTTATGATCACCCAAAGCCTCTTCGGATGCAGCAAGCCGGGAAATGGCTGTCTGGATCCCCGAAGCACAGATTGCAAGGATAAATGTCTGAAGTGGAAAAACAAGCTGGTAAATACCAAGTCCCTGTGCACCAATAATCCGTGACAGGAATATTCTATAGAAGAATCCTATTATCCGGCTGATAAGACCGGAGAAGGTCAGAAGTAACGTCCCTCTGATAAAGATTTTTTTTGACATAATAAAAACCTGGACCCTTTTTGACAGTATATGCCCAAAACAGACTTGACAGAACCCATAGTTTCTGGTAAAGTGAATTTAAAATCCAAGGAAAACAGTAGGAATTAAAACGGGGTGAAAGAATGAAACTGTCAACACGGGCACGTTATGGTTTAAAAGCGTTGATTGATCTTGGCGTGAACAGCGGGAATGATACTGTTTCTCTCCAGAGTATCGCACAAAGGCAGCAGATTTCTGTCAGTTATCTGGAACAGCTGATGGCCATGCTAAAGAAGGCCGGTCTTGTGAAGAGCAGCAGAGGCGCATATGGAGGATATCAGCTGGGAAAACCTGCCAATGAAATTTCTGTTGGGGATGTTCTGCGTGTACTGGAAGGCAGTCTGGATGCAGCATCATGTCCTGGGATTGAAAATGATGGAAGTTGTCACGGCAGCGATGTATGCGTGGCAAAGATCGTCTGGCAGAGGATTAATGACAGCATTACCAATGCTGTGGATACTTTGATGCTTGATCAGCTGATTGAAGAAAGCAGAAGAGTACATGAAGAAAAATCCAGGAGTTAGTAATGCAGTAATACTGCATCAATAACCTACTTGAATAAAACAGGAGGACAAGAAAATGGAAAAAATGATTTATCTGGATAATGCGGCAACAACGAAAACTGCACCTGAAGTTGTTCAGGCCATGCTGCCATATTTTTCAGAACTTTACGGTAATCCGTCAAGTATTTATGATTTTGCCGGAAAGAGCAAGGAAGCAGTGACAAAAGGCAGGGAACAGATCGCTGAAGTACTGGGTGCGAAGAAAGAAGAAATCTATTTCACAGCCGGTGGTTCCGAGTCTGATAACTGGGCTTTAAAGGCTGCTTTTGAAGCATATAAATCCAAGGGAAACCATATTATTACCACAAAAATTGAACACCATGCGATTCTTCATACCTGTGAATATCTTGAAAAAGAGCGTGGGGCGAAGATCACCTACCTTGATGTTGATGAGAATGGTATTGTTAAACTGGATGAACTGGAAAAAGCCATTACTCCGGAAACAATCCTGATCTCTGTGATGTTTGCGAACAATGAGATCGGATCTATTCAGCCTGTCAAGGAAATCGGCCGTATTGCCAGGGAACACGGAATACTTTTCCATACAGATGCAGTTCAGGCTTTCTGTCAGGTTCCAATTAATGTTGATGAATGTAATATTGATATGCTCAGCTCCAGTGGCCATAAGATCAACGGTCCTAAGGGAATCGGATTCCTCTATATCCGTAAGGGTGTGAAAATCCGTTCCTTTGTCCATGGCGGGGCTCAGGAGCGTAAACGCCGTGCAGGTACGGAAAATGTACCAGGTATTGTAGGATATGGTGTGGCTGCCAGACGCGCCAGCTCATCTATGAAAGAACGTGCTGAGAAGGAAATTGCTATAAGAGATCATATGATTCAGAGAATCACATCTGAAATCCCATATGTGAAATTAAATGGAGATCCTGTAAAACGTCTTCCAAACAATATAAATGTAAGTTTTCAGTTTGTGGAAGGAGAATCACTTCTGCTGATGCTTGATAATTATGGAATCTGTGCGTCCAGTGGCTCTGCATGTACGTCCGGATCTCTTGATCCTTCTCATGTACTTCTTGCTATCGGGCTTCCTCATGAGATCGCGCATGGTTCACTGCGTATGACATTAAGCGAGGAGACTACTATGGAAGAGGCTGATTTTACAGTAGACAGACTGAAGGAAATTGTAGCTCATCTGAGAAGTATGTCTCCATTGTATGAAGATTTTATTAAAAAAAATAAATAAATGAAAAAAAGTACTTGTCAGGAGGAATAATAATGGCATATAGTGAAAAAGTAATGGATCATTTTCAGCATCCACGTAATGTAGGAGAAATAGAGAATGCCAGTGGTGTAGGAACGGTAGGCAATGCAAAATGCGGAGATATCATGAGAATCTTTCTTGATATTGATGATGAGACACATATAATTAAGGACTGTAAATTTAAAACTTTTGGCTGTGGTGCAGCAGTTGCAACAAGCAGTATGGCAACAGAGATGGTTAAGGGCAAGACAATTGAAGAGGCAATGCAGGTTACCAATAAGGCTGTAATGGAAGCTCTGGATGGTCTTCCTCCAGTTAAGGTTCACTGTTCTCTTCTTGCAGAAGAGGCAATTCATGCTGCACTTTGGGATTATGCTCAGAAACATCATATTGAAATTCCGGGTCTTGAGAAACCCAAGTCTGATATCCATGAAGGAGAAGAGGCAGAAGAGGAAGAATATTAATGGAAAAAGAAAAGATAATCGTAGGAATGTCCGGGGGAGTAGATTCCTCCGTGGCAGCCTGTCTTTTGAAACAGCAGGGATATGACGTAATTGGGTTGACTATGGTGAATTTTCATGAGGATCCCTGTGGATCTGGAGAGGAAAATAATACCGGTCGGATTGTGGAAGATGCGGCAAAGGTTGCAGATTATCTTGGAATTCCTCATTATGTCGTTGATATGAGCAGTTGTTTTAAGAAAGATGTTATCGATTATTTTATCAGAGAATATCTTTCCGGCAGGACACCCAATCCGTGTGTGGCCTGCAATCGAAGTATAAAATGGAAAGCTATGCTTCAAGAAGGAGAGAAGCTTGGTGCCCGGCTGATTGCAACCGGGCATTATGCAAAAGTGAAACTTCTTGAAAACGGCAGATACACAGTTCAGTGCTCAGCTGCTGCTTCAAAGGATCAGACATATGTGCTCTATGGACTGACCCAGGAACAGCTTTCCAGAACTAGAATGCCCCTTGGGTCTTATACCAAGGAAGAAATCCGAAATATTGCAAAAGAGACGGGAATTCCTGTTGCCCATAAACCGGACAGTATGGAAATCTGCTTCGTTACGGATCAGGATTATGCCGGATTCATAAAGAAACATGTTAACATTACAATTCCTGAAGGAAATTTTATAAATCAAACAGGGAATGTAATTGGACAGCATAAGGGTATTATCCATTATACTGTAGGGCAGAGAAAAGGTCTTGGACTTGCTCTTGGACATCCTGCTTTTGTTACAGAGATCAGACCCAAAACAAATGAGGTTGTGATCGGCGAAAATCAGGACGTATATGCACCGGCACTTATATGTTCAGGACTTAATGCAATGGCTGTGCCTTGTTTTGAAGATGGTATGGAGGTAACAGCCAAAATCCGTTATAATCATAAAGGTGCACCTGCAGTTCTCAGAGTTGTGGGAGAGGATCAGCTTCTTGTACATTTCAGAGAACCACAGAGAGCTATCACTCCCGGACAGTCCGTTGTTTTTTATAAGGACGGTTATGTTACAGGCGGTGGTATTATTGACAGGTGTATCAGGGAAGAAACATTTTAAATGAGATAAGATAAAGCAGATAAAATTATCTGCTTTATTTTTGATATATGTACTGGAGGTAAAGATGACAGGACTTACAAATGAACAGGTACAGGAAAGGATTGCAGAAGGTAAAGTAAATGCCAATGAGAATCCGAATACAAGAACATACGGTCAGATCATTAAGGAGAATACACTTACTTTTTTTAATTTCCTTAATCTGGTATTGCTTGTATTGGTTTTGTTCGTGGGTTCTTATAAGAATTCTATGTTTGTTTTCATAATTCTTATCAATACAGTGATCGGTATCATTCAGGAGATTCGGGCAAAGAAAACTCTTGATAAACTGGCAATTCTTACAGAAAGTAAGACAGTTGTTCTGAGAGAAGGAAAAAAGTGGAATATCTCTACGGAAAAACTTGTGCTTGATGATTACATTTTCCTGAAAACAGGAGACCAGGTACCGGCAGATTCCAAAGTTATTGAGGGAAATATAGAAGTAAATGAATCTCTTCTTACGGGAGAATCGGATAACTTGTCCAAAAATCCAGGAGATGAACTTTTTTCCGGGAGTTTTGTTACTTCCGGTGAAGCCTGCTGTCAGGTAATTCATGTGGGAAAAGAGAATTATGCCTCTCAGATCACCAGTGAAGCGAAAGAATTTAAACGACATAACTCAGAACTTCGTAATTCTCTGAATGCAATTCTGAAGGTTATCAGTATTATCATTCTGCCTCTTGGTGCATTGCTTTTTTATAAACAATATTTTATTGTGGGGGATTCTCTGAAGGATTCCGTAGTAAACATGGTTGCAGCAGTACTGGGTATGATTCCGGAAGGCCTGGTACTTCTCACCAGCGTAGCTCTTACGTTAGGCTCTCTTGTCCTGGCCAAGAAGAAAACACTGGTACAGGAACTGTACTGTATCGAAACACTGGCGCATGTAGATACCTTATGTCTGGATAAAACGGGGACAATTACAGAAGGCACTATGTGTGTTGAAGATATAGAATTATTCAGTGATGATGAACAGAATAAGGAAGAAAGCCAAAATCCTGAAACCAAAGAGGATAAAGAGACTCTGCAGGAGATTGAGCATATTATGGGCAATCTGCTTGCAGTGTTGAATGATAAAAATTCAACTGCCGATGCTCTCAGAGATCGTTTTCCATTGAAGCGTGATCTTTCTTCTGAACACATTATTCCTTTTTCTTCAGACAGGAAATACAGTGGAGCGTATTTTAAAGATAGAGGTACGTATTTAATTGGTGCAGCCCAGTTTCTTTTTCCTGAGGAAAATGAGTCTCTGGTAAATAAGTGCGAAAGCTATGCTCAGTCAGGATATCGTGTTCTGGTACTTGCTTTCAGTGAAAGTGAACCGGAGGGGACAGCACTTCCTGAAGGACTGAAACCTGTTGCGTTCTTTCTT
This sequence comes from Blautia sp., assembly GCA_034115005.1. Taxonomy (GTDB): domain Bacteria; phylum Bacillota; class Clostridia; order Lachnospirales; family Lachnospiraceae; genus Blautia_A. The sequence continues at coordinate 10,040 of JAXEUE010000019.1, forward strand.
CTTACTGATGTGATTCGTGCAGAAGCACCGGAAACCCTGAAATTTTTTTCAGAGCAGGGAGTTGATCTTAAGGTAATTTCAGGAGATGATCCGGTTACTGTTTCTTCTATTGCAAAAAAAGCAGGTCTTGAGAATGCGGACGATTATATTGATGCAACAACAATCACAACACAGGAAGAAATGAATAAGGCAGTTTCCAGATGCAGTGTATTCGGCCGGGTTACGCCTGAACAGAAAAAACAGATGGTCCAGGCATTAAAATCACAGGGTCATACGGTTGCCATGACTGGTGATGGTGTGAATGATGTACTTGCTCTTAAAGAAGCAGATTGCAGTGTGGCTATGGCACAGGGAAGCGATGCAGCAAAGAATATTGCCAATGTGGTTCTTCTGGACTCCAATTTTGCGTCTATGCCCCACATCGTGAATCAGGGACGTCGCGTGGTAAACAATATACGTTCGGCTGCTTCAATGTTTCTGATCAAAACAATTTTTTCGGTGCTTCTTGCATTGATTACAATCTTCTTTGGGAAGGCTTACCCATTCGAGCCTATTCAGATGTCTCTGATCAGTGCATGCGCAGTTGGAATTCCAACATTCCTTCTTGCCCAGGAAAATAATTTCGAAAAAATTGACCATACTTTTTTAAGACACGTGTTTATGAATGCTTTTCCTGCAGCTGTTACGATTACAGGCTGTGTTTTTACCATTATGCTGGTATGTCAGGGAGTCTATCATTCCAATGAAATGCTGAACACTGCCTGTGTGCTTGTAGCAGGATGGAATTATATGGCTGCACTCAGGACTGTTTATTCTCCTCTGAACAGATACAGGAAAATAATTATTTACGGAATGCAGTTTATATTCTTTGGCAGTGCAGTTGTTTTACAAAATCTTCTGACCCTTGGTCCGCTGGAATTTGGAATGATCATCCTTGTTTTTCTGTTGATGACTTTTTCACCTATTGTGATTGATGTGATAACAGAATGGCTGCACAAAATTTATCAGCGTATCCTGGACAAACCTGAGAAGGAAAAGAAAGATAATTTTATCAATTAACTTTGAAATCACAGAGGCAGATATTCAGGTTTTCTGTCTTTAAAGACAGTATAATAATGAAAACCACAGTTTCTGAGTACTTCCTCTGCCTTTTCGAAAGCAAAGGCGATTTTATCCGGAGTATGGGCATCCGCGCCTATTGTGATGATCTCACCGCCCAGCTCTCTGTATCGTCTGATCACAGCTGTACAGGGATTGGGCTCTCCCAGACCGTAATGATAACCTCCGGTATTGATTTCAATTCCTTTTCCCATTGAAATGATTTTTTTCAGAATTTCATCAATAATATCCTGATAGCGGCCAAAGGAATAATGTCTGTTCTTATCGGGACCGTATCTCACCACATAGTCCAGATGTCCATATACGTCGAAGTTATCATAAAATGAAAGATTTTCCAGTATGGATTCAAAATACTCCATATAACAGCGGAATTCGCTTCTTCCGGAAAAAAAGTCCGGATAATAGGGGTCATATCCGTGTACAAGATGGGAAGAGCCTATGACAAAATCAAAGGGTATATGGGAGAGCAGATCATTGAAATATTCAGAAAGGTGCATCTGCAGTCCGAGTTCAATTCCAAACCGAATGGAGATCTGGTCTTTATATGTATTCTGAAGTTCTGATATTTTCTTCTGATAGGAAGAAATATCCAGAGAAAAGTCAAGTCCATCTTCCGATGCTGGATAATCAGGATCCAGATGTTCTGTAAAAGTAATACCCTTAAGACCAAAAGAAACAGCTTTTCTGACCATTTCCTCCATTGGTGTGGGTGAATCTGCAGAAAAAGAAGAATGCATATGGCAATCCCATAAAATTTCCGTACTCATTATCATACCTCCCTGAACTTTAAGGTGATTGTATTATCACAGATTATAGCATCAGTATATCATAGAATTTGCTTATTTTATTATTTTTTATAAGGTTTTTTATAAATTGGTCTTGAATTTTTGTTTAGAATTATGTACAATACATTACAGGTTGATGTTTCTTTAACAAACTTGAAGAATCATCCTGATTAACCATTTAATTCATAGGAGGAATTTATCATGGCAGTAAAAGTTGCAATCAATGGTTTTGGACGTATCGGACGTCTTGCATTCCGTCAGATGTTTGGAGCTGAAGGATTTGAGATCGTTGCAATCAACGACTTAACATCTCCTAAAATGCTTGCTCACTTATTAAAATATGATTCAACACAGGGAAGATATGCTCTGGCAGATACAGTTAAAGCCGGAGAGGATTCCATCACAGTTGACGGAAAAGAAATTAAGATTTATGCAGAGAAGAACGCTGCTGATCTTCCATGGGGAGAGATTGGCGTTGATGTAGTTCTTGAATGTACAGGATTCTATACATCCAAGGATAAAGCTCAGGCTCATATTGATGCTGGTGCTAAACATGTTATTATTTCCGCTCCTGCAGGAAATGACCTTAAGACAATCGTTTACAATGTAAACCATGAAACTCTTACAAAAGATGATCATATTATTTCCGCAGCTTCCTGTACAACAAACTGTCTTGCTCCAATGGCTAAGGCATTAAATGACCTTGCTCCGATCAAATCCGGTATTATGTGCACAATCCACGCTTACACAGGCGATCAGATGACACTTGACGGACCACAGAGAAAAGGTGATTTAAGAAGATCACGTGCAGCAGCAGTTAATATCGTTCCTAACAGCACAGGCGCTGCAAAGGCAATCGGACTTGTTATTCCTGAACTGAACGGCAAACTTATCGGATCTGCACAGCGTGTTCCTACTCCTACAGGTTCTACAACAATCTTAACAGCTGTTGTTGAAGGAAATGTAACAAAAGAACAGATCAATGCAGCTATGAAAGCAGCTTCCAATGAATCCTTCGGATACAATGAAGATGAGATCGTATCCAGCGATATCGTTGGTATGAGATATGGTTCTCTGTTTGATGCTACTCAGACAATGGTTCTGCCTCTTGACAATGGTACTACAGAAGTACAGGTTGTTTCCTGGTATGACAATGAGAACTCCTATACAAGCCAGATGGTTCGTACAATCAAACATTTTGGTAAACTGCTGAATGCCTGATTTTACGGCAGGTGTATAAAGTATAGACTCACTGAAGGGTCCGGTCTGATATGGACCGGACCCTTTTCGCGTTGGAAAAATATAAATTAAGGAGGCATTATATATGCTGAATAAAAAGTCTATTGATGATATTAATGTAAAAGGCAAAAAGGTTCTGGTAAGATGTGATTTCAATGTTCCTCTTCAGGATGGAAAGATCACAGATGAGAACCGTCTGGTTGCAGCTCTTCCTACTATTAAGAAGCT
>JAXEUE010000020.1:0-6445 GCA_034115005.1 Blautia sp.
GGACAGTTTGAGGGTGCACAGTCACAGGGCTTTGACTTTTTACAGACAATATGGTATATTATTCTTCCACAGATGTTTAAAAAAGTTATCCCTGCTATGGTAAGTCAGATTATTACAGTCATTAAGGATACATCTTTCCTGAAGATGGTGGATGTGGCTGAATTTATGAGAAACTGTTCTGTAGTTATGGGAAGTATTTATGATATCCGGGGAATGATGATGTTGTTTGGCTTTGAGGCGTTATGTTACTTTGTGATCTGTTTTACTTTAAGCTGTGTGGTCAGACAATATCAGAAAAAACTTGTTACTGCATAGGAGGGTATTCGTATGGAGAAGTTTACGATCACAATTACGAGGCAGTTCGGCAGCATGGGACGGACTATTGCAAGGAAACTTTCTGAGGAACTTGGAATAGAGTTTTATGACAGGGATATTGTTGAAAAAGTTTCCAGACAATTAAATCTTCCGGTTTCAAAGATAAGCGATTCTGAGGAAACGGCACATTCCCGTTTCTGGGAAAGAATGTTTCCGCTTGGAACGGATGAAGAGTATATCCAGGATATGATATTTGATGTACAGAAGGAGATTATTCTGGATCTTGCCAAGAAGTCAAGCTGTATTATTGTTGGAAGATGTTCTGATGCAATTCTGGAAAACAGGGATAATAATATGAATATTTATGTTTATGCTCCCGTTTCCAAAAGACTGGAGAATTGTGTCACCCGTCTTAATATGGATGAAACGGAAGCTAAACGTACAATTGCCAGGGTTGATAAGGCACGCCAGGCTTATCATAAAAAATATGCAGGATTTCTTCCTGATGATCCGGCTCACAGACAGCTTATGATTGATTCTTCTATGCTTGGACCGGAAGAAACAGCTCATTGGATCGCTCAGGTGGCACGGAAGAAATTTAATATTTAAAGTTATAAGTTTTGTAATACATTTTTATTAACAAAGCAAAGAATAAAACGTATAATAAAAGCAGGTGGGAAAATGAAATTTTCAGTCGGTTTTCTCCTACCTGCTTTTTATCATATACAGGATTATGCCTGTATTTTAATTAATTCACATAGTTTGTACCGGCTGTTTATAATAGAAAAGAGGGTAATCACAGGCAGGGAGATGCTGTGGTTATCCTTTACATAAATGAAACGGAGACAGAGATGAATTACACATATATCGTTCAATGTGCAGATGGGACATTTTATACAGGCTGGACAAACTGCCTCCAGAAACGTATGAAAGCGCATAATGAGGGAAAAAACGGTGCGAAGTATACAAGAACAAAAAGGCCTGTATTTCTTGTTTATTATGAAGGCTTTTTTACAAAAGAGGAGGCGATGAAAAGAGAATATGAAATAAAACAGATGTCCAGAGAAAAAAAGAAAAAATTAATGTATTTTTAGGGGGAATTGATATGAAAAAGTTAAAGAAATACCTTACTGTTTTTGCATTATGTCTTACCTGTAGTATTCCGGTATATGCATCGGACAGTGTTGAGTCACCGGATGTGACTCCTGTTCCTGTAGAAACACCGGTTCCCACAGAAACACCTACACCTGCTGTTAAAAATGGATGGTATAGTTTCGGAACACAAAAGAGATATTATGTAAATGGCCTATACTATACAGGAAGGCACAAAATTGAGGGCAAATATTACTACTTTGATAAAAATGGAATTTTGAAGACAAAAACCGTTAAAAGTGGGAATACAAAATATTATTGTTCTTCAAATGGAATTCTTGAAATGATTCAGAAGGGTAAGGTGTTTTATTACCCGAATAATAAGAAGATAACAGGTATAAAGAAAATTGATGGAAAATATCATTATATGTATAATGGCGTCATTCAGAAAAAAAGATTCAAAAAAGGAAATTATACATATTTCTGTACATCCAAAGGAATTTTAGATGCCTGGAGAAAAAACACCATTTTCTTTAACCCTGCCGGAAAAAAACTGTCGGGAGTAAATAAAATAGAAGGAAACTATTATTGCTTTAAAAACGGTGTTAAACTGACAGGAACATATACGTATAAAGGTATTACATATTATAGCTCTGGTACAGGTATTATTAAGACAAGAAGACAGGGAAATAATTTTTATTATGGTAACGGGAAGGAAATGAGCTATGAAGATGCTACTTTGCAAAGAGCAAAAATAATTGTGAACCAGATTACTTCACCCGGGGCTTCAATGGATCAGAAGCTTTACACATGTTTTAACTGGGTAATAAAGCATTATTACTATACCAGAAGATCTTTCCAGAATCAGCCGTCCTGGCCTGCAGTGTATGCAAATGATTATCTTGCAACTCCTACTGGACAATTTGATGGATCTTACCTTTGGTCAACAAAGTATTTCTATGATATGTCAGCCAGAGGTAATTGCTTCTCTGACGGCTGTGCATTTGCATATCTTGCAAAAGCTATTGGATATTCAAATGTAAAAGTATGTGCAGATGCGAATAGTTCACATGCTCATTGCTGGGCAGAGATCAATGGACTGGTATATGATCCTCTCTTTGCAGAGGTACATAAACCATTTGGTACTTATGGAGCAGCATATGGTAATTATCCTTTGCATCCTGTGGTAAGAGTGCTAATTTAAAACGAGAAAGAATCCTGCTATACAGGAATAGGTGCAACAAAGAAATACATTACTATAAAATGGCAAATGCTTCCAAGCATAACGAAGATATGAAAAATTTCATGAGAGCCGAAATTTTTATGTCTGGAGTTAAAGATCGGGACCTTCAGTGCATAAATGATTCCACCTATAGTGTAAATGATTCCCCCAGCTAAAAGCCAGTTAAAACCTGCTCTGGGAAGGGCATGAAAGATAGGAACAAATGCAAGGACGCACAGCCATCCCATACCAATATAAAGTACGGAGGAAACCCATTTGGGGCAGTTGATCCATAAACTTTTTAATATAATTCCAAGAATTGCAATGGACCATACCAGGGCGCATAAAATATAACCGATTTTATTATGAAGTACGATCAGGCATACGGGTGTGTAGCTTCCTGCTATCATGATAAAGATCATCATGTGATCTATTTTACGAAGTCTCAGATTGATTTTTTCTGTAGAATCTACAGAATGGTAAATGGTACTGGCTGCATAAAGCAAAATCATGGTAAGGATGAAAATACTTAAAGCAACAATGTGCAATGTATCGTAGGATCTTGCCGCTTTTATCAGCAGTGGAGCAGCTCCGGCTATAGCAAGCAACAATGCTATACCATGAGTAATTGCACTTCCCGGATCTTTTAATTTAAATTTCATAAAAATCGCCTCCAGCTTTGATTTTGTATAAGTATAGATAACAATGCTATATAGTTTTGAATACTATATAATAAGTATATGACTACTATATCACGAATATTCAAAAATGCAAGGTGATTTTTCAAGTAAAAATGAAAAATTATATATAAGTGAATAAAATGCCTCCATTTACAGATACTATTTCCAGAAACGGAAAGTACAGTAAATGGAGGAATTTTTATATATGAAGGCAACGGGAATCGTAAGAAGAATTGATGACCTGGGAAGAGTGGTTATTCCCAAGGAAATCAGAAGAACTTTAAGAATCAAAGAAGGAACACCCCTTGAAATATATACAGACAGGGAAGGAGAGGTAATTCTAAAAAAATATTCTCCTATCGGAGAGTTGAGTATTTTTGCAAAAGAATACGCAGAAGCACTGGCGCAGACTACAGGATTACTGGCGTGTATTACGGATCATGATCAGGTAGTAGCGGCAGCAGGACAGGGAAGCAGAGAATATGCTGGAAAAGAAATCAGCGGCCAGCTGGAAGAGGCTATCGATTCAAGAGAATCCAAATGTCTTAATGGAAGTGAAAAAGGAAAAATACCGATCATAAAAGAACAGACGGAAAACTTGTATTCCCAGATTATGCAGCCGATCATTTGTGCCGGAGACGCTATTGGATCCGTGATCCTTATGGGAAAATCAGAAAAAGATGTAATGGGGGAAACAGAAAAAAAACTGATTAAAACAGCTACAGGATTTCTTGGAAGACAGATGGAACAGTGAAAAAAATCCTCTTTTCCTTTTTGAATTTATCAGGAGAAGAGGATTTTCTTTGTTTTATATGTCAGTCAAGTGATTTGGAACTCATTTCCTCAAGAAGGTTTTTCTTAAGGTCATAGAGTTTCTGAGATAAGTCAACATATACTTTCTGAGGATTTACGAAGCGGCGAGATTCATCCCAGAGTGTCTGCTGTTCTTTCTGGCAGTAGCTGCGAAGCTCCATAACAGAAGGTGACTGATATACACGATGTCCTTCTTTGATCACAGGGATGAGAAGCTCACGGATTTCATACGTTCCACCCAGGAACTTGGTCTTCTTCCAGGTATCTACGGGATCGAAAAGTACCATATTCTGTTCCGAATCCAGCTTCTCGTCAGTCAGGCAGATCAGATCAGCCTTGATCTTGCCGGAAGATTTACTGTAAAGACGATATACAGTTTTATCCCCAGGATTAGTAACTTTCTCAGTATTTTCAGAAAGCTTAATCTTAGGAGTAAACTGGGACTCTCCTGCATCTTTGACAGCTGCAAGTTTATATACGCCTCCAAAAGCCGGGTTATCGTTGGCTGTGATCAGCTTTGTACCTACACCCCAGGAATTGATCTTGGCATCCTGGGCTTTCAGACTTTCGATGAGGTATTCGTCCAGATCGCTGGATGCGGAAATTATGGCATCATCAAAACCGGCGGCAGAAAGCATCTTGTACGCTTCCTTAGACAGATAAGCCAGATCACCGCTGTCAATACGAATACCGTATCTTTTCAGAGGAATTCCCTCTTCCCGCATTTCCTCAAATACACGGATGGCATTGGGAACACCGGATTTCAGGACATCATAGGTATCTACCAGTAAAGTACAGGAGTCCGGATAAAGTTTGGCGTAGGTTTTAAATGCTGTATATTCATCCGGAAAACTCATGATCCAGCTGTGCGCATGGGTTCCCAGAACAGGGACATCAAACATTTTGCCTGTAAGCACACAGGATGTGCCGGCACATCCGCCGATGACTGCAGCACGGGCACCGAAAATTCCTGCATCCGGCCCCTGGGCGCGGCGCAGACCAAACTCCATAATGGAATCTCCCTTGGCTGCATAGCAGACACGGGCTGCTTTGGTAGCAATCAGGCTCTGGTGGTTTATAATGTTCAGGATAGCTGTTTCAACAAGCTGTGCTTCCATAATGGGAGCAACGACTTTGACAAGTGGCTCCCTGGGAAATACTACAGTTCCTTCAGGAATGGCATAAATATCGCCGGTGAAATGGAAATTGCTTAAATATTCGAGAAAATCCTCCTCAAAGATGTTAAGGCTTCTCAGATAGGAAATATCATCTTCTGTAAATTTCAGATTCTCGATATATTCAATCATCTGCTCAAGCCCGGCGGTGATGGCAAACGCTCCGCCACATGGATTCTCACGATAGAACATGTCAAAGATAACAGTCTGATTGGTAGGATTCTTGAAGTAACCCTGCATCATGGTCAGTTCATAAAGATCGGTGAGCAGAGTCAAGTTATTTGCTCTCATAGTGGTCTCCTTTGAAAAATAAAAAGTAGTTTGTAAAAACAAAGTTAAAACTTGGAACATTCTGTGTAAAAGTTTTTCTAATTATATCATAGTTTTGGTAAAATTACACTAAAAAATAAATAATATAAAAAAAAATAAAAAAGTGCTTGCATTTTAATAGAGAGTAATATATAATAGCTTTTGTCGCGAGTGAGAAAGTGGTAATAAATAAAGGGCTATCGCCAAACGGTAAGGCAACGGACTCTGACTCCGTCAGTTCCAGGTTCGAATCCTGGTAGCCCTGCTTTGAGAGAACGGGTATCTTCCATAAGAAGATGCCCGTTTTTCTGCTTATTTACAGGATTTTGCGGGGATTAGAGGGTCTCTGGGAGGGAGTATGGAAGGAAGAAGCCCATGCCGATGCTTATTATAATTCCAAGACAGGGGAACGGACGCATGGCTGTTTTCTCCTGTCATGCATACAGACTGTACCAATGTATGAGCATTGGCTTCTTATGTTATGATTAATTGACAACATAGCAGAAACTACGTTAAATCTTCCAAATATTAAAGGTGGAAAGAAGGATCCATTTAAAAAAAATTAGCTGATTCCTGTAATTCACATCATGGCTTATGGAATCCGGAAGCAGAGAAGATTTTGTTGGAGCATTTTGGGAAAGAATAGGGAGGTTTCTATGATTTATACTGTTACATTTAATCCGGCGTTGGACTATATCATGCGGATGGATAAGCCACTGGAGGTTGGAGAAACAAACCGGTCACAGAGTGAAGATATTTTTTATGGTGGAAAAGGTATCAATGTTTCCAGAGTATTGTGTGCTCTTGGTGTACAAAATACGGCTCTTGGATTTATCGCT
>JAXEUE010000021.1:0-6728 GCA_034115005.1 Blautia sp.
GAATTCACTGCCGTTATCGGCCAGACACACGGGAAACAAGGTTATAAAAATATCGGGCTGAAGTTCAAGGTACAGCCTGTCAAAAATATCTGAGACATATCTGGCATCATTATGATCGCGGCGGAAAGCAAGCTGGAGGCCCGTCGAAACAAAAGTCACTGTAAGGAGTACAGCACCATTTTTGATGCCTTCTACAGAATCCAGCTGGACGACAGGTGTATCGGGATTCTGACGAATGAATGCTTCATGACATTATAGATTTCATAACCTATTTCTTATTTTTCGGTATTCTCTTGGCGAATATCCTTTCAGCTTGTGAAAAAGCCGGCTGAAATAAAGCTGGTTATCATATCCGACAATCTTAGAAATCTCATTGATGGAATAAGTTGTTGTTTCAAGTAACATCTGAGCATTGTTGATGCGGATTCCCACAATGAATTGCATTGGTGTAGAACCGGTATATTTTTTGAAATTTCGGATAAACCAGCTGACACTCATGCCTCGTGAGGCAGCATAATCATCAATATTGATATTTTGATTGTAGTTTTCACGGAAAAAGGTAACAGCATTATCCATCTCATGATCAAGGTATTCATTTTTTAGTATGTGCTCTCTTGTCAGTTCCCGGTGGAAACTAATCAGAAGATGACGTAACAAAAGGACAAGCATTTCCTCATAATTATCCTGACAGCGTTGGAGCTCGATAATAATACGCTTGAAAATTTGTTCATATTCATTAGATGTACCAACTTGAAAGACACGTTCTTTATCCTGAAACCCATATTGACGTAAGATATTTTTTACATTGCTTCCTGTGAAGTGAATCCAGTATACTTCTGTCTTATCTTCTCCGTAATATTCATATTTTTGGAGTTCTTTCGGTCTGTACAGTACAATGTTGCCGGCCGGAACAATCGTTTCATTATTTACATTATCAAAATGAAAATGCCCACAACCAGCAGTGATATATATAATCTGATAATCCAGACGACCCCTTGGACGGTAGGTCGGAAGTTTGGGATATCTGGAAAGACGGTAAGTACCACAGCTACCGACAATCAGCGGACGACTTTTGTCTTTGAAATCCATATGTGAGTGGTTCAAATAACCGGTGTTCATATACATAGGACAGCACCTCTTTTCGTACTTTTATCATTGTATCATTTAGTGCATATTTTGTCTAATCCAATTCATAGATATATTTTGCGAATTAGGATAAGCTATATATAGCATAAATAAGGAACGTAAACAAAAAAGCATAAGGCTTGCTTTAGGAAAACAAAGAACAAAAAAGTGTATGTATTGGAGGAGAGCTATTTATGATCGTACCACGTTATTATGAAAATCTAAGCGTACTGCACGAAAACACAATGCCAGCCAGAGCCTATTATATTCCGGCATCCAGAAGAATGGATAACTTGGTGGAACACAGAGAAGAGTCAGATCGTATGCAGTTATTGAATGGGACTTGGAAATTCCAGTATTTTAACAGCATCTATGACATTCAGGATTCTTTCTTTGAGAAGAATTATGATACAGAAAATTTTGATGAGATTCAGGTTCCAAGTGTATGGCAGATGGCTGGATATGATACACACCAGTATACAAACATCCGGTATCCATTTCCGTTTGATCCACCATATGTGCCACAGGACATTCCGTGTGGAGCCTATGTACATACTTTTGAGTACAGTAGAGATGAGAAAGCGCCAAAATCTTTTTTGAACTTTGAAGGAGTAGACAGTTGCTTTTACGTATGGATCAATGGCTCTTACATAGGATACAGCCAGGTTTCGCATATGACCAGTGAGTTTGAGGTTACCGATGTACTTCAGGATGGAACGAATACGGTGGCAGTGTTGGTAATGAAGTGGTGTGATGGTTCCTATTTGGAAGATCAGGACAAATTCCGTATGAGTGGTATTTTCCGGGATGTGTACATTTTGAAACGGCCAAAACAGGCAATCAGTGATTATCATATTAAAACAAGAATTGAGGATATGCTTGCGAAAGTAGAAATTGAAATGAAATTCTACTCTCCGTTAAATGTAAAAATTTCGATTGAAGATAGAAACGGAGCAGTTGTAGCACTAGGAAGTATTGCTGAAGAAGGAACAGCTGTATTAGAAATTGCAAGTCCGGAACTTTGGAATACAGAAAATCCATATCTATATAAACTGATTCTTGAAACAGAAAATGAAGTAATTGTAGATCACATTGCATTAAGAAAGATAGAGATTAAAGACCAGGTTATTTATTTAAATGGACAGAAGATTAAATTCCGTGGTGTCAATCGACATGATTCCGATCCGGTTACTGGATTTACAATCAGTCTGGAACAGATTACAACCGATCTTACGTTAATGAAGCAGCATAATTTTAATGCGATCCGTTCCAGCCACTATCCGAACGCACCATTTTTCTATGAAATGTGTGACAAGTATGGATTCATGGTAATAGATGAAGCAGATATTGAAGCTCATGGTCCATTTATGATCTACAGAAAAGAAGACACTGATTACAATCGGTTCAAACGATGGAATGAGAAGATTGCAGATGATCCGGTATGGGAAGAGGCAATCGTTGATCGCGTAAAACTCATGGTGGAACGTGACAAAAACCGTTTCTGTATTGTTATGTGGTCAATGGGAAATGAGAGCGCTTATGGCTGCAACTTTGAAAAAGCACTGGAATGGACAAAAAATTTTGATCCAGACCGCATCACACAATATGAGAGTGCAAGATATCGTAATTATGATGAAACATATGATTACAGCAATCTGGATGTGTACAGCCGGATGTATCCGGCGCTTTCCGAAATTCAGGAATATCTGGATAAAGATGGAAGCAAACCCTTCCTTTTGGTGGAGTACTGTCACAGTATGGGAAACGGACCCGGAGATTTTGAAGATTACTTCCAGATGATTCAGGATAATGATAAAATGTGCGGCGGTTTTGTCTGGGAATGGTGTGACCACGCGATTGCTCATGGAACTGCTGAAAATGGAAAGACTATATATGCTTATGGGGGCGACCATGGCGAAGAAATTCATGATGGCAACTTCTGTATAGATGGATTAGTATATCCGGACAGAACGGTACATACAGGGCTTTTGGAATACAAGAATGTTTATCGCCCGGCAAGGGTTATTTCCTATGACAAAGAAAGCGGAGAACTGGTGCTTCATAACTACATGGATTTTGATGACTTGAAAGATTATGTGAAGATCAGTTATGAACTGACGCAGGACGGGCTTGTAATCAGCAAAGGTAAACTGCCAGAAGTTTCAGCAGCACCACACAGTGAAGGAAAAACAAACCTGAAGATCAATGTGCCAGAGAGTGGAAAATGTTATTTAAAATTTATTTACCATCTGAAAAAGAAATTGCCACTGTTGGATGAAGACCATATTCTTGGATTCGATGAAATTGAGGTAAGCAAAGACGGTGCAAAATGTAAACTTGCTGAGAAATGGCTACAAAAAACAGCAGTGGACTCTGAGTTACAGGTAAATGAAAATGATACACAGATTCATATCAAGGGGCGTGAATTTGCTTATACCATAGACAAACGTACTGCACTCTTTACAGAGATGAAATTCGCAGGGCGGGAATACTTGAACCATCCGATGGAATTAAATATTTGGAGAGCTCCAACAGATAACGATATGTACATCAAGTCTGAATGGAAGAAAGCCCACTATGATAAAGCTTATACAAGAGCCTACACGACAGAGGTTGTGCAGGGAAAACATGGTGTGAAAATTACAAGTCATGCATCCGTTGTGGCAGAGACAGTCCAGAAGATTCTTGATGTGACGATAACATGGAAAATAGAAGCTGCTGGAAAGATTGATGCAGATATTGCAGTAACAAAAGACGATGAATTTCCGGATCTGCCAAGATTTGGTGTGAGGATGTTCCTGGATAAAAATCTTTCATCTGTTAGATACTTTGGAATGGGACCACAGGAAAGCTATTGTGACAAACATCAGGCTGCGAGCCACGGCTTGTACCAGGCAAATGTAGACGATTTGCATGAGGATTATATTCGCCCACAGGAAAATGGAAGCCATTATGATTGTGAATATGTAGAGCTTAATAACAGCCGATATGGAATTGTGGTATCCGCGGAAAATGCCTTTTCATTCAATGCTTCTTATTATACACAGGAAGAACTTGAGAAGAAAACACATAATTATGAACTGACAGAATCAGATAGCGTAGTATTTTGCGTTGACTACGCATTAAATGGCATTGGTTCTAATAGTTGTGGTCCAGTTGTATTGGATCAGTACCGATTTGATGATGCATTATTCCGGTTCCAGTATACGCTGATACCGTATGTAAAGGGATAATAAAGTTTCATGTAACCCGTAAACAAAGAAGGATAGTCTGATTGCAATGTAAAGTCCGGATATACAGAGCAATCAGACAAAAACAGAGAAAAATTAGAATTAGACATCATACGGCTAGACATATTGAGATTCTAAGTGCGATGAAGATGAGGAGCAAAGAAATTCGATGGAAGAAAAAAAGTATTTGAAATGGTATAACAAAATTGGATATGGATCAGGTGATATTGCAGGCAATGTAGTCTATGCGTTCCTGACATCTTTTATGATGGTCTATCTGACGGACTCGGTAGGACTTGCTCCAGGTGTCGTGGGTACCCTGATTGCCATATCAAAAGTATTTGATGGTTTTACGGATATATTTTTTGGATCAATGATTGACAAAACACACAGTAAAATGGGAAAAGCGAAACCCTGGATGCTATACGGATATATTGGCTGTGCCATTACGCTGGTCTGCTGCTTTTCAGTACCGGTGAGTTTGGGAACAACGGCTAAATACGCATGGTTCTTTATTTCTTATACACTGTTAAATTGTGTGTTTTATACAGCAAACAATATTGCTTACTCAGCACTTACGTCACTGATTACAAAGAACAGCAAAGAGCGTGTACAGATGGGATCTTACCGTTTTATTTTTGCATTTTCAACAAGTCTTCTGATTCAGGCGATTACAGTTGGATTTGTAGATAAATGTGGTGGAGATGCTGCGGCATGGAGAACGGTTGCTATTATCTATGCAATCATTGGTCTGGTCGTAAATACGATTTCAGCACTTTCTGTTAAGGAACTTCCGGAGGAAGAACTTAATGAAGGAGAAGTAAAGAATGATAATGAAAAGTACGGAATGGTACAGGCATTCAAGCTTCTTGTTAAAAACAAATATTACATGATGATTTGTGGAACATATATTTTACAGCAGTTATATGGTGCCATGATTGGAGCTGGCATTTATTACATGACATGGGTACTGAAAAATAAGAATTTGTTTGGACAATTTGCATGGGCAGTAAATATCCCACTGATCATTGCCCTGATTTTCACACCGACATTAGTTGGTAAGTGGAAAGGTATGTATAAACTGAACTTAAGAGGTTATGTCTTAGCAGTCATCGGTAGAGCACTTGTTGTTGTTGCAGGATATATGGGCAGTGTTCCGCTGATGATGGCATTTACAGCTCTTGCAGCCTTAGGTCAGGGACCATGGCAGGGAGATATGAATGCAGTTATCGCATCTTGCTCTGAATACACTTATCTTACGCAGGGAAAGAGAATTGACGGAACGATGTACTCTTGTACTTCTCTTGGTGTAAAAATCGGGGGAGGTATTGGAACCGCTGTTGTTGGATGGATGCTTGAGTTCAGTGGATATATCGGAACAAATGCAACTCAGCCGCAGTCTGCACTTGATATGATGCAGTTTATGTATCTTTGGCTTCCGTTAATCTTTGATGCATTGATTATGTTTGTACTTTCAAGAATGAATGTAGAAGATGCAAATAAAAAACTGAAAGCAGAAAAAGGAATTAAATGAGAAACTGGCAAGGATGTGACTTGATGTGCCAGAAGAACATTTTTATGCCAGCGCATTGGCAACAGCCGCTTTTTTTAAAGGAACAGGCGGCAGGCTGTTCAGCATGATTGATGCGCGGAACAGAGAAGGCTTAACGCAGAAGGAATTGTCTGATAGGACAGGTATCACTCAAGCGGATATCAGTCGTATTGAAAATGGCACCAGAAATCCTTCACTTGGAATGGTAAAACGGCTGGCAAATGGCCTTGGCATGAGATTAAAGATCGAATTCATCCCAGGAGGTACAGTAAAGCCCGCAGAATAAACCTGATTGGCGCATATACTTGCGGAGAGGCAGCACAGCAGTGATATCAATGATGTCATGAAGAATTTTCCTCGCACTGTAGCGGTATTTTCCCTGCAGATCAATCCACAACTCCTGCATTTCAGATACGCCAGAAGCAAGATAAAATAATACAAAATTTACTTGACAAAATAGTGCAATGTGCCAGTATAAATTGCGTAGACTACCATTAAGAAGAGGCTTGATAATGATGAAATTTCTGGGACGTATATTTTCTTTCGTGCTCTCAGGCATCACCGCATGTATGCTGGGATTTGCACTATTTTTTTCACTCATCACGGGGTTCGGAAAGGGACTTCCGGATATGGCGGTTGAGGGATTCATGCAGCGGTTTCCGGAGACCTGGTCTTCTGTTGAGATCCGTGTCTTTCTGATTGCGCTGATTCTGCTGTTTGTGGGATTTGTTTTCCTTGCTTTTGCCTGGATTGATCGAGCGGGTCATAGGAAAAGGCTGCTGATGTTTCTGATTCTCGGCGGTGTATTTCTGGTGATGCAG
>JAXEUE010000022.1:0-6249 GCA_034115005.1 Blautia sp.
GTAGATGTAAATCCAAATGTAGTTTCCGGTTCACTCAGGGCATTTTATGAGCTCTGTGATTATGTTATAAACAGCAAAAAAATCTCTGAATATAAGAAATGCTCCAGTACTATCATGCTTGTGGAAAATATCATCATGAAAGAATATCCTGCAATATTTTCTGATGAAATGAAAGAAAAAATCTCGAGTTATGCACGAGCAGACCTGGATTTAGACTTGGATTTGTTTATGGAATTAAATCATATCATCAGTCGTGATGCATTTATCAGAGAATACAAGACTATACCCGAAATTATTACGCATCATCTGACACACAGCGTATGCTTTACATGCGACAGAGGAGTGTCCCATGAGCTGGTAAGACACCGTAAATGCAGCTTTGCGCAGGAAAGCACACGTTACTGTAACTATTCCAAAAACAAATTTGGAAACGAAATTACTGTAATTGAACCGTATTTTTACAAAGACAATCCACAGAGGTATGAAATCTGGAAAAAGTCGTGTGAAGATGCAGAACAGGCATATTTTGACTTGCTTTCATGCGGCAGCTCTTCTCAGGAGGCAAGAAGCGTTCTGCCTCATTCGACAAAAGTAGACATTGTTATGACAGCGACAGAAGAAGAATGGCAGCACATTGTTAATCTGCGTGTAAAAGGAATAACCGGAAAACCGCATCCGCAGATGGTAGAAGTAATGACTCCATGGTATGAAAAATTGAAAGAAATTACAGAGGGAAGAATATGTTAAATCTAAAATTCAAGAAAATATGCACAGCCGCATTATCCGCAATAATGCTGCTTAATGTGCCTGTATATGCAGAAACTTTAAATATAGTTGAAGCAGAAGGAAACGTAGACCAAAAATTTGTTGATGAAGCTAATGAATTAATAAACCAGGTTCCAGAAGATGTTTTGCAAGGCTTCGTAGATAACGGATGGAAAATCTACATAACAGATAAAAACATTGCTCAGACATATTTTGCCGGCGAATTTAATTCTGTAAAAGGCGTAACAGATTGGGATACTCATATAATCAGAATTGAAGACAGGCCAGAAGCTGTAGAAACAGCCACGGTCCATGAGTTTGGACATTATCTCGATGCAATAAAAGGGTATGTGTCACATACACCGGAATTCAAACAGATATATTCAGAAGAAGGCAAGACTTTTGCAGATACATTCAAAGTTGATTTTTATTATGACAATCAGGAATTTTTTGCCGATGGAATATACAGATATTTTTCAGTCGAAAAAGATATGCTCGAAGAAAACTGCCCTAAACTTTACAATGCTATCTGCGAAACGCTGCAAGCGCCGGATATAACAGAATTTTCTGACCATTAATTTATGTAACGAAACGGAATCTGGTGCACAGTATCTCTAAAAGATACGGAGGAGAAAATGAAAAATATTAAAAAAGATATTGTAATGACACCCGAGCCAATAGTCAATTTGATGCTTGACAAAGCAGGCTTAAATGGTGAACAGATTATATTTAAAAAAATCATGGAACCATCATTCGGTGATGGGAACTTCCTGTGTGCAATTATATTAAAAATCCTTGATATATGTGCTCAATACCATATGCAGAAAGCAGCTGTAAAAAAAATTATCGAAAAAAATATATATGGATTTGAAATAGATAAAGGACTGTATTCAAAAGCAATATCAAAATTAAACAAATTGACACATGGACTTGATATTGATTGGAAAAATCTTATCTGTGGAAATACATTAGCATATGATAAGCAGCAAAAATTTGACTGTGTAATTGGAAATCCGCCATATATAAAAAATGCAGATATTGATGAATCTACCAAAACATGTATGCAGAATATGCGTTTTACTAATGGAATTACTGATATGTATATGGCATTTATGGAAATTGGACTAGATATGCTCAAGCCAAATGGCATCCTTGCTATGATAACGCCAAACTCATACATGAAAAATGCATCGCAACAGAAATTCAGAGATTTCCTTATATTCAACAAAAGTATTAAAGCGGTATATGATTTTAAGTCATCCAAAGTATTTAAGGAAGGAACTTATTCGTGTATAAGTATACTATCCAAAAATAAGCAGGAAAGTATTGAACTGGCTGAATATACATACAATAAAACAGGCGCTAAACCAAATTATAAGCTTCAAATAGATGCACAAGAATTTCAATCATTATTTGAAGGAAAGCCATGGTGTATTACACACGATATACAATATATTAAAAATATGTCACATAAACAGACAGCACTTGATGATATTGCATATGTCCAAAATGGAGTTGCTACAAATGCAATAAAAATATATTTAATAAAACCATTCTTCGATAAGGAACTTACAAAACCCTGTACCGGCAAAATTCAGCCAGACACAACAGTATATTTTAAATATGAGCAAAAGATAGAAAGTATAGAGTCCGGCCTCATCAGACGTGCAGTAAAAGGTTCAAGATATAACGGCGAAGAAATCGATACATATCTGATTTATCCATATGATGAACATTTTAATTCGTATGATGAAAAAACAATGCAAAAAAATTTTCCTTTGGGATATCAATACCTTTTAAAAAACAAAAAGCTGCTAGAGAACAGAGATATGGAACCTCATTGCAAAAACTGGTATGAATATGGGAGAAGCCAGGCAGTAAAATCAATTAACAGAGAAAAAATAGTATTTAAACAAATCTACAAAAAAGATATAAAAAATATCACGTCATTTATTCTTGACGAAGATGTTGTGGTATTTGGCGGGATATTTATAACAAAAAAGGAAAATGAAGATTTGAAAAAGATACAGAGTATTATTGAATCAAAAGATTTTGCAAAATATTGCACAATAATTGGAAAAGATATGGCCAATGGATATGTATCAATCAATACAAAACAGATAAAGCAATATAGATTCTGATAATTGCAAAACAGAATATTTAAAAACAAAAGCCGACAGAAGTCGGCTTTTGTTTAAATTGAGAATGTGTCACATTGCTTTTTATATTCAGCAATCTTAAAATGCAAAAATTGTTTTAATGACTCTATTTGAAGCCTCCACACGACTAAAGTCGAGGGATTCCCGCATCTGAAAACAGACACTTGAAGAGGACTCGAGTATCACTGCAGCAGGAGGGGCCTCCCCTGCAGATATAACCCCCGGGTGACAGACGAGCTGTCCCTTAGTTTTGCTTGACTCTCTTCCATTTTTACGGTCTAAGCTTTCGAGGTATCTCAGGCCGAAGCCTGAGGCCTGTACTTACAACCGAAGGTGTGGCTTCTGCCACCTGTGCAGTTAACGAGTTACTGAGAGACTTGTGTCTGGCTGTTATGTCAGCATAAGACTCCCGGCAAAAATCGGAATTTTCCGGTGTTTGCCGGAAACCTTATGCTGTTTCCTAGAATCCAAAGCATGCAGGATATGATTTTCCCGAAGCCTTCATTTCCGTTATCAGGGCATTCTGCATTTTTACAAAATTATCAAACATCTGTATGCACTTATTTCTGTCCGGTTTTTCTATGGTTCCAAAGCACGACTGCAAAAATGCGCTGTACAAATCGCGCTGGACGAGCACTCCTCCTATGAGCTTGAAGCGTTCGGAAAGTGCTGCTTTTATGTATTCGTCATCTATATGATTATATTGACTCGCACGGTATTTCCATTTGTCCGTTTCAATGTATTCCAAATCATATTGGACGCATTTTTGCTCCAGTCTTGTCTTCAACAATGCCGGGCTCCTGTCGTTGACGGATTTTCCAAACCGCTTCTTACGCTTATACTTATATACAACCTGCTCTGTTCCGTCTGATTTTTTGACTGTGGACGGTTTATCCTGACGCTTTGTTTCCTTCGCTTTTTTAGCAAGTGCCTTAAATTCCATTGGTTCGTTTACAAAAACAGAAGCGTTACTGACCATCCTGTTCAAGAGATTTTCGTGCTGGCATTTCGCATATTCTGATTTCTTGCGGTATAATTCTCGAAGTTCCGCTCTATTCCTCTTGCAGGTATTAGAAAATTTCCATGCTGGAAGGTCTTTGGATTTCCTCTTACATGTCCCGTCTTCATTATACCGCTCTGGATTCGACTGTCTTGTTGACCGGTCAATCTTGCGCTGCAAATCAGCAATCTTACGGTTGTAATCTTTACACTTCGGGGCAAGCTCTTCGAGGAATACTGCATCTTCCGATACAGCGGCGACTGTTGATACGCCCTCATCGATTCCCATTACTGATTTTCCTGGGGTCAGCTTCTTTGGCGCGTTTCCATCAATATAAATATTCACATAATATTTCCATCCTGATTTGAACCATAGCCTTACGATTTCACAATATTTGATTTTTCCTGCAGCCAGAGATTCATTTATATAATTCCTGCCGTCAGGCATATCCGGCTTTGAAGTGTCATATTTGACAGGGATATGTAGCTTATTCCATGTGATATAACAGTCTGTTTTATGTGTATCCGGATTTTCGTCGAAGTGTATGATTGCTCCATTTGTATTGCTTTTTCCTGGCATTGTATGGAAATCCACACTCTTTTTATAATGTACGTCTTTACCGTTCCCGAACAGCACAATTTCAACACCCTTCCAGATATGTTTGACTTCTGCCTGCACCTGATGCGTGGCAATATTCTTTTTATATCTCTTCTGCATAACTCTGGCATATTCTTCCAACTTATTTTTCGATAAACCAATGCCTTCTCGGGTTTCGTTAAGGAGGTTCGAAATGCGTTTGATTTCAGCAATGGTATTTTTGTCTTTTGACTCAACTTTGTTTAGTCGTCTGTACTCTTCGAGCAGCTCCTGATATTCTTTATCGTTGTCTAGCCTCGATAAAAGCTTCTTTACATGCTTCCGAATCTGATTACTGATATGAGACAATATACGGAAACGTTTTTCCAGTATTGGCTTTGTATTGTTATTTACGATTAATGGCAGTCTCAATGTATGCATATACGTCCTCCTTTCTATAGCTTGTGTGCTGTTTCGGCTTACAGGTATTTCGGCCTGAGATTTATTTGTTCACATATAGTATGCATGATTTTTTCAAAAAAAGATTTTTTTTTGCGAGAAAATTTTTCAACGAAAGACTAAAGAATCACCGACCTACAAATATTGTCAGCGGGTTCGAATCCCAGGCCGAAGTATCTGTCGATTCCGATGTACGTCTGCGAGACATAAAAAAAATCTCCGCACATACATGCGAAGATAAAATGCCGCAAACGGTATCTTTGTATATTTAAAAACCGCCTAACTACATGACTGAAGTCACGAGCATGCGGCGGTTAATTAGTCAAAAATATCAACAAAATATTCAGAAAAGCTTTTTAAATTCTTGTAAAAATAGTCTATGCAGAACGTAATAATTTAATATTTTTCTGTGCATGTATATATATAATTTTCTTCTGATGCGCATGGTGTAGATAGGCATACTTATCCTATTGTTAATCCTGCTAGTTTCTCGAATAGTTGTAGTGATGTTGTATTAGCGATATAAGTCTGATGACGCAGCGCATGTGACGCTTGATGCTCCGCCGACTTCGTCGGACTGCGCACCAGCGAAAGCATGGCGACTCCGGTGAAACCGGGGAGGCATTGAATGGCAATGTGATAAATATCGTCGCATATATAAGCAATGTATGTGTTAGAGTATCGCGCATCGCACAGTTATTTGTATCACGCTGCTTGTGTTAAATTTCGCAGCGCATATGAGATAATAGTCTTAATGCCTCACCGACTTCGCCGGATTCGGCAAACACTTCGGCCGGGGATTTAGACCCGCGGACGAAGCAAATTTGTTTTAACACACGGACGACATCCGTCAGCCGGGGACTCTGACGACCTTCGTTGAATAATACTAAGTATCTGGAAGAAATGAAGAAAGCAGCGCATGTAGTATAGAATGGACTGTAGCAGGTTACTGTATTGTAATAATACTAATACAATGTAGTTATCGTGTTTAAGTATTGCGCTGCTAATAATAGTAGCGCTGCTTATTTATTGAGGGAAGCCGGGGTAGTGTACTGGCGCACGGTAGTGTATATATGCGGAAACTCTATGGCAGTGTAACTGTATTGGCTCGGAAACTATGCTGAACGGATATAGTAAAAAGCAATACTCATAGAAATAATACTTGAAATACTCAATTCAGAACCGTTTTGAATCAGCTTTGGCTCTTATCAGAATAACGTAGAGCATGAAATAACTGTCCGTTCAGCCGACGCACTTCGAGTTGAGACAGATTGTACCCCGGCTTCCTGA
>JAXEUE010000023.1:0-4062 GCA_034115005.1 Blautia sp.
GCACCATCTGATGGTGTGATCACCGGATATGGTGTAATTGATGACAAACTGGTTTATGTTTACAGCCAGGATGCCTCTGTATTAAATGGTACGGTAGGCGAGATGCATGCCAGAAAGATTACAAGACTTTATGATCTGGCAATGAAAACAGGTGCTCCTGTAATCGGTCTTGTTGACTGTGCCGGAATCAGGCTTCAGGAAGCTACAGATGCTCTGGAGGCATTTGGAGAAATTTATCTGAAACAGACTCTTGCTTCAGGAGTAATTCCGCAGATTACAGCAATTTTCGGTACCTGTGGCGGTGGAATGGCAGTGATCCCTTCTCTGACAAATTTTACATTTATCGAAGAGAAGAAAGGTAAAATGTTTGTAAATACCCCCAATGCCCTGGAAGGAAATCATGTAGATAAATGTGATACATCATCTGCTAAATTCCAGAGCGAAGAAACAGGACTGATCGATGGCGTGGGTACAGAAGAAGAAATTCTTGGACAAATCCGTTCTCTGGTTTCTCTTCTTCCATCAAACAACCAGGATTCAGACAGTTATACAGATTGTACGGATGACTTAAACCGTGTGTGTGAAAATATTGAGAACTGCACTGGAGATACTGCAATTGCGCTTTCCCAGATTGCAGATAACGGAGAGTTTTTTGAGACAAAATCTGATTACGGAAAAGACATGGTAACCGGATTCATCAGATTAAACGGAGCTACTGTAGGGGCAGTTGCCAACAGAAGCGAGATTTATGATGAGGAAGGAAAGAAGACAGAGGAGTTTGACGGAACCATTTCCTCACGGGGAGCAAGAAAAGCAGCTGATTTCGTTAAATTCTGTGATGCTTTTGACATTCCTGTACTTACACTTACCAATACAACAGGTCTTAAGGCAACTCTGTGTAGTGAGAAGATGATGGCAAAATCACTGGGCGCACTTGTGTCTGCTTTTGCAGAGGCCACAGTTCCCAAGGTAAATGTGATCATC
This sequence comes from Blautia sp., assembly GCA_034115005.1. Classification (GTDB taxonomy): domain Bacteria; phylum Bacillota; class Clostridia; order Lachnospirales; family Lachnospiraceae; genus Blautia_A. Next base: position 985 of record JAXEUE010000023.1, read on the forward strand.
GGCAAAGCATATGGAACAGCATATATTGTCATGAACAGCAAGGCTCTTGGGGCAGATATGGTTTATGCATGGGACAGCGCAGAAATAGGTATGATGGATGCTTCTCTTGCTGCAAAAATTATGTATTCAGGTTCTGATTCAACTGTTCTCAGTGAAAAGGCAGCACAGTACAGAGACCTTCAGAACAGTGTGGAATCTGCAGCTGCAAGAGGATATGTAGATACCATTATCAGTCCGGCTGATACAAGAAAATACGTGATCGGTGCATTTGAAATGCTGTTCACAAAAAGGGAAGATCGTCCGTCCAAGAAACACGGAACAGTTTAAGTGAGGTGGCCCATATGAAGATTTTCAAAAAACTGACTTCTGTCTGTACGGCGCTTCTGTGTGCTCTTGTTATGTTGATTTGCAGTGCATCAGCTGTTAGTGCAGCCGGAAACGGCAGTGACTCTCTGGAGAAAACTCTTATCACAACAGCAGAAGGGCTTACAGATACCATTATTCCGCTTGAAGATAGTGATATTGAAAATTATCTGAATTCAGGAGATGATTTTACAGTAACCGCTATGGAATCATGGAGAAATGCCAAAGAGGAACTGGGAGAGAAAAAAGAATCTGCAGGGGAAACAACGGTAGTTTTTTCCAGTAATCAATATACAATTACGGTTCCTGTAAAATTTGAAAAGGCAGATGCTAATTTTATCTATGTGTTTGATGATAAAGGAACACCTTCTTCCCTTACAGTAGATGTGCAGTATCCAATGAGTGTAACCCTGAAACGTGCAGGATTGAATACACTGATGGGGATCGGGATCGTTTTTGTGATGCTGATCTTTTTAAGCTGTATTATTTCCCTTTTCAGGTTTATTCCTAATCCGGAACTTAAGAAAGCTCAGGCAGCAAAAGCAGAAAAAGCAGAAAAAGAAGCTCTTGCAGCAACGGGTCAGGTTCCTGCTGCGGAAGAGGAGGACTTAACTGATGATGGAGAGCTGGTGGCAGTGATCGCAGCAGCAGTTGCTGTGGCAGAAGGAACTTCAACAGATGGATTTGTGGTTCGTTCTATCCGCAGAGCAAAAAGAAATAACAGATAATCAGAATATAATTTAGGAGGATTTAACAATGAAAAGCTATACAATTACTGTAAACGGTACAGCATATGATGTAACTGTTGAGGAAACAGGCAGCGTATCCGCTCCTGCATCAGCACCAAAGGCAGCTCCCAAGACAGCACCAAAAGCAGCACCAAAGGCAGCAGCTCCTGCAGCAGGCACAGGTTCTGTTAAAGTAACTGCTTCCGTTCCCGGAAAAGTTGTCAAGGTAACTGCAAGTGTAGGACAGGCAGTAAAAGCCGGTGACAGCGTAGTGGTTCTTGAATCCATGAAAATGGAAATTCCGGTTGTAGCTCCTCAGGACGGCACCATTGCAAGTATTGATGTTACAGAAGGTGCTGCTGTAGAAAATGGAGATACTTTAGCAACTATGAACTAAGACGGGAGGTAGTCAAATGTCTTATGTAACAGAAACATTGTCCAACCTGATTCATCAGACAGCATTTTTTAATCTGACATGGGGCAATTACCTGATGATCGCAGTAGCCTGCGTGTTCCTTTATCTGGCAATCAAAAAAGGATATGAACCTCTCCTTCTGGTTCCTATTGCATTTGGTATGCTGCTTGTAAATATTTATCCTCAGATCATGGCAAATCCGGAAGAAATGTCCAATGGTGTAGGTGGTCTGCTTCACTATTTCTATCTCCTGGATGAATGGAGTATTTTACCGTCCCTGATCTTTATGGGTGTTGGTGCCATGACAGATTTCGCTCCTCTGATTGCTAATCCTATCAGCTTTCTGATGGGTGCAGCTGCCCAGCTTGGAATCTATGTTGCTTATTTCCTTGCCATTTTCCTTGGATTTAACGGAAAAGCAGCAGCAGCAATTTCTATCATCGGAGGTGCTGATGGCCCTACTTCCATTTTCCTTGCCGGAAAGCTTGGCCAGACTGCTCTGATGGGGCCTATTGCGGTGGCGGCATATTCTTATATGTCACTGGTTCCGATTATCCAGCCGCCTATTATGAAACTGTGTACAACGGAAAAAGAACGAAAGATCAAAATGGATCAGCTTCGTCCGGTATCCAAACTGGAGAAGATTCTGTTCCCTATCGTTATTACAATTGTTGTATGTCTGATTCTTCCAACAACAGCACCTCTTGTAGGAATGCTGATGCTTGGTAATCTTTTCAGAGAATGTGGAGTTGTAAAACAGCTGACAGAGACTGCATCCAATGCATTAATGTATATTGTAGTTATTCTTCTGGGTACTTCCGTAGGTGCTTCTACAAGTGCAGAAGCTTTCCTGAAAGTATCTACCCTGAAAATCGTTGTATTAGGACTTGTAGCATTTGCTGTGGGTACTTTTGGCGGATGTATGCTGGGTAAACTTATGTGTAAGATAACCCATGGAAAGATCAATCCTCTGATCGGTTCAGCAGGTGTATCGGCTGTTCCTATGGCCGCACGTGTATCCCAGAAAGTGGGGGCTGAGGCAGATCCGACCAACTTCCTTTTAATGCATGCAATGGGTCCCAATGTTGCAGGTGTAATTGGTACAGCTGTTGCGGCCGGAACATTTATGGCTATTTTTGGAGTTTGATCTGATTGAATCATTCATCTTTTTAATTAAAATATAAGGAGATATATTATGGCAGAAATAGAGAAAAAACCTGTTAAAATTGTGGAAACCATTCTGCGTGATGCCCATCAGTCACAGATCGCAACACGTATGACCACAGAACAGATGCTTCCGATTGTAGATAAACTGGATCAGGTAGGTTATCATGCAGTAGAATGCTGGGGCGGTGCAACCTTTGATGCATGTCTTCGTTTCCTGCATGAAGACCCCTGGGAAAGACTCCGTAAATTACGTGACGGATTTAAACATACAAAACTTCAGATGCTTTTCCGTGGACAGAATATTCTTGGATATCGTCCTTATGCAGATGATGTTGTAGAATATTTTGTGCAGAAATCTGCAGCTAACGGTATTGATATCATCCGTATTTTTGACTGTCTTAACGA
>JAXEUE010000024.1:0-7602 GCA_034115005.1 Blautia sp.
TAACTGTTTTCCCCTGTCTGCTCCATCCGGAAGCACTGACCGGATCTGCAGATCTGTCCCAGGTCAAAATTGTCCATTTCTATGGTGAGCATGTATGATCTCCTTTTATCCTTGATGAATTTATAAAAGTATTATATACTATTTTTTATAAAAACGTAAACCAAAAAGGAGATTTTATAATGAAATTTATATACCCTGCAATATTTCACAAAAATGCTTCCGGGAAATATCATGCCTTTTTCCCGGATCTTGACTGCTGTGAAGCAGACGGAGATACCCTGGACGATGCCATAGACCATGCAAATGAAGCGGCCTATAACTGGATCTACTCAGAACTGATGGAAGACGAAATGGACCTTCCTCCTGTATCTGATGAATGCGATCTCCATCTTCAGGAAGGTGATATTGTACGCAATATTCAGGTCAACATCCGGATGTATGACGGATGGGATGAATAAATTACAGATGAACGTATGACCTGTGCTATTATTTACCATATAAAGGACATTTTTTACGATTTCCATTAAAAGGAGGAGAGCATATGAATATGAAAGGATTTAAGAAATTTCTCATAAGCCTTGGACTTGGTGCAATGCTTACTTTTGGAATGGCCACTGCCGCATCAGCATCCACCATATCAGCACAACTGATTCCAGTAGATGAAGACAACGAAAAAGATGCAGCAATTCCTGTTGTTGAACCTCAGACAGCAGAAGCTGCCATGGCTTCTGAATCAGACGACCTCCAGCAGACAGCTGCGTCTCTGTCTTCCGTAAGTCTTAAGTGGAAATCTGTATCCGGTGCTGCCAGATACAGTATTGAAATCAGGCCATACAGTTCCACTTCCGCTTATAAAAACATTGAAACTGTCACAAAGACTTCCGTCAAAATAAATAAGTTAAAAGCCGGCAGTACTTATAAAATACGAATTAAAGCCATAAATTCTTCAAGCTCTGTGATCCATACCTTCCAGCCTGTGAACTGCAGCACTCTCTATGAAAAGGCAGAAATCAAAAGTTCCTATGAAACCAGCAAGGGCTATACATTTAATATGAAGCTTATGAATCCTTCTGATTCCATTACAGGCTACAAAGTAGTTTATGCAGATTATGCTTCCAGAAAGAAAATTACCAAATATTTCAATACCCGGTATTCCTTCACTCTTCCAATGAAGAAAAATACTTTTTATAAAGTAAATATCTATCCTTACCTCACACTGAATAACAAACGTTTCGTCAGCCCCGAAGCGACTACCCGATATGCCGCTTTAGGTCCTGTGCTTGCAAAGGCAGGCAATACCAAAGACAGCATGACAGTGAAATGGAATAAAGTGGCAGGAGCTAATCATTACTCTATTTATATACAATATCCGGGAAGTAAAACTTATAAAAAAGTCAAAACCACCTCTGCTCTTTCCTACAAGCTTCAGGGAATGAAGCTGGGTTCCGAATACAAGATCAGAGTAACCGCAAATAAGGTAGTTGGAAAAACAACCTGGAGATCGGCTTATAAGACATATCGTTTAAGACTTGCACAGGTTTAATTATTAAAGCACAGCTATTCGTAACAGATAGCTGTGCTTTTTCATATCATTCAATCATGTCTCTGATCTGTATTTGCATAAGTCTCACAGAATCTTGCGGAAAAAGCCGGAGGCTCATCATGAACATACAAATGAGAAACATCCCCGAATGCATTCATACGAAAGCTTGCAATTCCATCTCTTCTCTCTTCTGTAGTCACAGTAGTTACTGACGTTGGAGCAGCACACATTCCCTGCCAGAGGACCATTGGAGATGCACCCATAAGATGGCTGAGCAGCACACATTCCAGTCCAAAATGACAGAAAAATACAAGAGTATATTCATTGGCTTTCTCAACACGGTAGTAATGTCCCTCTCGCACATATCCATATCGTGCAAGCAGACCATCAAACTGACTCACCACATAATCGTAATGTTTTTTCATATCTGCTTCTTCAAATCTTTCATTTTCAAACCAGTGGTCAGGCTGATAAAATCTTTCATCTTTTGTCCAATCCTGGGGAAGCCAATCCCATGGAACTTTGTCTTTATCCAGAACATCAGGCCGCCTGATGGGGATGTTAAATTCCCTGAGCCAGTCACATTCCACCGCTGTCCGGTTCATTTTCTTAAGAGTTAGAGAAGCTGTGTCCTTCGCTCTGCCAAGAGGAGAAACAAAAAACTCTTTTACATCAAGCTTGGCCAGTCTCTCTGCCAGAAATCCTGCTTCTTTCCAGCCTTTTTCCGTAAGAGAATCTACAGCGTAATCAGGATCTCCATGTCGCACAATCAGTAACTTCATCTTATTTATTCCTTTCCTACATTTTCCAGCACAAATCTGTATGCATTTTCAAAGAAAATCTTCTCAGTCAGTTTTTCCGTAAAACCATGCTTTAATAATTCTTCCCTAAGATCAGGAATAGACTCCACACCACAGATTCTGGAAGGGAAATTACCATCGCAGCCATCAAAATCACTGCCTATGGCCAGAATATCCTCTCCGCCCAGATCCAGCACAGCATCCATATGACGAAGAAGATCAGAAATATCCGGCTGCCCGTCACCCACAAAAGGAGCATAAAAGTTTATTCCCATGATTCCCCTGCGTCTGATCAGTTCCTGGATATGTTCTTTTTTAAGATTTCTCGGCTGGTTCCTGATATCTCTTACATCTGAGTGGGATGCAATGACCGGTCGGTCTGTAAGACTGAAAATATCATCCACACCCTGATCCGATAAATGGGAAATATCAAGTACAATACCCTTTTCAAGAAGATATTTCACCATCTGCCGTCCCCTGTCTGTTAGTCCTTTTGCCTGGTCAGTAACAGAACCGCACCCATAGCAGTTCTCATAATTCCAGGTAAGCATGGCAAAGCAAAATCCCATTTCCCGGATCTTTTCCACATATTTTCCCATAATGGAAAGATCCTCTATCGCAAGAAAAGCTGCTGCTTTTCTCTGTTTATGTGCTCTTACCATGTCCTCTCCGGAAAGACACAGCCTAATCTTCCTGTTCTCCTCTGCCAGATAAGCCATAGCACGGTCGTATATTCTGAAGAAATCCTTATCCGGATCCTCGCAGTCCATACGGGAAGCTTTCTTCCACACTGCAAAGATCTGGGTATAATTTTCTACAAAATTTCCCAGTCTTTCCAGATCAAGATCACCTGTGTTTTTCTCAAGGTCTTCCCCTGGTTTATTTATTTCGGTTAATGTATCAACATGGCAATCAAAATAATTCATTCTCTTATCCTCTCAGATGGTGTCTGTCAGGTCTGCGCCACTGATAATTCTCTGCCATCTGTTTTCCATTGCAGGTTCCCCTTCAGGAAAATAAGGAAGCCGCTCTCCTTCCAGTTCCTCCAGTATGGAAACCGCTCCTGACAAATACTGTTTCAATCTTCGTCTGCAGCTCTTAAGACGAATAATTATGCCTCCCAGCCGAAGGTCCAGAAGTTCATATCCAAAGGGCTTGGAATCACTCATCCATAATTCTTCTCTGGTTTCCTGCATCTTTTCAACCAAACCAGTCAATTCCGGAATTGTCTTGTCGCAGATCTGATCCAAAGCAGGCAGGTCATGTCTGTCATAGGCAGTTTTAATCTGAACTCCCAGATCGGCTTTGTCCGATAGAACTTTTGCAAGATAATAATAATACGTAAACAGCATGTTGTACCCGGGAGATGTCTTCACCACTTCTTCCATTTCTTTAGTCAGTTCTCTGTAATATTTCCCTGCATCAATATTCTTCAGATGATAGTCAAATATTCCCAGAAGAGGATCCTGATAAAGAAGATACTTGGAAGGATTCTCTGATGAAAGATTAGGAGCATCCCCAAGAAACAGCCTGTCAAATTTATCCAGCTTCATAAAATCTTCCAGTCTGCCACCCACAGCTTCATAAAATTCTTCTTCAAATTCTCTCTGATCAAATTCTTTATGGAATCCAAGATGGGCAAACAGTGCTGCTCCCGGAATCACGGTATCTACAGGCGTCTCTGCTCCATTATCCATCCACCCAGTACAGAATACCTCCTGAACATGATATTTTTTGCACATAGAAAGTGCAGCCTGGGTACATTCAAAACTTCTGGAATAATCAGGTGCTATTCCATTCCAGATCCAGCATCCCCCTGCAAAAGCTATATGCCCAGACAGCTGCCAATGAACCTGAAGCATTTTTTCATAAACTTTCGGATCAGTATTATAATAGTCCCAGTATACCAGGCCAAGATCTGGCTCCGGTTTCTCCCATGTGCTGCAGTCCACGCCCTCAGGCACTTCATAATAACTGCATCCGCTGTTGGAAGTAATGTACATATCACTCCAGATCATAGGCTGTAAGCCAAGCTTTTTACAGATGGCAAGGACACGTGTACAGTGCTCCTTCATAAGCAGAGAGCTTTTTTTATAGCCATTTTCTTTCAGATAATTTCCAAGACCAAGCTGCACCGCCTCATCCATTCCCAGGTGCACACGTCTGGTACGGAAAGTATCTTTCACTGCCTTAAGAAGTTCTTCTATAAACTGATAGGTTTCTTCTTTACCTACCTGAAGAATATCCGGTGTATCTTTTATTTTGTCTCCCATTGGCCATTTCAGGCAGTTATGAAGATGTGCCAGTGTCTGTATGCAAGGCACCAGTTCAATACCAAATTTCAGAGCATATTCATCTATTTCCTGAAGTTCATGCCTGGTATAAGCTCCTCGGTAGGCACCAAAATATGGTTCTCCCGGCACCTGATAGGTGTCTTCTGTATAAAGCATAAGAACATTCAGGCCCAGGCGTGCCAGTATACGAATCAGTGACTTTACCTTCTCAACAGTAAACACCGAATTACGGGAACAATCCAGCATCAATCCGTTTCGTGGAAAATAAGACGTTTCTTTTTGGGAGTATTCTGGTTCCTTCAGATGATTTAAGGCCATTGTAAGTCCCCGGAAATAATGGGCAGGCTCACGGCAGATGATGTGGATACTGTTGAGAGTACGCGTTACTGTCAGTTTTGGTTCTTCCCTGAACTCTACATGAATAGTTAAAGATAAATCTGCTTTATCAGAAATATTCATATCCTGCAAAAGCAAATAAGTTCCCTCTTCCACCCGGCAGATATCCCGGGGATTGCCAAGAAAAGTAATATTCATATTTTCTCCTTTCAGTCAGATCAGCTCTTTTTCCCTGATCACCTTCAATGCTCCCTCATCCGCTACAACTGTGACATCAGGATGAAGTTGAAGGATAGATGCAGGCACATTAGGTGTGACCGGACCGTATAAAGACCGATAAAGAGCCTCTGCCTTGGATTCTCCTGATGCAATAAGAAGAATCTTTTTTGCAGACATAATGTTCTTGATTCCCATGGTATATGCCTGCTTTGGAACTTCATCCAAGTTATTAAAAAACCTGGAATTTGCCTGAATGGTACTTTCTGTTAAATCCACACAATGAGTCTCTGTTTCAAAAGCCTCTCCTGGTTCGTTAAATCCAATATGTCCATTTCCACCAATTCCAAGAAGCTGCATATCGATTCCACCCACAGTATGGATGATCTGGTTATAATCCGAGCATGCTTTCCTGCTGTCCTTCTCAAGCCCATTGGGTACAAAAGTCCTGGACTTGTCAATATTTACATGATCAAAAAGATTATTATTCATAAAATAACGATAGCTCTGTTCATTTTCTCCTGAAAGCCCTTTATACTCATCAAGATTCACAGTAGTGATCTGGGAAAAATCAAGGTCTCCTTTTCTGTACCATTCTATTAACTGTCTGTACATTCCCACAGGAGTGGATCCTGTTGCCAGCCCCAGCACAGCCCTTGGTTTCATTATAATCTGAGCAGACATAATATTAGCAGCCTTTCTGCTGATGTCATTATAATCTTTTCCTGAATAAATAATCATAGTCTATCTCCTCGTATAATAAAATATTTTTACAGACCCACATTGCCACTGTTCAGTCCTTCTTTACTGTTTTTGTCCAAGGGCAGCCAGTCAATTATTTTTTTAATATATCTGTTCCAGAAATCCCATTCATGAGCACCGGGGCCTTCCTCATAAGTCACATCGACTCCCAGTCCTCTCATTACATCCCTGAATTCTCTGTTAGGCTCAAGAAGAGGATCATCTATCCCACAGCAAAGATACATTCTGGGGAACTCCCCTCCCTCTTCCTTAATTTTCTCTGCCAGACGCTGAGGATTAACATCACTCTTTTCAATTTCTGATAAATCTCCGAAAATAGCCTCCAGAAAGCTCTTTTTCTCAAAAAACATAGGGGAATCCTCTGATGCAAATTCCTTTTTTTCTAATATCATTGCGGAAGAAAGTCCTGCAATACATCCAAATGTCTCATGATACTTAAGGCCATTATATATGGCACCGTATCCTCCCATGGAAAGTCCTCCGATAAAAGTATCCTCCCGTTTATGAGACAAAGGGAACATTTTTCTTGTAATATTTACCAGTTCCTTGCCCACAAATTCACTGTAGCAATTCTGCAGCCTGGGCTGATCCATATAAAAAAAATTATCACCTGAAGGCATCACAACCGCCAGATTCTTTTCTTCCGCCCATCTTTTAATACAGGTTCCTGCCACCCAATCCGTGTAATTTCCCATTACACCATGAAGAAGATATAAGGTTTTAAAAGGTTTTTCATCCTCAGAAGATTCCTCCTCAAAAAACACCTTATCAGCTGGAAGTATTACATTCATCGTAACAGGCCGCATCAGTGCCTTGGAAAAAAAATCAACCCGCATCAGTGCCATTTTATTGTTTCCTCCTTATTGAAATTCATTATAAATTGTATCAAACCACAACAGAAGAGTCAACAAGCGGGGACAGGTTCTTCGACTCTAAAGAGTCGAAGAACCTGTCCCCGCTAGCTCTGATAAACACAGATATATTCATTTTCCTGTTCCTGAACAATCTGTTCTGTTTCCTCCTGTGGTTCTATAGTATCCCAGGATTCTGCTTCAAATCGCACACAGGTTCCACAGGAAGAACTTAAGCTTCTGGGAACAGGCATCAACTGTCCCCGGATTCCATTTTTTCGAAGCATGCGTTCATAACGGATAGCCCCAAAATGAGAATAAAATGTTGCAATATATGTATTTTTCATCATTTATTTTCTATCCATTTTGAGAATAAACTCATTTCCTGACTGTGTTGTCTTAACCGTGTAACCAGAATGCTGTGCAAAACGTGTCACATTTTCAACAGCAACAGGATTATCTACTGTCATTTCATAATGAGCTTCCTTAGACATCATTGCCTTTTTTATCATAATTACTGGTTCCGGACAGGAACGTCCTCTCGCATCAAGCATCTTTCTTTCCCCTTTCTCTTACTATGCCTTTTCCTTATTTCCAAACGTATTTGCCGCAGCAATAACTGTTACAATAATAATTCCTGCAATCACCGCAATTTTTCCATTTGTTGTAGGCCCGTCAGCGGAAGAAGCAAGTCCCATATTGTGTGCAAATGCTGCTCCCACAAGAAGCCCCAGAAAAGTAACTGCAGAATCCACATTGCCTTCCCCTGCAAGTACAAGCTGACGCAGTGGGCATCCTCC
>JAXEUE010000025.1:0-8912 GCA_034115005.1 Blautia sp.
CCTGCTGCCGGGAGGAGGAGATCCTGAAGAGGAAATTGTAGAACAGCTACAGCAGGAACAACTAAAGGAAACTTTATGGGCTACGGTTGACAAATTGCCAGAGCCTCAGCCAGAGGTCCTAAGAATGCGGTACCTGGAAGACCAGACATTTAAAAAAATCAGTGAACAGGTTGGTCGAGGCTATCAGAGGACTGTTCAGATTCATAATGATGCTCTGAGGCAGTTAAGGAGACCACGATACAGAAAGAAACTGGATCCATTTCTTGACGGAGAAATATACAGCAGCGGTCTGAAAGGAAATGGCGTGGGGCAGTTCAACCGTTCCTGGACATCATCAACAGAGCGTGCGGCATTAAAGCTGGCTGATCCGGAAGATGAAACAAAAGGATTTTAAGCAGGAAAATTGTGGAGCGTTCCATACTTTGTATGAAAGAAATGTGACTGAGGTATTGGGATACAACAGATGCTCTTACTACTCACATTGAAGAGTGCGACAAAATTATGAGGTCGGAAAATGCTACCCCGTCTTTTAAAGACAGAATAAGAAGAGAACAATTTCCGACATGAATTAATGAGCCCAGTCTATACAGCTTGATTCTTTCAAGTAAGCTGGCCGAACGAATCGTTCTGCCAGGTAAGCATTGCGAAGCAGGCAGCAGGTGTCGTAGGCTTCCTTATCATTGACCGAACGAAAGAGCATAAAGAGGATGAGTACACATACATCAGCAGTGTATGCAGATGATATGTCGCATGGGTACCCCCGGGGTGTGCGGGGTGAAATTCAGCAGACTTCCCACGACCACTTATGCCCCGTAAAAAATAATTTATTCCCGCATCAGCTTTTGAGAGTGAACCGTGGTTTGTTGGAAAAGATGTGGCCGAAGCATTAGGTTATTCAGATACTAAACAAGCTATAAGAACAAATGTATCCGAAGAGGATAAAAAGCATCTGCTAAAGAGCGAATTTAGAGGGTGTGAATCTACCACCTCTAAAATTAATAACAACGGAGCAATGGTAATTAACGAATCTGGTTTATACGCGCTTATCTTCGGAAGTAAGTTAGAATCTGCAAAACGATTCAAACATTGGGTAACAGCAGATGTACTTCCATCTATCAGAAAGCACGGCATGTATGCTTCTGACGACCTTCTGAATAACCCTGATTTGGCAATCAAGGCATTTACCGCACTAAAGGAAGAACGGGAAAAGAATAAACTTCTTCAGGAAGACGTGAAGCGGATGAAGCCCAAAGAGATTTTTGCATCAGCTTTTGAGAGTGAACCGTGGTTTGTTGGAAAAGATGTGGCTGATATCCTCGGGTACCAAAACGGTAGTCGAGATATTAACCGACATGTAGATGAAGAGGACAGACACAAGGTCATGATTTTTGATGGTAATCAGGATAAGGAAACAATAGTTATAAATGAGTCTGGTCTATACAGCCTTATTCTTTCAAGTAAGATGCCGAACGCAAAGAAGTTTAAGCACTGGGTAACAAGCGAAGTACTTCCTTCTATTAGAAAACATGGGATGTACGCAACAGAAGACCTTCTGAATAACCCTGATTTGGCAATCAAGGCATTTACCGCACTAAAGGAAGAACGGGAAAAGAATAAACTTCTTCAGGAAGACGTGAAGCGGATGAAGCCCAAAGAGATTTTTGCATCAGCTTTTGAGAGTGGGCCTGTTGCTTTCTTGTGGTCCTTTTGCAAAGAGAATGTAAGTTGTGCTGGAGTAATTTATTAATCCAAAGAGAAAAAATATCCAGATCCCCCGTCTGATTCTCTGGAGCAATCGAGGATTTGGAGAACGGGGATGTGGGGCTGACTATGGAGAAAAATAATTGTTACGTGAGAGGGGACGATTCAAAAAAAGATGAAACATGAGAATGTGAGCCAGTCCCCCCATTAGTTTCCCCAGTAGTGGAGAAAAACCATACCGACCGCCTACATTGATGTAACGCACAGGACCATATAAAGGGGGTGTGGTTTTACATAGGAGCGGGGAGAGCCCAAAAAAGTTTGGACAAAACCCACGCGGCCACTTATGCCAGAATTATTTACGAAAAATCCTAAAAATAAATAAAATTATGTAAATGAAGGCAGATCTTCCATTGTTTTGTGAAAATGACGATTTGCCATCAAACTGTATTCTATTTCAGGGCAGAGAAAAGGTATTTATTCACGCCTGCTGCCGAGCAGATTTCCAAAATGGGAATGTGCTTAAAAATAACCGCAATGTACAGAATGTAACAAGGGAAAAATAGAACAGCGAATGAAACGGAGGAAATAATATGGTTTATCATCAGTCAGCAACAGAGCAGGAAATAATCATTAATTTTGACCGTGCAGGGGATGAAGCAAATCTATATACTGCGGATCCGGTCTGGATTAGAAAGATGGACAAGCTTGTTGCGGAATATCCCGACACATTTAAGGTAAGACGGAAGGAGACTTACAAGGGAGAAGTAATTGCAAAGGATTATACGTTTCCGAAGAAGTTAATCTCTATCCGAAAGAAGTTAAGAGAATATACCATGACGGAAGAACAGAGACAGATGGCAGTGAAGAGGTTGGCGGCATTCAGAAATTGATTCTGTGGTCTATTTGTCCAGATACAACAGCAGTTGATGAAGTTTGAATTGATTATAGGTATAAATTATAGGGTAAGACATTTAAAGGCGAAAATTGGTGTTAAAAATCGTTGTATTGATGTTGTAAGGCATAGAAAAGCCACCCTACAACTTTGGCGAGTGAAAGGGTGGTAATTCTATTATAATCTGATCGAGGTCAACCCCTTGTGGGCGGTTGTTCCTTTTCTATTATCAATATAACACTTCTGGCAGCAGGTAGCAAGAAGTAAGCTCAAATTGCTCCGGTTGAAATACGGGTTCCCTGCAGTCTGCCTTAAATATTCAGCTTTCCGAAATCAATCGAAAAATCCGGATAGATTCCTGATTGTACGGAATCCGTGAACGAATAATCTCCAGTATCTTCCGATTCGAAGTTATATACAAGGATTCGGTTTTTATCGGGATCCACGAGCCAATATTCCCGAACACCTGCAGTTCTGTATTTAAACAGCTTCGTAAAATAATCCATCCGCCTGCTGCCTGGCGATACAACTTCAATGATCCAGTCAGGAGCCCCGATACATCCTTTATCGTTGAGCTTGTTCTGGTCACAAATAACGCTTATATCTGGTTCTACATAGTTTTTATCATTCTCATTAAGAAATACGGCAAATGGGGCAATATACGCCTTGCATGAGCCGCCTTTTATATCAATATAGTCAGCTATCCTGCGATAAAGCGTTCCGACGATATCCTGATGTCTTCTGGTTGGTGGTGCCATGTAATAGATCTGGCCGTCAATCAGTTCTGCCCGGGTACCTTCCGGGAGAGCGTAAATATCTTCTGTGGTATAAAGTTTTTCCTCAGGTAATGCCATGGTAACACATCCTTTCTTGTAGAGTATTGGCAGAATGGTATTGGTTATGCGTTGTCACGTTCCATGGTGTCATTTATGGCCCGGATAACGAATTGATTCATGGATTCACCCTGTTGCTCTGCATGGGCCTTTATAACGGCTTTTTGGCCCTTAGGAACAGTGATTTCCATTCTGTCATAATTGTTTTTAACGTATTTATGAACGGCTTTTTGTTGAGCTTTGCTTATTTTGCTTTCTTCTGGCATAACAGTACCTTCTTTCTTTGCGATAATTGGGGCGGAAGAATAAAGAGTCTCCTTTTCCACCTTACAGATATTATACACCAAAAATCTATTCACGTAAATATACAATTTTAATAAATATATTCACGTAAATATATGAAAAATGTCAATAGACTATTCACGTGAATAGATATATAATAAAGACAGTTAAGAAAAGAGGTGAACACAATGAAGCAGATAACTAAAATGAGAAAAGCTGTATGCGCTATGGCGAATGAACTGAAGAAAACCGGTTATTCCCTGTCACAGGCATTCAGAAAGGCCTGGAGAAGAGTGAAACTTTCTATGACGGTCCGGGCAACAGGTACAACATTTGAAAACAGACAGGAACGTTTGAAGTTCTTAAAACAGTTTCAGCCGGATGATCTCAATGTAACACTGGAAAGAGAACCGGATAATAAAAATGACAGTTCCGCCATTCAGATAGTGGTACACATTCGTTCAATCCACAGAAAAACTGTTGTTGGATATGTGCCAGGAGCACTGGCAAGAGAGCTGGCAAGGGTATTGGATATGGGAATCCCGGTACAGGCCAGAATGATTCAGATCATAGGCGGTTATAGTTACAAAGAAAATTTGGGAGCATTAATTAATATAGCAGTTTAAGTATTTCTAGTATTACAACAGAACGAAAGAAGGTGTTAAAAATGACAGTTTTACAGGTAGTTTTTATATTTCTTAGTGGAGTAGCTACTGTCAGATATTATGACTACGCCCACAGATAATAAAAATGCCCTTGCCAGACTGGCACTCTGACAGGGGCGGCAACCCGGAAACACGTATTTAAAAGCCGGATTGAGGTTATTATAACCTTTCTCCGGCGGAAAGAAAAGGAGAATTTAAAGATATGGGCTTATATATTCCAACTTTTGAAGAAGAGAATGAAGCAAAAGAGCTTCGGGCAGACATTTTTGAAATGATTGTGAAAATCAGGAGACCTGAGGAACTGAAAAAGCTGAGAGCATTTGTAAAAGCATTTACAAAGGATGACTACAAAGAAGAGCCGCTACAGCTTGATGAATTTATAGCCTATATGGACTTGCCAATGGTAGTTCGCCTGAAGGATCTATTCAAAGATGAGGAACCAAATTTGATTGTAAAACAGCAGGTTGATGAACTTTGCGCAAAAGCCATAGAATCATATTCACAAGCGGAAGGCGGTGAGATCGAATGAGCTTACAATTTTTAATGAACAGCAATAGAGCTGAAGGATCCTCTGTTGTTAATAAGGCAATTTCGGAACTTGTTACAGAGCTCCTGCATTGCACAATTCCGGTTTTGTATGAAATACGTGAAGAATGGCCGAAGAAGTTGAAAGAGCAGGGAGCAAGCTCAAAAATTATTGCATTCTGTGAGAAATTAGTTGACCTGGCGCTTGAACGGAAAGGAAACAGAGAGAAAGTCAGCATTGAGAGCATTAAAATTTTCCCGTGGTTTGAAAAGACACCGCCTGATCCGGAAAAGATAAAGCAAAAAGAAGAGCACTTCCAGAAAACAGGACTGCTGCCGTCAGAAATTCTTCTTGACGGACAAAATTATCTTTTGGATGGATATATCAGTTATCTACTGGCGGAAAAGTATGGCCTGGAGAAGATCTCTGTCCGCTATGGAAAACGTCTGATTATAAGAGCATACCACAGAGCCGGAGAAAAGCTGTATTCCTGGAAACTTCCGGAGCATTTAGCTGACCAGGTATCTGTTGGGGATAAAGTGTTGGTAAGCACTGTATATGGTCACAGGTATGTTACAGTGGCAGCAGTTGAAGAATATGGGCATGGAGCTGTGCCGGACCCTGCAGGTAAGGTACTTAAATGCAAGAAGAAAACGCATAGTCCTGCTGCCTTATGTGGAGCGTGATTAAATGAAGGATAAAGATTTTGAACAGATGCTTGTTGATCTGGTCCGGCAGGAAGAAGAACGTCTTCGGGTGAACAGTGAAGAGTTTACCCGGAGACACAACGAACTTATGGAACTTATTGAGAAAGCTAGCAAAGGAGGGAAACATAATGGCAAGGATGCCTTCTGGAATGCGGAAGAAAGAAAACGGCCTATTTGAAAAACGGTTTACGGTGAATGGTAAAAGATACAGCGCTTATGGGCATAGTGTAAAGGAATGCTCTGAGAATGAAATGCAAATGCGTGATGATATAAGGGCTGGATTATATAATTCAAACAGGAATGTTACTTTGGATTATTATTTTGGAGAATGGGAAAAGACAAGAATTGGGATAGTGAAAGAAAGTACTGCCAAAATAGTAAGATCAAGGTACGAAAACCATATTAAACCGGTTCTTGGAATGAAAAAGGTGCAGAAAATTGAAAAACGTGAGATAGCAAAACTGCAGCAGGATTTATCGAAGAAATTATGTGCCACAACGACTAATTCTATAATAGTGGTGTTAAAATCTGTATTGAATGGGGCTGTTGAGGATGAAATTATTACAAAGAATCCAGCACTCACTATAAAGCCTTTAAGAACTGATGGCCAGTCAAAAGCCAGTGAGACAATTCACAGAGCTTTAACCAGAGAAGAACAAAAAGCGTTCATGGAAGAAGCACGAACTGAATGGCTATATGAATTTTTCTGTTTTTCTTTATGCACAGGGATGCGGATTAATGAGATTACAGCTTTAAAGTGGTCAGACATTGATTATATCAATAATGTGATTCACGTCACTAAAACAATTTCCTGGAAAAAAGGCGGAGGGATTGCAGAAACACCGCCGAAATCAAACACCAGCAAAAGAGACATCCCTATGAATGATACGATTAAAAAGATCCTGAAAATGCAACGGGAAAAGATTTCAATGGTATATGGGGAGATATTTTCCAGGCAGATGGACAACAACGTTTTTATTGGGAGCAATGGTACAAAAGCAATCGCTTCTTCAACAGTGGGATATTCGATTAAAAGCGTGTTAAAAAGACTTAAAGAGCAAGGAATAGAGATAGAATATTTTTCCCACCATGCATTCAGAGACACTTTTGCAACGCGGTACATAGAAGAGGGAGGGAATATGCAGACCCTAAAAAAGATTCTTGGGCATAGCAGTCTGGCTATGACGGCTGATTTATATTCGCATGTTCTTCCAGATACAAAACAGCAGGAAATGAAACAGATTGAAAATGGATTTGCTGGGGTAGCAGTATTATGACTGCTGCCTCATTTTATTATTAATTTGTGGTATTGGGGTAAAAATTGGGGTACGCACTGAAATTGTGGCAAAACAATACAGTAAAATTAAAGATTATAAAACATTTTTAATAAATTTTATAGATATATTATATTCTGTACAAATATTTATCACATTTATGAAGTATGATAGAAACATCTTAAGGGAAGTAAGTACCTTAAGAAAAATCTTTCCTTTCCCTAAAAAGTGTAAAATGAACCATGAACCACCGCTTTACTGACAAGACCGTCAGACAGGCGGTGGTTTTCAATTTTATCATATTATGGACGTCTGTATCGGTTGAAACAGGTGTAATTTCCTGCTTCCTGGGAAGGGCAAATCCACAGGGGATTTCGCCATTCTGTGCAAGAAACCCCAAT
The DNA here is from genome assembly GCA_034115005.1 of Blautia sp. Classification (GTDB taxonomy): domain Bacteria; phylum Bacillota; class Clostridia; order Lachnospirales; family Lachnospiraceae; genus Blautia_A. Next base: position 7,285 of record JAXEUE010000025.1, read on the forward strand.
CCTTCTTTTTCAAACAGGAATTCAGCAATCAATTATGAATATTTTTCTGTAATGTAAACTATAACCGAAGAAGACAGATTTGTCCATAAGATGGCATAATATTTTTACTGTATGGAAATATAATCAGAAATGCTATATAATAATCAGGAAATATTTATAAAAATAATTTCACTGAGAAAGGCGGACAAAAATGGAACGAAGAAACGCATGGAATTCTTATACACAGACTGAGGAAAAGGAACTGGAACAAGTGGCAAAGTCATACCGTCATTTCCTGGACGTGGGAAAAACAGAACGGGAATGCATCTCCCAGATTGTTAAAGAAGCCAGAGAAGCAGGATATAAGGCACTGGATGAGAAATTGGCAGAAGGCAAAAAACTTCAGACCGGAGATAAAGTTTATATTGTAGGAATGAAGAAAGTTATTGCATTGTTTCATATAGGGGAGGAGGACATCACGCAAGGCATGAACATCCTGGGCGCTCATATTGATTCTCCCCGTCTGGATATCAAACAGAACCCTCTTTATGAAGACACAGATCTGGCCTATCTGGATACTCATTATTATGGCGGAGTAAAGAAATACCAGTGGGTTACTCTTCCTCTGGCTATTCATGGAGTGGCAGTGAGAAAAGACGGAAGTGTAATTCAGGTAAATATAGGGGAAGATGAGGAAGATCCTGTTGTTTATATTACGGATCTTCTCATCCATCTCTCTGGAAAGCAGATGGAGAAAAAAGCCACAGAAGTTGTTGAAGGGGAGAATCTTGATATTCTTATTGGGAGCAGACCACTTAAGGATGTGAAGGATGAGGATAAGAAAGAAGCTGTAAAGCAGAACATTCTTAGAATTCTGAAAGAGAAATATAATATGGAGGAAGAGGATTTCCTTTCCGCAGAGCTTGAGATCGTGCCGGCAGGAAAATCCAGAGACTGTGGACTTGACAGAAGTATGGTTGCGGCTTACGGACAGGATGACAGAGTATGTGCATATACTTCTCTTCTTGCAATGCTGGAAATGGAGACACCGAAAAAAACCGCATGTTGTCTGCTGGTTGATAAGGAAGAGATCGGCAGTGTGGGTGCCACAGGAATGCAGTCCAGATTTTTTGAAAATGCTGTTGCAGAACTTCTGGATAGTATGGGCTGCTACAGTGATCTTGTTCTGAGAAGAACATTAAGAAACTCCAGTATGCTTTCTTCAGATGTAAGTGCTGCTTTTGATCCTGTTTACGGAGAATATTATGATAAGAAAAACGCAGCATATCTGGGAAGAGGAATCGTGCTGAATAAGTATACCGGTTCCAGAGGAAAATCAGGCTCCAATGATGCCAATGCAGAATATGTGGCTAAGGTAAGAAGAATTTTTGACAGCCATAATGTGGCATTTCAGACTGCGGAACTTGGTAAAGTAGATGCAGGCGGCGGCGGTACCATTGCCTACATTGCAGCATTATACGGAATGGAAGTTATTGACAGCGGCGTGGCGGTCTTAAGCATGCATGCACCATGGGAGGTTACCAGTAAGGCTGATATATATGAAGCAAAGAAGGCCTATAAGGCTTTCCTCATTGAAGCATAGCAGGTGAGAAAATGGAAGATGCTCTGATCAGAGTAAAAGATTTATG
>JAXEUE010000026.1:0-23056 GCA_034115005.1 Blautia sp.
TGGAACTGAATCACGGGGATTTATTTTTGGCATGCCTATTGCGTATAATCTTCATAAACCTTTTGTACCTGTGCGTAAGAAAGGAAAGCTTCCATGTGAAACGGTTTCTGCAAGCTATGATCTGGAATATGGCAGCGCTACGGTGGAAATTCATAAGGATGCAATAAAACCCGGACAGAAGGTTGCAATCATCGATGATCTTATTGCTACAGGTGGAACCATTGAAGCTGCCATCAAACTTGTGGAACAGCTTGGCGGAGAAGTAGTGAAAGTTGTATTCCTTATGGAACTGGCCGGTTTACATGGCCGTGATCGACTGAAAAACTATGACGTGGCATCCGTAATCCGTTATGAGGGAAAATAAGCACAGCTGATTGTGCAGGACAGGCAGGTGAAACAGATGGCAGAAACAATAAAAGATACAGAACCAAAGACAGATGCTGCCCTGAAAGAGCAGGAAAAACTTGAGTCTGTCAAGAAAGCGGATGCTGCAGTAAAATCTATGAATGATTTTACAAGTCCGGAAGTACTTTATAAAGAACTGATCAGCAGTGTTTTAAAATATCATCCTTCCACAGATATTTCCATGATTGAGAAGGCATATAAGGTTGCCAGCGAGGCCCATAAGGATCAGAAAAGAAAATCCGGAGAGCCGTACATCATTCATCCCTTATGTGTAGCTATTATTCTGGCAGATCTTGAACTGGATAAGGAAACTATAGTTGCAGGTCTTCTTCATGATGCAGTGGAAGATACCTGGATGACCTATGAAGAAGTGGAAAAGGAGTTTGGGTCAGAGGTGGCACTTCTGGTGGATGGTGTTACCAAGCTGGGACAGCTGTCCTATTCAGCAGATAAGGTGGAAGTTCAGGCAGAGAATCTCAGAAAAATGTTTCTGGCTATGGCCAAGGACATCCGTGTGATTCTGATCAAGCTTGCAGACAGACTTCATAATATGCGTACACTTCAGTATATGACTCCGGAGAAGCAGCAGGAAAAAGCAAGGGAGACCATGGATATTTATGCCCCTATTGCTATGAGGCTAGGTATATCCAAAATCAAAGTAGAGCTGGATGATCTATCCCTTAAATACCTGAAACCTGATGTATATTATGATCTGGTGGAGAAAGTGGCACTTCGGAAAAGCGAGAGAGAGCAATTTGTGGGTTCCATTGTAAAAGAAGTCAAGAAACATATGGAAGAGGCCAATATTAAAGCTCAGGTTGACGGCAGGGCCAAACATTTCTTCAGTATATATAAAAAGATGGTTAATCAGGGAAAGACCATTGATCAGATCTACGACCTTTTTGCAGTTCGTATTCTGGTGGATACGGTGAAGGACTGTTATGCTGCTCTGGGAGTGATCCACGAGATGTACAAACCCATTCCCGGAAGATTCAAAGATTATATAGCCATGCCTAAACCCAATATGTATCAGTCCCTTCATACTACGCTGATCGGGCCTAACGGACAGCCATTTGAGATTCAGATCCGTACCTTTGAGATGCACAAAACTGCCGAGTATGGTATTGCTGCTCACTGGAAATATAAGGAATCTTCTGATGGAAAGGTTCCTGTAGGAAAGAGCGAGGAGGAGAAGCTGAACTGGCTGCGCCAGATTCTGGAATGGCAGAGAGATATGTCAGATAATAAGGAGTTTATGAGTCTTCTTAAAAATGACCTGGATCTTTTTGCAGACAGTGTTTACTGCTTTACTCCTCAGGGTGATGTTAAGACTCTTCCAAGCGGATCTACACCAGTGGACTTTGCGTACAGTGTTCACAGCGCAGTAGGAAATAAGATGGTAGGAGCCAGGGTAAACGGTAAGCTTGTTCCTATTGAGTATCAGATAAAAAACGGTGACCGTATAGAAATCATCACTTCCCAGAACTCTCAGGGTCCGAGCCGTGACTGGCTGAAACTGGTAAAAAGTACACAGGCTAAGAATAAGATCAATCAGTGGTTTAAGAAGGAATTGAAGGAAGACAATATTCTGAAAGGCAAGGATATGCTCACTCAGTATGCCAAGGCCAAGGGATTCAAGATCGGAATTTATTCCAAACCACAGTATCAGGAAGCGGTTCTTCATAAGTATGGATTCAGGGACTGGGAATCCGTGCTTGCTGCCATTGGCCATGGAGGCCTGAAAGAAGGCCAGGTATTTAATAAGCTGATGGAAGCATATGAAAAAGAAAACAAGAAGAACCTTACTGATGAACAGGTTCTGGAGGCAGCTGCAGATGCTCAGGAAAAGCTTCACATTGCCAAGAGCAAAAGTGGAATTGTAGTTAAAGGAATCCATGATGTGGCAGTACGTTTTTCCAAGTGCTGTAATCCCATACCAGGAGATGAAATTGTGGGTTTTGTAACAAGAGGAAGAGGCATTACGATTCACCGTACGGACTGTGTAAATGTGCTTAATATGTCCGAATCAGACAGGACCCGCCTTATAGAGGCTGAGTGGCAGAGGGCAGAAGATAAAGACAGTGAGAAGTATATGGCGGAAATACAGGTATACGCCAATAACCGTACAGGACTTCTTGTAGATCTTTCCAAGATCTTTACAGAGAGGAAGATTGACCTGAGAAGTATTAACAGCCGTACAAGCAAACAGGAAAAAGCAACCATATCCATGTCTTTTGAGATTGGAAGCAAAGAAGAACTGAATTCCCTGGTTGAGAAGATACGGCAGGTGGACAGTGTGCTTGACGTAGAGAGAACAACCGGTTGAATCCGGAATCGGAAAGGAATAATATGAGAAATTCAGAATTGCAGAAATGTATTCTTGGTTCTGTTTATACAAACTGTTATTTTCTTAAAAATAAGTCTTCCGGTGAGATGCTCATTATTGATCCCTCTGACTGTGAGGACAAAATATATAATAAAGTAAATGAGATGCAGGGAAAGCCGGTGGCAATTCTGCTTACCCATGGTCATTTTGATCATATTTTGGCAGTTGGAAAAGTAAAGGAAAAATATAATATTCCTGTATATGCATGCCGTCAGGAAGAAGAGATGCTTAGAGAACCTTCTCTGAACATGACAGCCTCCTATGGGAGGGACTGTTCAGTTACTGCAGATATTCTTCTGGATGATCTTAAGGTTTTTGAAGTGGCAGGTTTTTCTGTTCAGATGATCCATACACCCGGGCACACGAAAGGAAGCTGTTGCTATTATATTAAGGATGAGGGTATATTATTCAGCGGCGATACCTTATTCCGCGGTTCTGTGGGAAGAACAGATTTTCCGGGAGGAAGTACATCAGCCATTGTTGCAAGCCTGCATAAACTGGTAGATTCTCTTCCTGAAGAAACAGAAGTTTTTCCGGGGCATGATGCATCCACTACGATAGGGTATGAAAAGAGGTACAATCCATTTGTATAAAATAAGTATTCTGTTCCTGGACAGAGAATTTGAACATGATGTTTATGAACTTACCAGGGCGTTTTATCCGGAAGCGGAGATACATACTCTTTATGAAAATGATTCACAGGAGTATGACCTCCGCTTCCGTGTGGAACGGAGTAATGATGATTATTATCTGATTTATTATCACAGAACAGAAAATATATGTACCGGAACAGAACAGTGTTCCGGAATGGTTAAGGCGCCTGTGATTAAAAATGACAAGGATGCACAGAAGCCTGCTCTGGATCTGCATGCTTTGAGAAAAGAAAACAAAGACAGCCTGAAATATGGTTTATATAACCTTCTTGTGGAATTAACCGGAAAAACTCTTCCCTGGGGAAATCTGACGGGAATTCGTCCTGCCAAGCTTGCCATGGGTATGATAGAATCGGGAATGAGCAATGTGGAAACAGCCAGAGAAATGAGAGAGAAGTATCTGGTCAGCCCTGAGAAAACAGCGCTTGCTGTGACTATTGCCAACAGAGAAAGAAAAATCCTGGAGAATATCGATTACGAAAACGGGTACAGCCTTTACATAGGAATTCCTTTCTGTCCCAGTATCTGTCTCTATTGTTCATTTAGTTCTTACCCTTTAAAAATGTGGGAAAAAAGGACTGATGAATACGTAGATGCACTTTGCAGGGAAGTAAAAGCCGTATCCTCATTTATGAAGGGAAGAAAGCTGGATACCATATACATTGGAGGAGGAACTCCAACTACACTTCTTCCGGAACAGCTGGAAAGACTCCTGAATACTGTGGGAGAGACCTTCGGGTATGACGGACTGGAAGAATTTACCATAGAAGCCGGCAGACCAGACAGTATTTCAAGGGAAAAGCTACAGGCAATCAGGAATTTCCCTGTTACGAGAATATCGGTGAATCCTCAGACAATGAACCAGGAAACCCTGGATATAATCGGACGACGTCATACTGTAGAACAGGCGAAAGAAGCTTTTTATCTGGCAAGAGAGATGGGATTTGATAATATTAATATGGATCTCATTGTTGGATTGCCCGGGGAAGATATCTCTATGGTACAGTCTACGCTGGAGCAGATAAAGGTACTGGATCCGGACAGTCTGACTGTTCATTCCCTTGCAGTAAAAAGGGCGGCCAGACTGAATATTTTCAGGGAAAAATATCAGGAAATGACTTTTGAGAATAATCAGGAAATTATGAACCTTACCATGCAGACTGCCCATGATATGGGAATGGCACCATATTATCTTTACAGACAGAAGAATATGAAGGGCAATTTCGAAAATGTAGGCTATGCAAAGGTTGACAAAGCGGGAATATACAATATACTGATTATGGAAGAAAAACAACCGATCATTGCACTTGGTGCAGGAGGATCTTCCAAGCTTGTTTTTGATCATGGAAAAAGAATTGAACGGGTGGAAAATGTCAAGGATGTTTCCAGCTATATATCGCGGATTGATGAAATGATCGAAAGAAAAAGAAAGGCAATTGCAGCCTGGCTTTAAATTGGGAGGGAGATCCATGAGTACGGTGCGTAAGACTACATCTGAGTTTCAGGAGAGAATCCTGGAATTTGATCTTGCATCAGAGCTGCATCATGGTATGATGGTAAGTAATCTGGCATATGCAGTTGCAGAAGAACTTAGGCTTCCACATGAACAGTGTTATCAGCTGGCAATCGCAGGTATGCTGCACGATATCGGAAAGCTGAAACTGACAAGCTATATTAATGGAAAAGAGCAGGATCCTCTTGTTATTGAGGAGTTAAAATATGTCCGTATGCATTCCACCCTGGGATATGAGGAACTGAAAGGACAGGGATATTCACAGTTTGTGCTGGAGAGTATATTATACCATCATGAAAATTATGACGGAAGTGGATATCCATCCAATAAGTCAGGCGAGGAAATTCCCATTGGAGCCAGAATTTTAAGGGTATGTGATGTTTATGCGGCGCTTATGTCAGACAGACCTTACAGAAAAGCATTTGATATGGAAACTGTGATGGAATTAATGATCGATGAAGTAAAAAACTTTGATATGCATATTTTTCTTGCATTTCAGAGAGTGATACATAAATAACACCTGAAGAAGGAGGACAATATGGCATTAAAGAAAAAACCTGTAACAGGTATGAAAGATATTCTGCCAAAGGAAATGGAAATCCGTAATTATGTAATGCAGATGATCAGGGAAACCTATGAAACCTTTGGCTTTACATCCATTGAAACCCCTTGCGTGGAGCACATTGAGAATTTAAGCAGCAAGCAGGGCGGAGAAAATGAGAAGCTTATTTTTAAAATCCTGAAAAGAGGAGAAAAGCTGAAACTGGATCAGGCTTCTGAGGAGGCGGATCTGGTGGATTCCGGGCTTCGCTATGATCTGACAGTACCTCTGTCAAGATATTATTCCAATAATGCAAATGATCTGCCGGCTCCGTTTAAGGCACTTCAGATGGGCAATGTCTGGAGGGCAGACCGCCCTCAGAGAGGACGTTTCCGTCAGTTTATGCAGTGTGATATCGATATTCTTGGAGAGCCTTCTTATCTTGCTGAGATTGAACTGGTGCTTGCTACCACAACTCTTCTTGGAAAACTGGATTTTCACAATTTCACTATCCGTATCAATGACCGGAGAATACTTAAGGCAATGGCACAGTACAGCGGTTTTCCAAAGGAAAGCTTTGATACTGTATTTATTATTCTGGACAAGATGGATAAAATTGGTCTTGAAGGCGTGGCAGATGAATTGGAAAAAGAAGGATTTTCAAAGGAAAGCATTGACACTTACCTTGGGCTGTTTAAAGAAATTACATCCGGCATTGAAGGAGTTCGTTTCTGCAGGGATAAGCTAAATGAAGTGCTGGAACCTGAAGTTGCAGAGAACCTTGAGACCATCATTTCAACTGTTGAATCTGTAAAAACGGCAGATTTTAAAATGGCGTTTGATCCTACGCTTGTGCGTGGAATGTCCTATTACACAGGACCAATATTTGAAATATCAATGGATGAATTTGGAGGAAGCGTAGGCGGCGGCGGCCGTTATGATGAAATGATCGGTAAATTCACGGGAAACAATACGTGTGCCTGTGGATTTTCCATTGGATTTGAGAGAATCGTAATGCTTCTTCTGGAGAGAAATTATCAGATTCCTTCAAGAAAAGCTAAAAAGGCTTATCTTATCGAGAAAAATATACCTGCGGATAAACTTATGGTAATTCTGAAACAGGCTGAGGAAGAACGAAGCAAAGGAGTTCAGGTTAATATTTCCATTATGAAGAAAAACAAAAAGTTCCAGAAAGATCAGATGACCTCAGAAGGATATACGGAATTTGTGGAATTTTTTAAAGACAGAATGTAAGAATATAAGGGAGAAAAGAGGGTAAATCATGGCTGAAAGTATGCAGGGACTGCACAGAACATGCCGCTGTGCAGAAGTAACAAAAGAAATGATCGGCAGTGAAGTAGTTCTTATGGGATGGGTTCAGAAAGCACGTGATAAAGGCGGTATTATTTTTGTTGATCTGAGAGACCGTTCTGGTATCATACAGCTTATCTTTGAAAATGGAAACATTGATGAAGAAGGATTTGTCAAGGCGGGTAAACTCAGAAGTGAATATGTAATTGCCGTAACAGGAACTGTAGAGAAAAGAGGCGGTGCTGTAAATGAAAATCTGGCAACAGGTGAGATTGAGATCCGTGTGAAATCTCTGCGCATCTTATCTGAAGCAGAGGTACCTCCCTTTCCAATAGAGGAAAACAGCAAAACAAAAGAAGAGATCCGTCTGAAATATCGTTATCTTGATTTAAGAAGACCTGATCTGCAGAAGAACCTTATGTTAAAAAGCAAAATAATGATGCTTACCAGACAGTTTTTTGCAAAAGAAGGTTTCCTTGAAATTGAAACTCCTATGCTTGGTAAGAGCACTCCTGAGGGAGCGAGAGATTACCTTGTACCGTCCAGAGTTCATCCGGGACAGTTTTATGGTCTGCCTCAGTCTCCTCAGCTTTACAAGCAGCTTCTTATGTGCTCCGGCTATGACCGTTATATCCAGATCGCAAGATGTTTCCGTGATGAGGACCTTCGTGCTGACAGACAGCCTGAATTTACTCAGATCGATATGGAGCTTTCTTTCGTAGACGTTGATGATGTAATCGATGTGAATGAAAGATTTCTTGCATATCTTTTCAAAGAAGTTCTTGGCATTGAGGTGAAACTCCCCATTCAGAGAATCACCTGGCAGGAAGCAATGGACAGATTTGGTTCCGATAAGCCTGATATGCGTTTTGGAATGGAACTGACAGATGTAAGTGATGTTGTGAAAAACTGTGGTTTTGGTGTATTTACTTCTGCACTTGAGAACGGAGGAAGTGTCCGCGGAATCAATGCAAAAGGACAGGGGTCCATGCCACGTAAAAAGATTGATAAGCTTGTGGAATTTGCAAAAGGATATGGTGTAAAAGGTCTTGCTTACATTGCTATTGCTGAGGATGGAACAAGAAAATCTTCATTTGCCAAATTTATGACAGAAGAAGAAATGAATGCTCTTGTCGCTGCAATGGATGGTCAACCCGGGGATCTGCTTCTGTTTGCAGCAGATAAAAAGAAACTGGTTTATGATGTACTGGGAGCACTTCGTCTGGAGCTGGCAAAGCAGATGAATCTTCTGGACAAGAACGAGTATCGTTTTGTATGGGTTACAGAGTTCCCACTTCTTGAATGGAGTGATGAAGAGAACCGGTATACGGCTATGCATCATCCATTTACTATGCCAATGGAAGAAGATATTCCTCTTATTGACACAGATCCGGGTAAAGTTCGTGCAAAAGCATACGACATCGTTCTCAACGGAAATGAAATTGGTGGAGGAAGTGTAAGAATCCATCAGGACGATATTCAGGAAAAGATGTTTGAAGTTCTTGGATTTACAAAAGAGGCAGCCCATGAACAGTTTGGCTTCCTTCTGGATGCATTCAAATACGGAGTACCGCCACACGCAGGACTGGCTTATGGCCTTGATCGTCTTGTTATGCTTATGGCAAAAGTGGACAGTATTCGTGATGTAATCGCATTCCCCAAGGTTAAGGATGCTTCATGTCTGATGACACAGTCCCCCAGTGTGGTAAGTGAAGAACAGCTTGAGGAACTTGATCTGGAAATAAGACAACAGGATAAATAAATTTAAAAAATCCGCCTGGAGTTAAAACCGGGCGGATTTTTTGACTCATCATATTATTCGGTTTCAAGTGGAGAATCAGTAAGTGTTCCAAAAATTGCATCTCCCAGATCATTTGTGTCGCCCTGAAGTTTCCAGGAAGCACCATCGTTGATAAGAACAAAATCAACATTTGTCTTTATAGTAGCTGTATTGTTTTTTATACTGTCGAGCAGGAAATCCAGCGATTTTGTATAACGCTTCTGGGAACCATCAATCACTGCGTCAGCAGATGAGAGATAGTCATCAAGTTTTGCCTGAAAATTTTCCAGGATTGAATTACTGTCAAATGTAGTAATTTCAACCGTGACTATTGAACTGTAATTATTTGTGGAGCTTGATATGATTTTAAAATTGAAATTCTGATGAACCTGTTCCACAAGGGCCTCGGCAATGGAGTCTTTGGCAGTATCGGACGTGTTCATAATACTGTCAACTCCAAGATAAGAACTCATTTGTGCCAGATCCATTTTCTTTAATGTTTTGAAATAAACAGAAAGCGTTTCCTCCGGAGAAAGAATGTCAGGATCGGAAAGATAAACCATAAGACCTCCTACAAGGTCATTTTCCAGAGAATAATTTCGTTTTATTTCCCATTTTGAATCTTTATAAAAAAGCTGGATCGTTGATTTTGTTACAGAACAGTCATATTTTTTTGTTTTAAGAAGATGACCAAGGATCAGGTAATGTGCTTCCAGAGATTTTGAAGAACTGATATTATCCGACTTTACTGTAACAGTTTCTTTGATCTTTTGTTTCAGCAGACTTGTGGCAAAGTCTCTGGCAAGTGATCTGGCATCAATGGTAGTAAGCTCTAGAGAAGCGGATGCACTTTTCCTGCTTTTGTCAATTTTGATATTTTTTATTTTATAATCAAATTTCTGGAAGAAAAGGGAGAATACTTCATTAATCTCATCTGATAAACTGTCATTTTCAGTTGCGTCAGGAAAAAGTTCCTGATATGAGATATATTTCTGTGTCGTTTCGGAGTCCAGATCCTTAAGCAGATCCAGTTCTTTCTTTATGGCTTCTTTTACCTGATGTTCATCTTTGTAAGAGATATTAATGATGATTCCGGCCGCCAGAAGCAGAAAAGCAAAGAGAACGGGCACAAGGCGTTTTACCATCTTCATATGTTTTATTTTCCTTTCCAAATTTTTCTCTGCTATTTTAACATATTTTGTAAAAATTGTCAAAAAAGCATTAAGTCTGAAAGAATTTGATAAAAAAATGGTTAAAAATTTGTGAAATTTGTATAGGACATTATCAGGTCTTTCATTTTTAATGGGAATCTGTTATGATAGGTAAAGTAAAAAGTAGTGTTTTGATAAAAGTATATTGTATAATGATATAATAAATTTAACATCACATCAGGGAGGCAACTATGAAGAAACGGATTCTTATAATTGTGGGAATTCTTATAGCAGCTGGTGCCATAGGTACAGGTGCATGGTTCTATTTCAGAGGCAACACAAATGAAGTGAACGATAGTATCGTATATGTATCAAAGATAAGTACAATAACTGGAACGGAATCAGCAGCATCCAACCGGTTTGCAGGTGTTGTGGAACCCCAGAAAACTGTAAATGTACAGATTGAGAGCGGCCGAAAGGTAAAGGAAGTTGAAGTTAAGACCGGAGATGAAGTAAAAGCCGGACAGCTTCTTTTTCAATATGACTTAAGCAGTATACAGGAGGATCTGCAGCAGGCTCAGCTGGATCTCGACAGATTGAAAAATGAACAGATCAGTCTTACAGACCAGATCGCTACACTGGAGGCTGAAAAGAAGAAAGCCAAGGCAGATGATCAGCTTTCTTATACAATTGAGATCGAAACAAACAAAATGAATCTGAAAAAGAATGAGTATAATCAGAAAAGTAAGACTGCGGAAATAGAGAAGCTGCAGAATGCAACATCCAATACGGAGGTAAGAAGTGAAATTGATGGAGTGATTCAGAAGATTGATACTTCCAAGATGACTACAGATGATGGAGATGTTGTAGATGACAGTGTGAATTCTGTTTCTTCTGTAAATGGAGATGGCGATTCTAATAACTCTGCTTTTATTACTATTCTAAGTACCGGTGCATACAGAGTTAAGGGAAAGGTAAACGAACAGAACAGAGATTCTGTTGTAGAAGGTGAACCAGTGATCATACGTTCCAGAGTTGACAGTCTTCAGACCTGGAAAGGAACTATGGGGTCCATTGATCTTAATAACGGAAGTTCTGATGACAACAGCAATGAAATGTTATCTGCTTCCGATGAACAGACAACGTCAACTTCCTATCCTTTTTATGTGGAACTGGATTCTTCAGATGGTCTGATGCTGGGACAACATGTATACATAGAAAAAGATCTTGGACAGGATGAGAGGAAAGGTGGAATCTGGTTAAGTGAGTATTATATTGTTGATTCTGATACCAATGAGCCATATGTCTGGGCAGAGAATGACAGAAAAAAACTGGAGAAAAGACCGGTGACTCTTGGACAATATGATGAGAAGCTTGGAGAATACCAGATAGTTGATGGATTGGATAAAAATGACTGCATTGCATTTCCGTCTGATTCTTTGGAAGAAGGAGCACCAGTTCAGGTGGGAGATATTGCACAGACCATGAAAAACGGGGCAGATGTAATCCAGAATGATGATCAGGAAATAAATGAAGGGGACTTGAACGGTTCTGTTGAAATGGAACCGGATATGGAATCTGCAGAATCTGATGAACCGCTTGATATGCATGAAGATCTTATTCCAATGGATGAAGCTCCCGGGGTCAGTGCAGATGAGGATATGGAGGGCATATCAGAATGATACTGGAGTTACGTGGAATATATAAAGAATATCAACAGGGAAAGATGAAAGTTCCGGTATTGAAAGATGTGAATTTCTCTATGGAAGAGGGAGAATATGTTGCAATCATGGGTCCCTCCGGTTCGGGGAAATCAACGCTTATGAATATAATAGGATGTCTTGACAAGCCCACAAAGGGAAGCTTTTATCTGGATGGACAGGATATAAAAGAGTGTTCGGAGAATGCTATGTCCGATATACGTCTGCATAAAATAGGATTTGTATTTCAGAGCTTTCATCTTCTTCCCAAGCAGAGTGCCCTGACAAATGTGGAGCTTCCACTGAATTATGCCAGGGTTCCCAGAAAAGAGCGCAGAGAGAGGGCATTCAGGGCACTTGAAAGAGTGGGCCTGGCTGACAGAGTCGAGTTTAAACCTAATCAGCTTTCCGGTGGACAGATGCAGAGAGTGGCCATTGCAAGGGCAATTGTGAATAATCCCAGACTTCTTCTGGCAGATGAGCCTACAGGAGCTCTGGATAGTAAGTCCGGTTCACAGGTTATGGATCTTTTCCGGACACTGAATGAGGAAGGAGTATCTGTCCTTATGATTACTCATGATGCTGAGATAGCATCCCATGCCAGACGGGTTGTTACCATTAAAGATGGCATCCTCCAGGAGAAGAGGTGATCTTATGAAAAAAATAAAAAAGATCATAGCCGTTGTTCTTGTTCTTGCAGTTGCCGGAACAGGAATTGGGGCGGGGCTTATGCAGCTTCGAAAGAAAAGCCAGAAGTCTGTTAATGTAACAGCTGTAAGTGGACTCCTTCAGGAATATTATATGCCCAGCACGTCTATTGACGGTACGGTAACCACCAGTACTATCCAGACTGTAAATGGGGATAAGGATCTGATTGTTGATCAGATTTTTGCAGAGCAGGGAGACAGTGTTAAGAAAGGAGATCCTCTCGTATCTTTTGACACTACATTGGTTAATATGGAACTTAATATAGCAAAACTGAAAAAAAAGAAACAGGAGCAGGATCTGAATAAGGCGGTAAACCGTTTAAACAGTCTTCTTCATGGAGGCCCTGTAGAAGATTCTGATGGAGAGGCAACTGCCGATAATCTTCCGTCTTACAGTGGCGATGATGTGCAGGAGGACAGTGAAGATCCGGATGTTATTGCTTATGCAGGCGGACTTGGAGGATACTATCTGTCCACAGTTTTTCAGCCGCTTTTTCTGTCAGCATTTAATGCCGATGATATTTCTGACTCAGATGATGTGGATGAAACAGATGGGGAAAATACTCAGGAATCAGACATAGATACCTTGTTTGAAGGCCCATCTTATACAGACTCATCGGCCAATGGTTTTGGTGATGGAGAGGACAGAAGTTCCTTTAATCCGGGAGTTACGGAAGCACCTCAGATCACTCCCACTCCTGTTCTTGATGATCATACAGACTATTTTGACCCGTATTATAAAAAGGGAGATTCAAATCTTACAGATGGTCATGAACCATTTTATGAAAAGCTGGATTCTGAATCCATTCCATTTACCGGATCAGGAACAGAAGAAGATCCTTATATTTTCTTATGTAGCAGTGCAAGGGGAGAAGTAACAGCAATGGGATCTTTCTTCAATAAACTTGCAGGATACAGTACAGATGGGACAAGAATCGTTCATGAGGGAGGATATTGGTATCAGCTTGAATTTCATCAGAATGATACCATTTCAAATTATGAAAACAGAAAAGAATCCTGTACAGGATACTATCTGATCAATGGCAGTCTTCTGGAAAAACCGGTATATGAATTTTCTCAGGTAGAATTTACTCTGGATGAGGCATCCAGATATGAGGAAGATCCTGGGGAAGATGCCCCGGGGGCAGAAGGTACAGAGCCATCTGCTCCTTTATCAAGAGCAGATGCTGTTAAATTTCAGAAAAGCAAAATTGCATCCCTTAAGCTTGATATTCAGGAAAGTGATATTAAAATTGGAAAGCTTGAAAAGAAAGCAGCCAAAACTATAATCAATAGTAAACTTGACGGAACAGTAGTTTATGTTGGAGATCCGCAGGGAGATGCAGACGGTAATTCACTTGTTAAAGTTAAGAGCGGTGATGGATTTTTTGTGGTTGGAGCAGTCAGTGAACTTCTGCTGGATAATATTAAAGAAGGAACTATCCTGAACTGTACCAGCTATACAAGTGGAAGCTTTCAGGCTGAGGTACTGGATGTATCGGAATATCCCGTGACGTCCAACAGTTTTTATTATGGAGACAGTAATCCCAATGTTTCCTATTATGCATTTACTGCAGTTGTAACAGATAAGAGTCTCCAGCTTGAAGATCAGGATTATGTTACTGTTAATTTTGAGCAGTCTACTTCTGACAGTGGAAGTATGGTACTTCAGAAGGCCTTTGTAAAAAGTGAGAATGGGAAAAACTATGTGTATAAAGACGTAAAGGGAAGGCTTAAGAAACAGGAGATTGTTACCGGAGCCACAGTAGACAACGGATACAGTATTCTGGTAAAAAGCGGATTAGATAAGGAAGATCTGATTGCTTTTCCTTATGGCAAGGATGTTATAGAAGGTGCGAAGACAAACGAGGTATCGCTGGATGAAATGTACGGGTATTGACGAAGGAGAGGATTATTATGATTGAAAATATACGCCTGGCTTTTCAGGGAATATGGTCACACTTGATGAGGTCCTTCCTGACCATGCTTGGAATTATTATAGGTATTGCATCTATTATCGCCATTGTTTCTACAATTAAGGGAACCAGTGAGCAGATTAAGGAAGATCTGATCGGCGCCGGAACTAACACAGTGAATATTTACCTTTATGACGGGGATAATGCTTATGATTCTGAATATGGAACATCTGTGGGAACACCGATTCTGACAGATGATATTAAAGATGAGGTCAGAGATCTCGATCATGTAAAGAACGCTACATTTTATTACAGCAGCTCTTATGCAATGATCTATAATAACAGCAATAGTCTTCAGGGAGGCAGTGTTTACGGAATTGACGTAAATTATCTTAATACTTGTGGTTACGTGATTCAGTCAGGAAGAGGCTTTGTTAAAGATGACTATGATCATTTTAACAAAGTGGCCTTGCTTGACAATAATGCTGCGGATAATCTTTTTCCTTCACAGAACCCTATAGGACAGACCATTGAGATCAACCGGGAACCGTATACGATTGTGGGACTGGTAAGACAGAATGAAAATTATCAGCCTAATATAGAGAATATTAATCAGTATTATCAATACTACCAATCTATTGTAGGGCGTGTCATGATTCCTGATACATGCTGGCCTATTTCATTTAAATTTGATGTGCCCCAGAATGCTATTGTGAAGGCAGACAGCACAGATAATATGAGTATGGCAGGAAATGCTGCCGCGGATGTTCTGAATGAGAGTATTCCTAGTTCCTCAAACGGAGAAACCAAACTCAAATATAAGGCTGATGATGTTATGCAGCAGGTCAGAAATCTTCAAAAACTCAGTGAAAGCACAAATAATCAGCTGATCTGGATTGCAAGCATTTCTCTTCTTGTAGGGGGAATCGGAGTCATGAATATCATGCTTGTGTCCGTTACAGAAAGAACGAAAGAAATTGGTCTTAAAAAAGCAATAGGAGCCCGGAAAAAAACAATTCTGGGACAGTTTCTCACAGAAGCTTCTGTACTGACCAGTATTGGCGGAATCATCGGTGTGGTAACGGGAATCGGCTTATCCAAGATCGTGGGCAAGGTTACCGGATCACCTACAGCCATCAGTGTGCCGGCTATTGTGATTGCGGTTATATTTTCTACTATAATTGGTATTGTCTTTGGACTGCTTCCCTCTGTTAAGGCGGCAAATCTGAATCCTATTGATGCGTTAAGAAGTGAATAAATATGCTGTAATATGTGCAATAATGATAATATAAATTAGATTGAAGGAGAAAAGGCAGTGAAAATATTATCAGGTAAGGCTGTATTTTCCGGAATTGCCATTGGCAGAATATCTATATTGCAGCAGGAAGATTTCAGTGTAAAACGTATTAAGATTCAGGATACTCAAAAGGAAATTGAACGTGTAAGTCAGGCAAAAGAAAAAGCAGTTTCACAGCTCCGAAAGCTGTATGAAAAGGCTTTGCGGGAAGTTGGAGAATCGGGCGCAGCAATATTTGAAGTACACCAGATGATGCTGAATGATGAAGATTATCTGGATTCCATCAGGAATATAATTATGACGGAAAAAGTCAATGCTGAATATGCAGTGGCTGCCACAGAGGACAATTTTGCAGCTATGTTTGAACAGATGGATGATGAATATATGAGAGCAAGGGCAGCCGACATTAAAGATATTTCCAACCGTCTGATCCGTATTTTATGCGGAAGTGATGAAGAAAACCTGGAAGCTTCGGAACCTGTTATTGTGGTTGCTGAAGATCTTTCTCCAAGCGAGACGGTTCAGATGGATAAGAGCAAAGTCCTTGCATTTGTTACCAGAAAGGGATCTTCCAATTCTCATACTGCCATCCTTGCCAGAACTATGAATATTCCTGCACTGATCAATGTTGAGTATGAGAAAGAAATAAATGGCAGAATGGCAGTAGCAGATGGAAGAAAAGGATGTCTGATCGTAAACCCGGATGAAGAAACCATAAAGAAATACAGAAATCTCCAGGAAGAGGAAACAAAGAAAAGGGAAATGCTCAAGGAACTGAAAGGAAAAGTCACGGAGACAAAAAGTAGCCATAAAATTAATCTTTATGCAAATATAGGTAATCCTTCAGATGTGGCAGGTGTTCTGGCAAATGACGCAGAGGGCATTGGTCTTTTCAGGAGTGAATTTCTCTATCTGGAAAAGAAGGATTATCCCACAGAGGAAGAACAGTTTCAGGCATACAAGACGGTTGTACAGAATATGGCAGGTAAAAAAGTGATTATCCGTACGTTGGATATTGGAGCAGATAAACAGATCGGGTATTTCCATATGGACAGAGAAGACAATCCGGCTATGGGATGCCGTGCGATTCGTGTTTGCCTTGATCGACCTGAAATTTTCAGGACTCAGCTGAGAGCCCTTTTCAGAGCCAGCGTATACGGAAATCTATCTATTATGTACCCTATGATCATTTCTCTGGAGGAAGTAAAAAAGATCAGAGAAATCGTAGAATCAGTGAAACAGGAACTGACAGAAGAAGGAATTCCATTCAAAAAGGATATGGAACAGGGAATTATGATCGAAACACCCGCTGCAGCAATGATCAGTGATCTTCTTGCAAAAGAGGTGGACTTTTTCAGTATCGGAACCAATGATCTGACCCAGTATACATTGGCCATTGACCGGCAGAATGAGAAACTTGATAATCTTTATGATCCTCACCATGAGGCAGTAATACGTATGATCCGGCTGGTGATTGAAAATGCGCATAAAGAAGGAATCTGGGCAGGAATCTGTGGAGAACTTGGCGCAGATACAGATATGACAGAGAGCCTGGTTGAAATGGGAATAGACGAATTGTCTGTTTCACCTTCTATGATTCTTCCTATACGTAAAATTATCAGAGAAATGAAATAAATCCATTTTTCTCTGATAGAATTTCATATAAATTTACATTTTTAATTGTGGTTGGAAAGAAAATATGATAAACTGAATACATGTTATTAATTGCAAATTTATATGAATGACACAACAGTATTATACTGTTATGTGTCAGCGAAAGGGAGACAAGGATATGAGTAAGGTTGCTATTGTCACAGACAGTAACAGCGGAATAACACAGGATCAGGCAAGAGAAATGGGGGTCTGGGTAATCCCTATGCCTTTTTATATTAATGATAAGTTATATCTGGAGGGAATAACTCTTTCACAGGAGGAATTCTATGACAAGCTGAAAAATGATGAATCGATTTCCACATCTCAGCCTGCACCGGCAGATGTATGCGGTTTGTGGAATACTCTTCTGGAGCAATATGATGAGATTGTTCACATTCCCATGTCAAGTGGTTTAAGCGCTTCCTGTTATACAGCAATGGGACTTGCACAGGATTATAACGGAAGAGTTCAGGTAGTAGATAATCAGAGAATCTCTGTTACATTGAAACAGTCAGTTTTGGACGCACTCACATTGAGAGATGCAGGGAAGAATGCAGCGGAGATTAAGAAAGTACTTGAAGATCAGAAATTTGATTCCAGTATTTATATCACGCTGGAGACGCTGAAATATTTGAAAAAAGGCGGAAGAATCACTCCTGCTGCTGCGGCTGTGGGAACGGTTCTGAATCTGAAACCTGTTCTGCAGATTCAGGGTGAGAAGCTGGATGCCTACTCTAAAACCAGAGGCAAGAAGCAGGCAAAGCGTGTTATGCTTAAGGCAATGAAAAATGACTGGGAAACCCGTTTCCCAGAATATGTCCAACGGGGTGAAATGTGCCTTCAGTCTGCGTATTCGGGTAATCCGGAAGAAGCAGCAGAGTTTAGGAAGGATATAGAAGAGGCATTTCCCGGAATTGAAATCATGCAGGATCCATTGTCGCTGAGCGTTGCATGTCATATCGGATATGGATCTGTGGCTATTGCATGTTCACGAAGGGTTGTTGTTGAGTAGTACAGAAAATCACAGGATTAAAAAGAGCAAATATCTGAGGAGTATAAAGTACAATGAAGAAACTTATGGAGCTTATGGCAGAGGAAATTTCTTCTGCTTTTGAAAAAGCAGGCTATGATCCGTCCTATGGCAGAGTAACTGTATCAAACAGACCGGATCTGTGCGAATATCAGTGTAATGGTGCTATGGCAGCAGCTAAGGCATATAAAAAAGCCCCTTTTATGATCGCGGATGAAGTTGTTGCATATCTTGGGGACAGCCGTATCTTTTCTATGGCTGAAGTGGTAAAGCCAGGATTTATCAATTTGAAGGTAAGTGGTGAATTTCTTTCATCTTATTTAAGTGAAATGTCTGCAGATGAGAAATTATCTGTTACTTCTGCAGAGAATCCCAGGACAATTATTATCGATTATGGCGGTCCAAATGTAGCCAAGCCTCTTCATGTGGGACACCTTCGTTCTGCAATCATTGGCGAGAGTCTGAAAAGGATCGGACGTTTTGTGGGACATAAAGTTATTGGAGACGTACATCTGGGGGACTGGGGTCTTCAGATGGGACTAATCATAACAGAACTGAAACACAGACAGCCTGATCTTGTATATTTTGATGATTCTTTTACAGGTGAATATCCCAAGGAAGCTCCATTTACCATTAGTGAACTGGAAGAGATTTATCCCTGTGCAAGTGGAAAGTCCAAAGAGGATGAAGCGTATAGAAATGAGGCACTTGAAGCAACTCACCTTCTTCAGGAAGGAAAAAGAGGATATATGGCTCTGTGGAATCATATCATGAATGTTTCTGTCACGGATCTGAAGCGTAATTATGATAAGCTGAATGTTACTTTTGATTTATGGAAAAAGGAATCGGATGCTCAGCCTTACATTCCGGATATGGTACAGGAAATGAAAGCAAAAGGCTTTGCTTATGAAGATCAGGGAGCCCTTGTGGTTGATGTAAAAGAAGAGGGTGATACAAAGGAGATTCCTCCTTGTATGCTTCTGAAATCAGATGGAGCTTCTCTCTATACTACGACTGATCTTGCCACTATTGTGGAACGAATGAAGCTGTACCATCCTGATGAGATACTTTACGTGGTAGATAAGCGTCAGGAACTTCATTTTATTCAGGTCTTCCGCTGTGCGAGAAAGACAGGCCTTGTTCCTGAAGAGACGAAGCTTTCTTTCCTTGGGTTTGGAACTATGAACGGTAAGGACGGGAAACCCTTCAAAACAAGAGAAGGGGGCGTTATGAGACTGGAAACTCTCATTAAGGATATTAATGATGAGATGTTTACCAAAATTGTGGAGAATCGCAGCGTCCGGGATAAAGATGCACGTGACACGGCAGAAATCGTTGGACTTGCTGCAATCAAATATGGTGACCTTTCCAATCAGGCGACCAAGGATTATGTGTTTGACGTTGACAGATTTACTTCTTTTGAGGGAAATACAGGACCGTACATACTTTATACCATTGTGCGGATCAAGTCTATCCTGAACAGATATGAGGAAGAAGGAGGTAATCTCAGAGAAGGCGTGATCCTTCCGCCTGCCAGTGACATAGAGAAGAATCTGATGATGCAGCTTACAGGCTTTGGCCTTACTGTAGAGAGCGCCTTTGATGAAAAAGCTCCCCATAAAATCTGTGCATATATTTATGATGTATCCAATGCATTTAACAGCTTTTATCATGAGACAAAGATTCTAAGTGAGGAAGATACTGAAAGGAAACATTCTTATATTCAGCTTCTTCAACTTACAAAAAGAGTCCTTGAAACCAGCATTGATCTTCTGGGCTTTTCTGCACCTGACAGAATGTAATGAAAATATTCGGCGGCATATTCCTGCTATGGAGTGTGCCGCTTTCATCTGTGAATTTATTAATTTTTCGGATAGTCTTTTCAAAATTCAAAGAATGTGTTATTATAAATATATCTTAGCCGGTGAAGTTCTTTCCCGGAAATTTCCCATTGATAAAATTTAATAATGAGGTGATGCTTATGGACATTCTCCATACAGTGCTCAAAGACCGTTACTGTATTCTGGAACAGATCGGAAAGGGAGGAAGCGGAACCGTTTACCTTGCAAAAGATATGAATCTGGGAGTTTTGCGCGCAGTCAAGGAAATACCTTCAGATTGCCGAAAAGAAGCTGATATGATGCTGAAGCTTTCTCATCCTTTACTTCCAGGTGTGGCTGATTATGTGGAAGATGGAGAGAGATGCTACATTATAATGGAATATATTAAAGGAAAATCTCTTGGACAGTATCTGAAAGAGGGAAAAATATTTACCATTTCAGATATTATGAAGATTGGAACAGAAGCTGCAGATATTCTCGTATATCTTCACAGCAGAAAACCACCTGTATATTATGGAGATCTGAAACCGGATAATCTGATATTGAACGAGGATGGAAGAATTTATCTGGTGGATTTTGGAAGTTCAGTACGAGGTTATGGGAAAGGAAGCAGGATCTGCACAGGAACGAGAGAATTTGCAGCACCGGAGCAGTTTAAGGGATACATCAGTGAGCTCAGTGACCAGTACAATCTGGGAAAAACATTACAGGCTCTTCTTGGAAAAAGAAAATATCTTTTGATTTTCCGGAAGTCTTCACTGTTTTTCATTCTTTCCAGATGCTGCAGGAAAAAGCCTTCCCATCGATACAGGAATATGGAAATTGTTGAAAAAAAGCTGATAAAAATTTCCAGAACAAAAAAAGGGCGTGGCATCAGAAATATTTGCATATTGGTAATCTGTGCGGGGATTTTTCTTACCGGATTTACTTTTTTCTCATTTCGTGAGACCAGACCTGATTTTTATACTGAACTTACAAGTGTAACAGAGATGTATCATCAGGATGATTTCTTTAATGAAAAGAAAAGCAGACAGGTTTGTATCAATGCAGAACAAAGACTTCAAAAGCTGTTAAAGAAGTTTCAGAAAAAACAGGAGCAGAGGAAACTTCTCCTTCTTCTGGCGGCGAACAGTGAATATCAGAAGGAATATGATAAAGCGGCTTTATATTACCAACAGCTTCTCCTTTATGACCACAGCTTTCGTGAAGGGTATGGGGAATACGGTATGTTTCTCATCAGGACGAATCAGGAGAACAAAAGTATAAAGCTTTGGGATGATTTTTGCAAAAATATAAAGAAGATGGATACAAGCTATACCAGAAATCTGGAAATATGGGAAAAGGAGATGACGAGTATTGAAGAAAAGAAAAAAGACTAGACTTTTTGGAGTAATTGTATTAGTTTGTGTTATACATTCTCTGCTTTTGAAGCAGGTAATTGTTCACGGGGATGAAATGATATATCAGTGGACTGAGCAGCAATGGAGCGAAGAACAATGGAGTGAAGAACAGTGGAGTGAGCAGTGGGGAGAACAGCAGGACGGCCAGACTCAGAATACAGACTCTCGGGAAAATGTACCACAGGAAAATATTCCACAGGAGATCATACCACAGGAAGATGTACCACAGGAGAGAATACCTCAGAAAGATGCATACCAGGAAGACATACCACAGGAAGACGTACTACAGGAAAATATACCAGAAAATAATATAGTACATGAAAATGTTGCGCAGGAAAATCGAGAAATAAAAAAACAGGACAGTAAGAATCAGATGTATGAAGCCAAGGTGAGCAAAAAAGAAAACACATCTGCTGTACCAAAGATCTCTCCCACATCTACCCCTGTACCTGTCCTGTCACCTACACCCACACCGGTCAAAAAAGTAATTTCAAACCACAGGAAAGTAAAGAAAAACAGCATAAAACCATTGACAGTAGAATTTATTCCTCATATGAATTATGAAAATAAAATAAAACCGGAAATTGAAATTGTATCGGATGGTTCTGTTCAGATATTATCTCTTTATCTGAATCATATAGAATGTCCATGGCACTGGAATGAGAATCAGATCGTGCTGGATACAGAAATTAAAAAGGGACAGAATCAGATTGAACTTCTTGCAGTTGATCAGGAAGGAAAACTATGGAAGATGAACCCGTGGAAAGTAAGGATATAGTTTCTTAAAGGCAAGTAATAAAAATGGGGTCCAGATCGTAAGATTGTTGAAAAAATACACATATTATGATATTATTTGACTATCATAGAATATGGAGGTGTGCATTATGGAAACGGTTATCAGACCATCATCAGATTTAAGAAATCATTATAGTGAGATTTCTAAGCAATGCAGGGAAGAGCGTATACCTGTAATAATAACGGTTAATGGCCGAGGTGACACCGCTGTTCTTGGCTTACAGGATTATTACCAAATGACATCTGAACTTGAACTATTGCGTACACTTGCCGAAGCACAAGATGATGTTACAAATGGCAGAGTTGCTCCAATTCAGGATAGCTTTGACGAAATCAGATCTGCACTTCTGGCGAGGAAAAATGAATGAAGTATAAAGTAATAAGGACAGATAAGGCAGATGATCAATTAAGAGAGATTATCTTTTACATTGCTGATGACTCTGGCAGTGTTGATATTGCTCTTAATTATCTTGAAAAAATAGAGAAAGCAATCAGACAATTAGAGGACTTCCCTGATTCTGGTTGCATTCCACGATATTCTATACTAAAAAAACAAGGCTTCAGGGTTCTGGTCGTAGAAAGGCATCTGATATTTTATAAAGTAAATGATAAAGATCATCTGGTAACAATATATGCCATTGAAGATGGAAGAAGAGAATATAAAAATCTATTATGACACAAAAGATTGAAAAACATTTCAGGGCATAAAAAACTGCCGGCAGTGGGACTTGAACCCACACGATGTTGCCATCAACAGATTTTGAGTCTGCCTCGTCTGCCAATTCCGACATGCCGGCGTGAACAAATATTATATTAACATAAGCACTTTGGTATTGCAAGAGTTTTTTTATGTCATAGGAAAGTACTCCATATTGTTCTATGAAGATTTCGAATTCCTATGACATAAAAAACGCTCCGCGCAGGATCGCACTGCGGCGGAGAGGAATTATGTTGCAAAAGCAACCCGCCGCAGGCGG
>JAXEUE010000027.1:0-31117 GCA_034115005.1 Blautia sp.
GCTGATAACAACAGCAGATACCTGAAGATTACTCCAGGACATACCGGAAAAGCTTCCCTGTGACCACCCATGAAGGTTAATAATATCAGAATCTTCCGCAAAGTTGATAATAAAATCCGTAACAGCAGAACATATGTAGCCGATCATAATTCCACCCACAAGAAGAGTGGCCATATGATTGATCCTTTTGGAAAAAAGAAGAATAAATCCAAGTGAGATCATGGAACCCATAAATGCAGCAATGATCAGAGTGTAAGAAGATACCACATTATATCTTTCTATAAAATAGATCATTGCAAGGGCAACAACCATTTTTGCTCCCGAGGAAATTCCCAGTACAAAAGGTCCTGCAATAGGATTCTCAAAAAATGTCTGGAGAAGAAATCCTGATAATGAAAGGGCTCCTCCTAAAATTGCTGCCATAAGAATACGCGGGATACGGATTTTCCAGATAATGTTGTAATTCATATCATCTGCTTCTCTCAGAAAGATAATTCTGAATATCTCTTTTATAGAAATATCCACATTTCCGGAATTTATATTTACAATGGTGATCACCACAAAAAGCACCAGAAACAATGCAAATACTGCCACATACCGCAGACGCCTTCTGGCATTTACGACATGAAAATCTTCCTGTTCCATACTGTTACTGCTCATAAATCCTCCTAACAGGAAGCCGGTAGGGACTTCCCTTATATCTTAATCTACTTTTGTCAGAAAAGTCATCTGATCCAAGTCCTGACCTGTAACCAGATGGTTAAAATCCAGGATCAGATTCGCCGCAATATCTGTAGCCTGAAAAAATGCCTTATCCGTCGTCCACACATTTCCTTCTTTTACAGCTTTAAAATCTGCGAAAAGTTCACTCTGTGACAGAAGCTCATCCACACTCTTTATGGGATCCGCAATCGTTGCATTATATACAAGGAAGTCTGCATCTTTTGCCTGAGCATAAAACTGCTCCATAGAAAGTGTAATGGATGAAGATGTGGATGTGTCAGCTTCATCACTCAGATCATCAAAGGCATATTTTGCGCCGGCAATATTGATCATATTCACAATATAATCATCTGTTTTTCGCACAACAACTGTTCCTTCTGAATTCACATAAAAGAAAGCAATGGTTTTTCCTGTATTCTGGAAGCCTTCAAGATCATCAACGATTTTTTTCTGTTTTTCAAAAAAGTCATAAGCCTCCTGTTCTTTGTCCATCATTGCTCCATAAAATTTGATCCACTCTGTTCGCCCAAGTGTTCCTTTCTCATAACTGGCTCTCTCGATCAGCACAGGAATATCCAACATTTTTATCATTTCCTGTACCTTGGGTGTATGTAAAAGCATAGTAGATTCCAGGGCAAGGTCACATTCCTCATTTACAAGCATTTCGTAATCAGGTTCGCTGTATTTTCCTGCAAAAAGCATATCCCCATTATTGATGGCCTCCACTGTTTCATCAATATACCATCCATTGGCATCCGTTCCGACCAGGCGGATATGGTCCATACAGTCCAGTGCACGAAACAAAGCCATAGCTGAAGTCGCCTGCAGATAAATTTTATTAAGGGGCTGCTTAAGTACAACAATATCCTCGGAAAGTCCTTCCGGAACCTGTGAGCCTTCTGGAATCAAAAGAAACTCACCACTGTCATAAACATCCAGAAGGGTATAATCGTTTTCATAGTAAAATACATCAAAACATTCTGCATAATCAAGTTTCATCTGTCCGATACATTGCAGCCCCGCCACATCAGGAGCATCCTGTGCCTCTTCCAGATAATCACATTGTTCTGCACCCTGAACCGGCTGTACATTACACTGGGAAATTCCTCCTGCCATTACTGCAGCTGTCAATAGCACTGCAAGATTCTTTTTCAGATGTAATTCTTTTTTCTTTTGCATTTACATTTCCTCCAAATATAATCATAAAAAAACCTGCTTATGTAAAGCAGGATGCAAATCTGGAATCTGTGGGAGATATCCACAGAACAGGTTTTTTACTTTACACGGAAGCCCAACCATAATACAAAGCAGGTTTCCTGACTTCAGAATCTTCGCTTCATCTCTCCTTCTCACATAAATCATGCAATGGATATCTGAGATGTCACTCCTCTGTTACAGTGACCGGATCGCTCAGGACTTACACCTGATTCCCTTTTACCAGTTTCACGAAAGAGTAAAACTGCACTTTGTATTTCTATATGAAATTTTCCGAAATTGTCTAAAATGAATATATCACCCTGGCAGTTTTTTGTCAATAATTACTTATTTTCTAATGTTTTTCTTGTAATGTCAACAGAAGTCTGCTAGAGTATGTTTACAGTTTTTATTCATGGAGAAAAAAAATGCAGAGAACCATAGAATACATGATCACTTCAAAAGATACAGGAAAAACCATACTGGAATTTCTCAAAACCCAGGGATATTCCCGTCATATCTTAAGTGCTATGAAAAACACAGGAAATGCCATCTCCTTAAACGGATGCCCTGGGTTTGGCCGCAGTATTCTGAAAAAAAGTGACAGACTTAATATCCTTATACCGGAGGATTCCAGAGAAGAACAATCCATTCTTCCTACCCGGATGGAACTGTCTGTTTTATATGAAGACGAGGACCTTATGGTGATCAATAAGCCTTCCAATATGCCTGTTCATCCCTCTGCAGGAAATTATACAAATACCCTTGCCAATGGAGCAGCCTGGTATTTTGCCCAAAAAGGCCAGCACTTGATCTTTCGCTGCATCAACCGCCTGGACAGGGACACTACCGGCGCTCTGATTCTCGCCAAGAATCCTTTAAGTGCGGCTATTCTCTCAGCCCAGATGAAAGCAAGACAGATAAAAAGGACCTACCTTGCTCTTGTTGAGGGAATTCCTGACAAGTCCGGCACCATAAACGCTCCTATAGCCCGAATGGAGGGCTCCGTAATCACCCGGGAGGTCAACTTTCAGACAGGAGAGCCTGCAGTCACTCATTATGAGCGCCTTGCCACAGGCTCTTTATATTCTCTGATAGAACTTCACCTTGAAACAGGGCGTACCCATCAGATACGGGTACACTTAAACTATATCGGCCATCCCCTTCCCGGTGACTATCTTTACCATCCGGATTACAGAAAAATACAGCGTCAGCCTCTTCATTCCTACCAGCTGGAATTTACTCATCCTGTCACAAAAAAACCGATGCTTTTTACAGCACCGGTTCCTGATGACTTTATTTCTGCATTTTATTGATGATCATTCCTGTCTGAGGTCTGTTTATTCTTTTTATATATTACAAGAAGTCCTTTCAGGAGAAGATTTTCATCCAGAATAATTTTTCGCTTACAATATGGCACTATTTTCTTAGCCAGTCCTCCTGTGGCAATCACTGTAGTCAACTGACCAAGTTCTTCCTCTATCCGGTCAATGATTCCGTCCAGAGCTGCAGCACTACTGTAAAGCACACCACTCTTCATACACTCAATGGTATTCTTCCCGATAATGTGCCTTGGCGCATCAATACTGATTCCACTGAGCTGAGAAGCCCTTGCTGTAAGCGCATCCAGAGATACCCCCACCCCTGGAAGGATCATGCCTCCAATATACTGTTTCTTATCATTGACAACGGATACCGTTGTGGCCGTCCCCATATCGATCACAAGAAATGGCACCGGATATCCTGCAAGTCCTGCCACAGCATCTGCCACAAGATCAGCTCCAAGCTGTCCCGGATTATCCATCATAATATTAAGGCCTGTCTTCACTCCTGGTCCAAGCACCATGACTTCTTTTTTCAGAATCTTCTCTGCAGCAAGTCTGGCAATATTGGTAATCTGTGGCACAACCGAAGAAATAATACATCCCTTGATCTCTGTCCTGTTTATATGATAAATATCAAGTACTGTTTTCAGGTCTACCGCATATTCCAGTTCCGTTTTGGTCCGGACTGTGGATAACCGTTCCGTGAAATATACCTGTTCATCATCAATACATCCTACTACAATATTGGTGTTTCCAATATCAATTGCTAAAATCATAATTTCTTTCTCCAATCAGATGAGCCTTGGAAAGTGCTGCACCTACGGCCCCTGTAATCACAGTGGAAGAAACCATCTCGCACACTGCATTTATTCCCACAAATGCACAACAGAACAGTATCACATTTCTGCCCCCAATAAGTCCCTGCACATACTCTGTATTTCCAAAAAGTCCAACAAGTGCTGCCATAAAGAACAGAGTATTTAAAAATGCTGCGAAGAACCCGGTTACTGCACAGGATACATAGACGTTCATTTTTTTACGGACTGCCTTATAAATAAACCCAATGCAAATTCCGAAAAGAAGTCTGGGAACAAATCTCTGTACAAATGCAAGTACCGGATTAATGCTGAAAAGCATAGCTCCCATAGCACTTGTTCCACCGATTCCAATGCACTGTCCAAAACTTGTAAGGCCAAAAATTGCTCCTGTGACAGCTCCTCCCACAGGACCCAGAACTACTGCACTGATGGCCACAGGTATCATATTAAATGATATAGCCAGAGGCCCGATGTTCAGGTATCCCAACGGTGTGTAGGCCATAAGCAGAAGTATACCTGCCATAAGGCCAAGAACTGTAAGCTGCGTTGTAGTGAATCTTTTTTTCTTCATGTTTTTCCTCCTTGTTACTGTTCCGTCCAGGCTTCCTGCCCTTCTCGGATACAATACGGTGCTGGAAAGCGGATTAACCATTTTTTTCCGCTTTTCTTAAATTAACAGGTTACTCTCTTATTCAGCTGTAAGAATAAGAATTTTATCCAGGATCTTAAAGGCTGCATCCTCTTTACTCATAAGTGGGAGTGACACTTCCTCATCCTGTGTAATCAGAGTCAGCACATTGGTATCTCCCTGAAATCCGGCACCTTCAATTTTCACATTGTTGGCAGCCACCATATCAAGGTTCTTTTTCATCAGCTTGGCTCTGGAATTACCCAGAAGGTTCTGCGTTTCCATCGAAAAGCCACACAGAAACTGTCCTTCTCTTTTATGTTCTCCAAGATATTTAAGAATATCTTCTGTTCTTTCCAGTTCAATGCTCATCTGGCCGTCACTTTTCTTTATCTTCTCATCACTTACTGCTGTCGGCCTGTAATCTGCAACAGCAGCGGCTTTAATAATAATATCCTGTTCCTCACTCACTGATGTAACTTCCCGGAACATATCCTGTGCCGTAACAACAGAAACATATTTTACAAAAAGGGGTGGATCTATGGCAGTACGTCCGCTTACAAGGGTGACGTCTGCTCCTCGCAGCATTGCCGCTCTGGCAATGGCATACCCCATCTTCCCAGAAGAATGATTCGTAATATACCTTACAGGATCTATCGCCTCCTGTGTAGGACCTGCAGTAACCAGGACTTTCTTTCCTTCCAGATCCTTAGGATATGCGATCTCTCTTTCTATATAGGCAAGCAATGTGTCAGGTTCAGGCATTTTACCTGCACCTGTGTCCCCGCATGCCAGATGGCCGACGGCAGGAGGGATTACTTCAAATCCATAATGTTCCAGTATTTTAAGATTATCCTGTACCACAGGATTCTCATACATATTGGTATTCATAGCCGGGGCAATGATCTTCTTACATTTACATGCCATAACGGTCGTTGTCAGCATATCATCTGCGATGCCATGGGCAAGTTTCCCGATCACATCCGCACTTGCCGGTGCAATCATAACCACGTCTGCCTTCCTGGCAACAGACACATGCTCAACCTGGAACTGAAAATTCCGGTCAAAGGTATCCACAAGACATTTATTTCCTGTAAGTGTCTCAAAAGTGACAGGAGAGATAAACTTTGTAGCATTGTCAGTCATAAGTACCTGCACATCGGCATGAAGCTTCTTCAGTGCACTTGCCAGATTTGCAATCTTATATGCGGCAATACTGCCTGTCACACCTAATAATACCGTCTTGCCCTTAAGCATAAATCTACTCTCCTTTTCCCGGAAAAATGGTTCATTTACATACCGGTTTATTATATCTCATATCAGGCAGGTTATGCAAGATGGTATTTCACAAAAAATGAGAGAGGCAAATCAACCTCCGGGGCGCACTGCGTTTCCTGTTCCCGCTGGGTGACTTGATCTATAACCCCGAACATGACAGTCCGTGAAAACTATTTTGCCAATTAAGTGGAACATACACCGCGGATCTATCGGATGAAATACATAGGAATCCGGACAGGGAAATATATACCAGCTGCAAACCTTGCGAAGCCGCCGGTACTTGGAGAGTTCTGCCGATTTTTGGCAGAACGAACCTAGTACCGCTGCGAGCTAAGCCGAGCGCAAGCGTGTTTGCAATGGTATATATTTCCTTCTGGGTTCTATTATTTCTTCTTCGTTTTGTATTGAGTTTTCCCCTTCTCTGCATTACAATGGTTTAAAAATCGAGGAGGAGTTTTCTTATGGATAATATTAAGATTACTGAGTGGTGTGCAGGTTTTATGCGTTATCAGGTACAGGAAGGTGATCTGTGTATTGATGCGACTATGGGAAATGGCAATGATACTCTTCTCCTCTCCAGGCTCTGTGGTGAAACAGGGCATGTTCTTGCCTTTGACATCCAGCCTTTGGCTCTTGAACATACAAGAGAAAGGCTGAAACATGAAAATTCACCTGAAAATTACACTCTGATCCTGGATTCTCATTCACATATGAAAGAATATATCCAGGAAGAAACCGTCAGCTGTATCGTTTTTAACTTTGGCTATCTTCCCGGAGGAGACCATGCCCTTGCTACCAAGGCTTCAAGCAGTATTCAAGCCCTGGAACAGAGTCTTTCCTTGCTGAAAAAGGGAGGAATTCTTTCCCTGTGTATCTACAGTGGAGGAGATTCCGGCTTTTCTGAACGGGATGCCATCCTTGACTGGCTGAAAAAACTGGAGCCTGACAAATTTCTGGTGATCAAAAGTGACTACTTTAACCGGCCAAACAATCCACCTGTTCCCGTACTGGTAATTAAACAATAAAAGGGACGGCCAATGCCGTCCCTTATTGTGTGTTCATTTTAATCAAGAATCCTTACTGATTCAATCACCGGCTGCTGATCTGCCGGAATCGTTCCATTATTGTCAGTAGGCTTTGCATCTTTACAGATCTTATCTACCACATCCATTCCTTCTGTCACATGGCCAAATCCCGCATAATCTCCATCCAGGAAAGTACTGTCAGCCTGTACGATAAAGAACTGGGAACTTCCACTGTCAGGATCTGAAGCTCTTGCCATAGAAATCGTTCCTCTTGTGTGAGAAATATCATTCTTTACACCATTATTACTGAATTCTCCCTTGATGTTCTCATCAGAACCGCCTGTTCCGTTCCCGTTGGGATCACCTCCCTGGATCATAAATCCATCCATAATACGGTGGAAAGTAAGTCCATCATAGAACTTATCCTGAGTAAGTTTTACAAAATTAGTAACTGTAACAGGAGCTTTATCAGCATCAAGTTCCAGATCAATCGTTCCATAATCTTTCACCACAATTTCAGCATGATGGATTCCTGTAAGCTCTGAGGATGTGTCAAGGACAGTTGTACCGGATTCTCCTGAAGCGGTTTCTGTTGTTTCTTCTGTAGTTTCAGAAGAGGAATCACTTCCGCCGTCGGTAAATCCTGCCTGCTCTCCTTCTTTCTCGTCAGCTGTCTCTTCCTGTGCAGCTTCCGTCGTTTCCTCTGACTTCGCTGTGCTGTCTGTCTGATCATTGTTTCCACATCCACAAAGAAGTCCTGCTGAAATTACAACTGTACAAAGTGCAGCCAGTATTTTAGATTTCATTCTCTGATTTACCTCCAAAAAAATTATTACGGATTATACTATGGTTTTACTCTTCTGTATCTGCGTATTCACCCATATCTGCCTGTACATCGTCGGCAGTGTTTTCTGCAGGAGCTGTGGCAGAAACGAAATCACCGCTGGCATAGCAGGTCTGACCGTTATAATCTACACGAATCCAGCCATTCTGACATACACCTGTGCTCTTGAGCTGTGTTCCTGAAGACACACTTGCAACAAGTTCCGCATCTGGACTTGCATCAGAACGAAGATTTAGTTCAACTGTTGAATAATATACTCCTTCCTTAACCTCTACCGTGATACCACTGGGTGTCTGCTCTGCAGGTGCTGTTGTAGGTGTTGTCTGAGGTGTGGGAGTTGCCTCCTGTACTGCCTCCGGTGTAGGAGTTGCCTCCGGAGTAGGGGTATTCTTCACGATCATAACGCTGGAATCTATAGTGGGATCGAATCCGCATCCCTGGATACCACATGCCAGTCCTAACGCGAGAACCAGTAAAAGTGATCTTTTCATAAGTAAATAATCCTCCTTTATCTGTATCCGTTTTTTATTAAGCCTATTCTTTAATATACACGATTAAAGGTAAATATGCAAGTTTTAACCCGCAAAATTATATGATTCGTTCAAAAAGCACTTCAACAGTTCCGCCACATATCATTCCCAGATTTCCTTCCCCCTGACTGGAAAGATTATATTTTACCACCTCTGTATCTGCCGCCTTCGGTGCATACAAAGATGCCTGATATTCCACATTTCCCCCTCCAATGCTTCCATAGGAAATGCCGTCCCTGTCAAGGAACATTTTGCTTCCGACCCCTCTGGGAGAGGAACCGCTTTTGGAAATGATAGTCATCATTGTTCCATTTTTTCCATCTTTTATAGCTTTTTCCACTTTTTCATCCGTATAGGAAACATGATTTCTGTTCTTTTCCTGAACGATCTCGGCCATAATGCTTACAGCAATCTCGGCAGGCATCTGTCCCCCGATGGGAAGGCCGATAGGAGCATGGAGGCTGTCCAGCTGCTTCTCTGTAAACCCTTCTCCCAGAAGCTTGTGTCTTGTAATCTTTATCTTATTTTTGCTTCCGATCATTCCCAGATATGCATAGGGACGCCTAAGAATCTGTCTGGCACAGATACTGTCTCCCATATGCCCTCTTGTGACAATTACATAATATGCATTTTCATATGGTGGGATTTTCTCTGTAATTTCTTCAAATGTTCCCTTCACCAGTCTGTCTGCATCCGGAAATCTTTCTTTTGTTAGAAATTCTTCCCTGTCATCCATAACTGTAACGTAAAAACCCAGCATTTTACCTATTTTGCATACAGGAACAGATACATGGCCTCCCCCAAGAATGACAAGATGAGGATTTTTTTCAAAAATTTCTACAAAAATATCTGCGTCTTTTTCATGGAGTACACAGGTTTCCTGACATTTTAAGACTTCATCTTTATATTTTTCCCGGATTTCTTTTCCGGGAACACTGCAGAGCAGGTTATTGCCCATATCTTCTGCTGATCCGTCTTTCACAAGATATTTTCTCCCTGCATCAGGTCCTGTAAGAATATGTGCTGTCTTTACTTTTCCGTTCTTATCCAATGTGTCATAAATTTCTCTGTACATTTTTCCTCCATTATGGACGTATGATTTTATCTGCTCCTGTCATTTTTTCCGCAATCGTATACATATCCGTTACTTTGCCAACAGCAAGCTTGTCCATCAGATCATAATGCTTAAGGCATGTTCCACAAGTCAGGATCTCTGTCCCCGCTTTTTCCAGATTTTTCAGATCCTCAAGGCTTTCAGAGCCTTGTGTGGTAAGTCTGGCACCTCCATTGTAAAAAATGATGGTATCCGGATGGGTTTCCATCTGAGAAAGTGCATAAATAAATCCTTTGATCAGGATTTTACCAAGTTCATCATCCCCGTTTCCCATGGTATTGGATGAAATTACGGCAACCGTTACTTTTTTATGACTGTCACATATAATTTGCTCCTGTGTGGATTCTGCCGTGTCTTTTTTTTCCTGAACCTTCATATCCACCTGATATTTCTTCTCTTCAAGTTTCTGAGAAACAAAAGAACACCCCTTCTTAGCTGCCAGTTTACTCAGATTATTCACTGCTGTTTCGTTATCCACAAAAACCTGAATCTCATCTCCAACAGCGGATTTATCAATCATTTCCTTTGTCATTACTACCGGAATAGGACACTGTTTTCCCATTGCATTTACTTCATATTTCATTGTATTTCACCTCATATATTTCATTGTATTCCCGGATTACATCTGATTTTTCCCTCTGTAGATATATTTTCCGGTTTTCTCTCTGATTACTTTTCCATCTTTTACAACCTGGGTTCCTCTTAAGAATACACTATCAATATCTCCATGGATCTCAAAGCCTTCATATGGATTGTTGTCTGTATTATACAGATGAGTTTTTGCAGAAATGACTCCTTTCTTTTCCGGATCAAATACTACAATATCTGCGTCACTTCCCTCTGCAATCACACCCTTCTGAGGATATACCCCATAAAGTTTGGCGGCATTTTCGCTTAGGAGTTTACACATCTGTTCCTGAGTGATCTTTCCGGTACGTACTCCATAGGTATACAGAAGAGTTCCCCTTGTCTGAACTCCCGGAAGTCCTCCGGGAATTTTGGTGAAATCATCTTTGCCCAGTGCTTTCTGCGCCATGGTAAAACTGCACTGATCCGTGGCTACTGTCTGGATCTGTCCATTTGCCAAAGCCTTCCACAGACAATCCTGATCTTCTTTTTTACGGATAGGAGGCGCGCATACATATTTTGCTCCTTCAAAATCCGGTCTGGAATATACACTGTCATCAAGAAGCAGATACTGTGGACAGGTTTCCGCATAGACTTTCTGTCCCTGGGTTCTTGCTCTCATTACTTCCTCATATGCCTTTCTGTTGGTAAGATGAACAACCATAACAGGTGCGTCTGCTTCTTTGGCAATTACAAGGAGACGATGTACGGCCTCCGCCTCCATAGTATCAGGTCTTACAAGAGGATGATTCTCAGGACCTATCCTGCCTTCTTTTTTTGCCTCTGTGATCAGGGCATCGATTACTCCTGCATTTTCACAGTGTACCCCTGCAAAGCATCCGTATTCATTTAATTTTTTTATAATTTTATAAAGATCAGTGTCATTCACGATCATAGCCGGATAAGTCATATACAGCTTAAAGCTGGTAATACCTTCACGGATCATGTCCTCTATTTCCTTTTCTGTGTCCTCGTTCCACTCCACAATGGACATATGGAAGGAATAATCACAGGAACATTTGCCGTCTGCTTTCTTATGCCACTTTTCCAGACCTTCTTTTAACGTATGCCCGCCTTTATCCTGAGACGCATAATCGATTACCAGTGTAGTTCCTCCTGCAATGGCAGCTCTTGTGCCTGTCTCAAAGTCATCAGCAGTCACCGTGCCTGCCACTTCCAGATCAAAGTGTGTATGTCCATCAATAAAGCCGGGAAACAGAAGCTTTCCGGAAACATCGATCACCTGGGCATCCTGTTCACACAGGTCAAAACCTGTTTTTATAATTTTTTCTTCTTCAATGAGTACATCTTTCTTCACCGAACAGTCACCTGATACTACAGTACCGTTTTTCAATAAGTATTTCACAGTTTTACGCTCCTTTCCACCTTGTATTTATGTCAAATATACCACTCTTTTTTTTTCACTTCAATGAATACCCGTACTTTTCTGCAAATTTTTTTAGTGGTTCATATTTATTTTTTTAAATTACTTTTTATTTTATATTTTTTGTGTTAAAATCAGATAGAAGAAAAATTTTAATCCATAATACAATTACGAAAGGGGGAATAAAAGTGGGACGATTAGCTGTATTAAAACAGATTGCCGCTGATATTGCTTCCCAATTCGGTCCTGACTGTGAAGTTGTTATACACGACCTGAAAACTGCAGAGCCTGAGCATTCCATTGTTTATATTGTAAACGGTCATGTCACAGGACGTGACGTAGGTGACGGACCATCCAGCGCAGTCTTTGATGTCATCCGCAAAAAAACAAAGGGAAATGAGGAACCTTCCGATCATACAGGATACCTGATGAAGACCTCTGATGGTAAAATTCTCAAATGCAGTACTTCCTACATCCGTGATGACGATGGCAGTCTTCATTATGTATTTGGAATCAATTATGATATTACCAAGCTGACAATGATCGAATCCGCACTGCATTGTCTGATCACACCAGAGAATAAAGAAGAAAAGCCAAAAGAGATCACACACAATGTGAATGATCTTCTTGACCATCTGATTGAAGAATCTGTAGCACTTGTAGGAAAGCCTGTTCCTTTAATGAACAAAGAAGATAAGGTGAAAGCCATTCAGTTTCTGAATGATGCAGGTGCATTTTTGATCACCAAATCAGGAGATAAGGTTGCAAATTATTTCGGAATTTCCAAGTATACACTGTACAGTTATATTGATGTAAACAAGTAAAAAATCCCGGCTTACGGGATTTTTTACTGCGTATATTCAGTTAACTTTCTGCCATATGCGCCTCTTTGTATATTTCACAGGCAGCATGATTGACGCATCTGTCATGGGCACAGTTCATAGACAGAAGTGTTTTCTTTCCATTGTCATCACATTGATACTCGCAGCATACAGTCTGTGTCCCATTACAGGTTCTGCAAAAACCAGATATAAATTCCTCTTCTGTATCCATTTTTCCATACCTCTTGCTTTTTACATTTTTTGGATTTATAATTAGTATACCATAAAAAGGTACAGATAAAAAATTTTTTTTGCGGAAAAAGAGGGATAAGTTATGAACGAAGAATTGTACAATGAGGCAGTGCGTTCCAATGTTTTATCGAAGCGACTGATCGACCAGCTTCTGGAGAGCATGAATTACAGCAGTATTTCCTTTATCAACTGGACCATTGAAGTTTTGCGTCTGATCAAGACACGTCTGGACAGAGGAGATAAGATTACCGATGAAGTTTCGGGAATTACATATAATACAGATACCTTCCGGCAGTTTGTTGAGAAGAATTTCTCCTCTTATATTGCCAGCCAGGTGTTTGCTGAATCATCCAAGGCAGAGAAAGTATATTTTTCACTGGAAGCATGTGAGGGCGGCTACAATCTGATCATGGCCAATTCTTCTAAAAATAAAACATATCGCTGGATTTCCAGTTTAAGTGAACGTTTCTCACTGGTTGAGATGATCGCGACAGGAATTGTCTATCTCAAAGATGTAAAGACCAATACCTACCAGCCGTTTATTTCCCATAATGGAAAATACTGCAGATATGATGCAGAAAGCGGTAAAATTATTGAAATCTGATTTTTCCTTAGATATTTTAAGCCGGTCAGCAGAACAATCTGCAGACCGGCTTCCTTTGACTTATGAATCATTTGTACTGTGAATTAATATAATTTACAAGACCTTCCGCCTTAATGATCTTCTGCATAAATTCCGGGAAAGCCTGTCCTTTAAATTTCGTTCCTTTTGTCCGGTTGTAGATCATACCGGAATCAAAGTCTACCTCAACTTCATCGCCATCTTCAATTCCTTTACTGGCTTCAGGGCACTCAATGATGGGAAGTCCGATATTAATAGCATTTCTGTAGAAAATTCTTGCAAATGTTTCTGCGATCACACAGCTTACACCTGCAGCCTTAATCGCAATAGGGGCATGCTCTCTGGAAGAACCACATCCAAAGTTCTTATCTGCCACAATAATGTCGCCCTTATGTACTTTTTTCACAAAGTCTTTATCAATATCTTCCATACAATGTGCTGCCAACTCTGCCGGGTCTGAAGAATTCAGATAGCGTGCCGGTATAATAACATCTGTATCTACATTATCTCCATATTTAAATACTCTGCCTTTTGCCTGCATAACAAATCCTCCTTATAATCCCAGTTCTTCCGGTGCGGAAATCTTTCCTGTCACAGCACTTGCTGCAGCAACGGCCGGACTTGCCAGATATACTTCTGAATCCACATGTCCCATACGCCCCACAAAATTACGGTTGGTTGTGGAAATGCATCTCTCTCCTGCTGCCAGAATACCCATATAACCTCCAAGACATGGGCCGCATGTAGGTGTACTTACAACCGCTCCCGCCTCAATGAAGATCTTCAGAAGACCTTCCTCCATTGCCTGCAGGTATACTGCCTGAGTAGCAGGGATCACAATACAGCGAACACCTTTCTTTACCTTACGTCCTTTAAGGATTTCTGCCGCAACTCTGAGATCACTGATACGACCATTTGTACAGGATCCGATTACCGCCTGATCAACTTTAATATCTTCTCTGATCTCGGAAATGGTTTTTGTATTCTCCGGAAGATGTGGAAAAGCAACGGTTGGCTCCAGAGTGCTCAGGTCAATAGTATATTCTGCATCATAGACAGCGTCTTCATCTGCTTCATACACCTTATATGGACGTTTGGAATGTTCCTTCATGTACTGGACTGCAATTTCATCCACAGGGAAAATACCATTCTTTCCGCCTGCCTCGATTGCCATATTTGCAATGGTAAAACGATCATCCATGGAAAGATTCTTAATGCCTTCTCCGGTGAATTCCATAGATCTATAAAGGGCTCCATCCACACCGATCATTCCGATTATGTGAAGGATCACATCCTTGCCGCTTACCCATTTTTTCGGTTTTCCCACAATATTAAACTTAATTGCAGAAGGCACCTTAAACCATGCCTTTCCTGTTACCATACCTGCTGCCATATCTGTACTTCCCACTCCTGTGGAAAAAGCTCCCAGTGCACCATAGGTACAGGTATGTGAATCAGCACCAATAATTACATCACCGGCTACGGTCAGGCCTTTCTCCGGAAGAAGTGCATGTTCGATTCCCATTTCTCCTACATCAAAATAATTGGTAATCTCATGCCTGCATGCAAACTCACGGACACATTTACAATGTTCTGCAGATTTAATATCCTTGTTGGGAATAAAATGATCCATAACCAGGGCTATCTTATCTTTGTCAAAAACTGTCTTTTTTGTCATTTTATCCATCTCATGAATAGCTACCGGAGAAGTAATGTCATTTCCCAGTACCAGATCAAGGTCTGCTTCAATTAACTGTCCTGCCTCCACATGATCCAGTCCTGCATGGGCAGCAAGGATCTTCTGTGTCATTGTCATTCCCATTTTTTCGATTCCTCCTGTCTTTCTGTTAGAAAAACAGGCGGAAAATCTCATTCTGTAAGACTCTCCGCCTGTCAAAAAACCCTTTAATCAATCGATTAATTATTGATCAGTTTGTCCTCGCCATTCCAGCTGTAAAGTTTACGAATCTCTTCACCAACCTTCTCTGACTGATGTTCAGCGGCTTTCTTTCTCATAGCCTTGAAGTGAACCTGTCCGCCTGCATCAGACATATCCAACAGGAAGTCTTTTGCAAATGTACCATCCTGGATATCGGAAAGAACTTTCTTCATTGCTTTCTTTGTATCTTCTGTAATGATCTTAGGTCCGGTTACATAATCACCATACTCAGCTGTATTGGAAATGGAATATCTCATTCCTGCAAAACCTGACTGATAGATCAGATCAACGATCAGCTTCATTTCATGGATACACTCAAAGTATGCATTTCTTGGGTCATATCCTGCTTCAACCAGTGTCTCAAAACCAGCCTGCATAAGAGCACATACACCACCGCAAAGAACAGCCTGCTCACCAAAGAGGTCTGTCTCTGTCTCTGTACGGAACGTAGTCTCCAGAACACCTGCTCTTGCTCCGCCGATGCCCAGAGCATATGCAAGTGCAAGATCCTGAGCTTTTCCAGTATAATCCTGTTCCACAGCAACAAGAC
Source organism: Blautia sp. (assembly GCA_034115005.1). Classification (GTDB taxonomy): domain Bacteria; phylum Bacillota; class Clostridia; order Lachnospirales; family Lachnospiraceae; genus Blautia_A. The sequence goes on from JAXEUE010000027.1 coordinate 15,675, forward strand.
ATGGAACACCTTTGCCTGCCTGATATTCACTTCTTACAGTATGTCCCGGTCCTTTTGGAGCAATCATGGTAACATCCACATTCTTTGGAGGTTTGATACATCCATAATGAATATTAAATCCATGAGCAAACATCAGCATATTACCTTCTTCAAGGTTTGGTTCGATAGATTCTTTGTAAAGTTTGGCCTGAAGTTCATCATTGATAAGAATCATTATAATGTCAGCCTGTTTTGCAGCTTCTGCTGCTGTATATACCTTAAAGCCCTGCTCTTCAGCTCTCTTCCAGGATTTACTGCCTTCGTATAAACCAATAATGACATCACATCCGGAATCTTTTAAGTTCAGAGCATGTGCATGTCCCTGGCTTCCGTATCCAATAATCGCAATCTTTTTACCATCCAGTAAGCTTAAATTGCAATCTTCCTGATAAAAAATCTTGTTAGCCATTTTTTGTTTTCCTCCTGATCTTTTTTGTAAAAAATATGTTATTTATCGTTAAGGGAATACCCCCTAGCAAACTTGAACGTATGTAACATTTTCTAAAAGAAAGTTACATCATCAGATCCTCTTGAAAGTCCCGTCACACCTGTACGGGCAAGCTCCAGAATCTCATAGTCACCCAACAGGTCTATAAAAGACTCCAGCTTCTGATGATTGCCTGTCATCTCAAGTGTCATTGACTCCATATCCACATCCACTACCTTCGCGTGGAAAATCTCTGCAATGGAAATAATTCCCTGCCTTTGATCAGGCTTCACAGCCACCTTGACCATCATCAACTCATGACACACACTGTTATCCGGTTCCAGAACCTTAATAGCTCTTACATCCTCAAGCTTGGCAAGCTGATTGGTAATCTGTTCAAGAATCAGTTCGTCTCCGCTGCACACAACAGTAATTCTGGAAAAACGATTATCTGCCGTTACTCCTCCGGTAATGCTGTCGATATTATATCCTCTTCTGGTAAACAGTCCGGATACACGGCTTGTCACACCTGCTGTGTTATCCACCAGCAGGGATAATACTCTCTTCTGCATATTTCACCTGCCTTCAACGTATTTCTTTTAACACGTTAATACCTTAAAAAATTTGTACGGTTACAATTATATCAATTAATCATCTTTTGTCAATGATATTTTTACCGCAAAACACCTGTCCCCACTTTTTCTCCCATTAAAACACGGGTTTCTATTCCCTTTTCGGAATTGGAAAGAATGTCCCCGTCCGGGATCACACGGCCTGGCTGGGTCATAAGAATAACCGTTGAACCTCCAAAAGCAAAATTACCCTTTTCCTGTCCTCTGTATACCCTGTCACAAAGAGGACGATTCTCTATTCTGCCCACAAGCATTGCTCCTACCTCCATCATAAGTACAGTTCCAAAGTGAACAGAATGAAGAAGAGAATACTCTCTTGTGTTCTCTTTATAAATCGGATACACATCATTGGCTGCAGGATTCACAGTATGAAGGATGCCAGGTATCCTGACTCTTTTGGATTCCTTTCCCTCGTCAATGTAAATATAATGATGATAGTCATCCACACACAAACGGAACACCCACAGATAGCCTTCCTGAAACCTGCCGGCAAGTGAGGCATTTCTGAGAAGTTCTTCTGCCGTATAGGAAGTGTGTTTAATCTTTACCCGGCCTTTCCCGGTTATGGAAAAAACACTGACTCTGCAGTCACAGGGGCTGATAAAATGATCCGACTCCTGATCAATGTTTCTTGCTCCCTCCCGAATTCTTCTTGTAAAAAAATCATTATAGGACAAATATTTTTTTTCCTCATACTCTGACATCTTTATTTTCTTTGCCCTGATAAAAGGAGCAACAGCAAGGGCAGAGAGCCGGGAGTCCAGAATCTTTGCAGCTGCATCTGAAATCACGGGAGAAACAAGCGGTTTCAGCAAAATCCTGCCTGCCGTACTGCCATACAATTTTTCCAGAAGACGATCCTGAAAAGAATCTTCTTCAGATATATGTCCCTGTCTGTCCGAAATGCGTATCATACAGCGCCGGCTCCTCCTTTCATATGCTGAATATATTTCAGATGATATTGTTTCCACCATCCGCCTTTATAAAACAGAATAATAAAAACTGCCACAGCTACAACAGATACAATCAGGATCAGTTCTTTATTGGTTGGTTTCCGGAACCGGAAATTCACAATAAAGAGAAGTCCTACAACAAGCATAACACCATGAAGTGCCCAGACAAACCAGTTATATTCCGGAAAAAGCAGTGAAGCAATAAACAGAAGGGGCAAAATCACTGAAATAGTGGTAATGGGCATACCCTGGTAATATTTTCGGTTCTCCGAAGTTTCTTCCTGCCTTTTCTCTTCCATTACATTAAAATAAGCCAGCCTGATGACCCCTGCAAGTCCATAAAATATCAGGATCGCAATCCCGTAGATATGACACATTCCAAGTTTAAAGCCAAGTACAATGGGAAATACTCCGAAACATACAATGTCACAGAGAGAATCGATCTGAATTCCAAAAGCCTTCTGTTCCCTGGTTCTGTCTTTCTTCGTTCTGGCAATTTTACCATCAAACATATCACAAAGGCCCGAAAAAGCCAGGCAGAATACAGCAATTGAAATTCTGCCTGATATGGCACAGAATATACCAATAAGTGAAGAAATCAGACTGACATATGTAGTCACCACCGTATAATCATAAAATCCTATCATTTATTGTCCTCCTATCATTTATCATTTGCTCTTCTACGGTATTTGTGACCAATAGTCAGCTGTGCCACTATTGTAAACACAGCACTGATCAGAAGCTCCCCATAGTAACCCATTCCTCTGCTGAGAACCATACCTGGAAGAAGGAATTTTCCAAACACAGGTTTGAAAATTGCAAGAAAAAGACTTTCACTGATACCCATACCGCCCGGCAGAGGCAGCATATCTACGGATACTGATATCACAGCCTGAAGAAACATAACAGTCAAAAAGCCGGTACCCTTTAATCTGAACGCACGATATACAAACCAGGTAACTGAAAATAAAGCAATTCTCTGCATAAAAGTGATTATGACAACATTAAAGATTACTTTAGGATTTTTCCTCAGATATGACGCAGTATCCCGATAAATATCCATGGAATTTTCCAGCCTGTCAAGCCTTCCCTCTTTTTTACGGAGTATATGAAGTTTTTCCAGGATTTTCAGACCTTTTACCATTGTGCTTTTTGCAAGAAGAGGATGAAACACAAGAATCGTCATAAAAATGACACACATTATATTCAGGGCAAGTCCCAGATAAAAGATGGGCAGTACATGATCCAGATATCTGTGAAGAAATCCTCTGGCAAAAAATGCAATCCCCACCCCTATTACCACAAGTACAAATTTATATGTAATGGTCACGATCATCAGTATAACCGTGGAAATTGGAACCGGTATATCTTTCTTTTTCATATAATATATCTGCATTGGCTGTCCACCGCTTGCAGAAGGTGTGATACAGCTGAAAAAGAATCCCACTGAAGAAAACAGGAAGCAATCCCTTTTTTTCAGAGCTATATTACTGGATTTCATCATATACCAGATAATAATGGATTCCCCCCATATAAAGAAAGCCACAAGTGCAATTCCGGGTATCAGCCAGATTTTATCTGACTGATTTATGGCTGCATTCATTGCATCTAGATCTTTTCCATGAAAAACTCCGTATAATGTCAGCGCAAATACAACCACCAGAAAAAGCCCGTTAAAAATAATTTTCTTTTTTTTGTTTTTCATTCTTTTACCCTTCTGTAAATCTAATAATCCTCTTCTCTATACCGCCACCGATCTTCTCATAGATCTTATACAGATTTGTTTTCTGCCCGATCATAAAGCAGATCTGTGCAAGGGCAGCACCGGCGATGACATCAATGATCACATGCTGTTTGGTCAGCAAAGTAGACGCAAAAACAAAAAAAGCTATAATCATGGATATTCTCTGATACCATAGCGGAATTTCCTTTCGTTTACGTATTCCAAGATAGCAGAACCAGCTTACAAGGCAATGGATGGAAGGAAACAGATTATCTGCCGAATCAATAGAATAAAGCCACAGAACTGCTCTGTTCCAGAATCCTCTGCCCGTAATGAAAGGTCTTGTATTGGTTGTGGGAAAAGCAAGAAAGAAAACAAGGCAAACACAGCGGGACAGAAAATCTGCCGTAAAGAACTGGTATACACTTTTCCTGTCCTGCCTGGCAATAAGGATGTAGTTTAAAGCCCAGAACAGATAACATCCAAAATAAATAACCAGAAACTCTGGCACAAAAGGCAGCTTCAGATCCAGGCTGCTCTCAATATTATGATGATACCAGCCTCCTGCCACCACTTTGGATCCGGAATAGACCAGACAATTGAATAAAAATGAAAATATCAGAGGAAAAAGTCCGTAAGCCGGGATAACCTTTGTTATTTTCTTCAATAATTTCCTCAATATATCAGTCCTCCATTTTATCTTTCCATTCCTGCACATTTGTCAGATCAGGAATTTGTTCTTTAACTCTTCTGTCATTTTGGGCTTCAGGTATAAACCATCCTGACAGAATTTCTCCATAGATCCATATTCTATTTTAATCGTTTCAAAGATAATATCAATATATTCTTCTTTAACCTGATACAAAACTTTTAACTTATCCAGCATTTTCTCATCTGTATCAGGTCTGTTCATAAGAAAACGCTGCATATATTTCAGTTCCGGCTCAAGATATCTGTTGGTCCGCATAAAATCTTCGCGGATTACATCCTCCTCCACTCCAAGTACACTGAGAAGAAGAGCAGTACCGACTCCTGCTGTACTTTTACCTGTACCGGAATGCCATAAAACAGCGCCTGATTCCTGATGGAACAAAACATCAAAAAACCTGGCAAATTGTTTCACACTGTATTTGTCAAGGATAAGATTCCTGTATTGCTCTTTCACAAATTCTTCAGTATTGTCCGGAAGAGCATAAAGAGTTTCCAGAAGATATTTTCCCGGTGAGATTATGGGAGAATCCTCATCCGGAACAGGGATATGGTAATACTCCACACCAGCCATAATGGTATCCGGCTTGATTTTTCTCTGAGCATCTCTCCTCAGATCTATGACGGTCCTCAGTTTATACTCATTCTCAAGAATTTCCTTATCTGAAGCGGAAATATGGTAAAGCTCACCGCTTCTCAGAAGCTTCCTTGGTATGATATGGCGTCCGTCCTTTGCCGCAACTGCACCCAGGTCTCTGGTGTTGAGAAGACTCTGAAGAGGAATTCTTCCTCCTCTTGGATATCCCACTGCCATATCCGGATTGAGCACCCTCAAAAGGCGAATACAGTCATGTACTTCCTTTTCTGACATATCAAACTGATAATGCTTCTTTCTTCTGGTCACTATAATAAGGGAACTGGCAAGTAACTGTCTGGCATCACTTCCATCTGCACCCTCTCTTCTCATATACGCCCACACAATATCTCTGCATGGAAGGCTGTTGATCATCATATGTCTTGTAAAGATCAGACAGCCATCTTCAATCCTTATTTTCCCGTATTTCATAGCGTCCTCCGGATGCTCCTTTATTTTTCTTTTTACTGTGTTATTTCTCAGAATACCACATAAATCAAAAATTGACAATCAGACACAAAAGATTATAATAAATTTTATTACTTTTGAGCTGTATATATATGCAGGATTCTGGGGCTGATCTAGTCATTAGCCCCGATTTTTGTAATTATCTTATACAGAGCTTCTACACTGTATGGCAGGATTTTCTCATCCAACTGGAATTTCGGATGATGAAGAGGATAGCTCTCTCCCGGGATTCCTGCCAGAAAGACGCAGAACAGTCCCTTTGTCTTTTTAAAATAGCGATATGCATTATCACCAGAAAGAAACAATTCCTCTTCTCCTTCCAGAAGAAAATTTTTACCAAATACTTCCTTACCAACACATGATGCAATGTCAGTCAGCCCATCATCATTGGCAAAAGGATAAACAGGATCCTTGGGAAATACCATAGAAATCTCTGTTCTGGTACTTTCCCCTGTTTTCTTTAAAATATTCTCTATTTTTTCCTTGATTTTATTAAAGTCTTCTTCCCTTACCGCCCGGATACTTCCGTTTAATTCCACATGGTCTGCAATAATGTTGGCATACTCACCCCCATGGATGGTTCCTATTCCTGTCACATATTTTCCTGCTGCCGGATATTCCTTTCCATAGGAAGTATTCAGATCATAAATTGCATTTACTACCTGAGCAGCTGCATGAATAGCGTCCACACCCTTTTCTGCCTGGCACCAGTGGCTGGATCTGCCCTGTATCAGGATTTTCATCCCACAGATCATAGAAGATGCCTGTCCTTTATGGACAGCCATGCCAAAGCTCTTATCCGCAGCATAATGAAACATTAAAAATGCATCTGGCACAGGATCATCCATGGCTCCCGCAGAGATCATCTTTAAAGTGCCTTCTCCAATCTCTTCTGCAGGTTCAAACAGAAAACGAATCCTCACCGGAAAAGCGTCTTTTTCCAAAGATACAATCTTTGTCAGGATCAGGGCAACGGCAAGTATATAATCGTGTCCGCAGGCATGCATCACTCCCGGATTACAGGAAGAATATGGAAGTCCTGTCTGCTCTGTAACCGGAAGCCCATCCATCTCTGCACGGAGAACAACTGTTTTTGTTCTGTTTTTCAGCTGTGGCAGTTCGGCTATCAGACCTGTAGGCTGAACAGATCTGACCTCATACCCCAGCCTTTCCAGGTAATCACGAATAAACCCAGAGGTTTTGTTTTCTTTAAGGGCAAGCTCCGGATACTGATGAAAATGCCTGCGAAGCCCAATCAGTTCCTGAGATAAATTATATGGATCTTTCATTTGTATATCTCTCCTTTTCAATAAATACCTTATAATGCAAAAGCAGCGGCCATCCCTGAAAAATGGATTCAACCGCTGCACTTTTACATTTATGTCTTTTATCTGTCACCCCATCTTTAAAATCAGAATTACAGATTTTTTATCCTCTCAATTGCTTCCAATGTATTTTCGTATGTTCCAAAAGCTGTCAGTCGGAAAAAGCCTTCTCCATGAGCCCCAAATCCTGACCCTGGAGTACCTACCACATTTGCCTTTTCCAGAAGATAGTCAAAGAAATCCCATGATGCCATTTTGTCCGGTGTTTTCAGCCAGATATAAGGTGCATTAACACCACCGGAAACGGTAAAACCAGCCTGGCTTAATCCATCAAGAATTGCCTTTGCATTTCTCTGATAATATCCAACCTGCTCCTTCAGCTGTGCTTTTCCTTCATCAGAATATACGGCTTCTCCTGCACGCTGAACAATATAGGGGGCACCATTGAACTTAGTTCCATGACGTCTTGCCCAGAGGCTGTGAAGTGACACATTGTCCCGGACAAGTTCCTTTGGCACTACAGTAAAGCCAAGACGCACACCTGTAAAGCCGGCATTTTTGGAAAAACTTCTCAGTTCAATGGCACAGGTTCTGGCACCTTCACACTCATAGATACTGTGGGGCACGTTGTCCTGTGTAATATATGCTTCATAGGCTGCATCATAAATGATCACAGAACCGTTCTTATTGGCATAGTCTACCCATTCCTGGAGCTGATCTTTTGTGATCGCACCGCCTGTAGGATTGTTGGGGAAACACAGGTAGATAAGATCCGGCACTTCTTTGGGAAGCTCCGGTACAAAACCGTTCTCCTCTTTACATGGCATATAGATCACACCGTCAAAGTTTCCTCTTTCCTGACTGTAATCTCCTGTACGGCCTGCCATTACATTGGTATCCACATAAACAGGATAAACCGGATCACAGACAGCGACCTTATTGTCCAGACCGAAGATTTCCTGGATATTTCCCGAATCACTTTTGGCTCCATCAGATACAAAAATCTCATCTGCCTCAATATGGCAGCCTCTGTGCTGATAATCATTCTTTGCAATAGCTGTTCTTAAGAACTCGTATCCAAGATCCGGTGCATAACCATGAAATGTCTCTGCATGTCCCATTTCCTCCACAGCCTTGTGAAGCGCCTCAATAACTGCCGGAACCAGAGGCTGTGTTACATCTCCGATTCCAAGAGAAATAACCTTTGCCTGAGGATTTGCTTCTTTATATGCTTTTACTTTTTTTGCGATGGTGGAAAAAAGATAACTTCCTGGTAATTTCAGATAGTTGCGATTTACAGTAACCATTGGAATTATTCCTCCTAAATTTTATGATCTGTGTTTAATTTCCTCTGTAAGGGCTTCCCGCACACTGGCAGGATTGGCTTTACCCTTCATTTCTTTCATAATCTGGCCAACAAAGAATCCCATTACCTTATCCTTGCCTCCTAGAAGCTCTGATAATGGTCCTGGATTGGCATCCAGGATCCTGTTCACTGTTTCTGCAAGAAGACCTGTATCTTCCACGATTTTCAGGCCATACTCTTCGACATAGGAAACAGGATCAATATCTTCATCAAATACTTTTTCAAATACTTTCTTTGCATTCTGAGGGCTGACCTGGCCTTTTTCAACCATAAGAAGAAGATCTGCAAGATGTTTGGGTTCAAATGATATCTGCTCCAGATCAATAGCTTTTTCCTTTGCAAGGCGAAGAACTTCTCCCATAAACCAGTTGGCAGCTTTCTTTGCATTTCCGTAAAGCTTTACTGTATCCTCAAACAGACCTGCAAGATGACGGGATTCCGTAAGGATTCCTGCATCATAATCTGAAAGACCATATTCCTCCTGATAACGGGCACGTTTTGCCTCACGCAGTTCAGGCTGGGACTTTCTCAGCTCTTCCAGCCATTCATCAGAAATATGAACCGGAGGAAGATCCGGATCAGGGAAATATCTGTAATCCTTGGCGTCTTCCTTGGAACGCATAGCATAAGAATACTCCTTATTGTCATCCCATCGTCTTGTTTCCTGTATGACAGGTTTGCCCTCTTCAAGAAGCTCGATCTGACGTTCTCTTTCTCCTTCAATAGCTCTGGAGATTGCTTTAAAAGAGTTCAGGTTTTTCATTTCTGTTCTTATTCCGAATTTATCTGTACCCGCCTCATGAACAGAAAGGTTCACATCTGCACGCATAGATCCTTCCTGAAGTTTACAGTCTGATACACCCAGATACTGCATCATACAACGCAGCTTTTCAAGGTATGCGATAACCTCTTCTGCACTTCTCATATCCGGTTCAGAAACAATTTCAATAAGAGGTACACCGCTTCGGTTATAATCCACCAGTGAACTGTCTTCCCATTCATCATGGATCAGTTTTCCCGCATCTTCCTCCATATGCATTTCATGAATACGAATCTTTTTCTTCCCTGCAGAAGTTTCAATCTCTACCCAGCCATCATGACAGATTGGAAGATAAAGCTGGGAAATTTGATAATTCTGGGGATTATCCGGATAAAAATAGTTCTTACGGTCAAATTTGCAATACTGGTTGATCTGGCAGTTTGCAGCCAGTCCTGCCTTTAAGGCAAATTCAACTACTTTCTTATTCAGAACAGGAAGAGAACCGGGCATACCGGTGCATACCGGACAAGTATGGGTGTTTGGTGCTCCGCCAAATTCCGTGGAACAGCCACAGAAAATCTTTGTCTTTGTTGCAAGCTCTACGTGAACTTCCAGTCCGATGACTGTCTCATACTGTTTCATTATATGCTGCCTCCCTCTCCCGGTATTTCAAACGAACCTCTTGCTTTTTCGTAAGCATGCGCCGCTCTTAGTATTTTCTTTTCCATAAAGCAGTCTCCTATCATCTGAATGCCAATAGGAAGACCCTTACTGTCTTTACCACAGGGAACCGTAATTCCCGGAAGGCCGCAGAGATTCACTGCAACAGTATAAATATCACCCAGGTACATGGCAAGAGGATCTTTCAGGCTCTCACCCAGTTTAGGTGCTGTGTAGGGAGCAGCCGGTGCAAGAAGAACATCATATTTCTGAAAAGCCTTATCAAATTCTTTTTTGATCAGCGCTTTGGTACGAAGTGCTTTCAGGTAATACGCATCATAATAACCGGAACTTAACACAAAGGATCCAAGCATAATACGACGCTTCACTTCTTCCCCGAATCCCTGTGTTCTTGTCTTTCTGTACATGTCGTGCAGTCCTTCATATTCAGAAGCCCTGTAACCGTATTTTACGCCGTCAAAACGTTCCAGATTAGAGCTGGCCTCTGCACTTGCAATGATATAATATGCCGGAATCATATATTCCGTTGTTTTCAATGAAAAAAATTCAACAGTTGCCCCTATGTCAGTGAGGGATTTCAGCACATCCATAAAGGATGCCTTCACTTCAGGATCAAGTCCTGCTGACAGATATTCCTGCGGAACACCGAATTTCATCCCTGAAATTTCATCTGTCATTTCGCCGGAAAAATCAAGATCATTTCTTCTCATGGATGTACTGTCTTTCGGATCATGCCCTGCAATGATCTCAAGAAGTGCGGCACAGTCCGCCACATCTTTGCCCACAGGGCCAATCTGATCCAGAGAAGATGCATAGGCAACCAATCCATATCTTGAGACTGTACCATAAGTAGGTTTAAGGCCTGTAACACCACAGAAAGAGCTTGGCTGACGGATGGAACCGCCTGTATCAGAACCAAGAGCCATAAATGTCTCCCCGGAAGCTACAGCCGCACAGGAACCGCCGGAAGATCCGCCGGGAACGTGATCCAGATTCCATGGATTCCTGGTTACCCCGTATGCTGAAGTTTCCGTCGTACTTCCCATAGCAAACTCATCCATATTTGTTTTTCCGATTATTATCATTCCGGCCTTTTCCAGACGGTCGATTACTTCTGCATTATACTGGGGCACAAAGTTCTCCAGGATTCTTGACGCACAGGTTGTTTTCTTTCCATTGATACAGATATTATCCTTAATGGCAATGGGCACACCTGCCAGAGGGCCTGTATAGATTCCGTCCTCAATTCCTTTTTCCACTTCTTTTGCTCTTGTATAAGCGTCTTCTTTATATGTGTCAAGATAAGCATGTACCCTGGAATCCTGTTTCTCAATTCTGTCAAAAACAGTTTCTACTCCGTCCAGGACACTTACCTGACGCTGTTTTATCTTCTGCCCAAGCTGAAGGGCTGTTAATTTTTCCAACTCCATCGTCCCGTCTCCTATCCTATGGTCTTGGGAACAAGATACTGTCCCTCTTTTGCCTTTGGTGCATTGGCAAGCATAGCTTCTTTGTTATCCCCATTGGTGACAATATCTTCCCTGAACACATTATCGTCCTGAAAGATATGAGACATAGGCTCCACCTGGGAAGTGTCCAGCTCATCCAGCTTCTCTACATAATCCAGCATTTTCTGCATGTCTTCCTTGGCCTTTTCCTTTTCCTCGGGAGAGAGGGAAAGTTTGGCAAGAAGACACACATTTTCCATTGTTTCATCATCTATGATCTTTGCCATTTTTGTTCTCCTTTATGGTTCAAGACGGTTCATATCTCTTGGAAACAGACAGGTTTCCCTGACATTATCCTCTCCGATCAGCTGCATAGTCAGTCTCTCAAGACCGATTCCAAGTCCTCCATGTGGAGGCATTCCATGTTTGAAAGTATCCAGATACTGCTCCATACCTTCCTGTGTCATCCCACGCTTTTCAATCTTCTGCACAAGCATATCATAATCATGGATTCTCTGTCCTCCCGTAGTGATCTCAAGACCTTTAAAGAGGAGGTCAAAGCTTAAGGTAAATCTCTCATCTTCCGGATCGTCCATTGCATAGAAGGGACGTTTTTTGGATGGATAATGAGTAACAAAAACAAAATCGGAATCATATTCTTCTTTAAAATATCTGCCGATCAGCGTTTCTTCCTCCGGTTCCAGATCAAAAGGATTTCTGATCTTACGGTTGTATTTTTCCGACACCAGTTCCTTGGCCTTATCAAAACGAACTGCCGGAATCCTGGATACATCAGGAACGTCTATCTTAAGAATTTTTACTTCGTCAGCATATTCAGTTTTCAGAAGATTCATAGCATACTGAAGATAACCTGTTTCCATAGCCATAATTTCTTCAAAGCTGTCAATATAGCCCATCTCAAAGTCAAGACCTGTATATTCATTTAAATGACGTTTGGTATTATGTTTCTCTGCACGGAAAACAGGACCTGTCTCAAACACCCTATCAAAAACACCTACCATCATCTGTTTATAGAACTGAGGACTCTGGGCAAGAACTGCCGGTTTATGGAAATAACTTAATTTGAAAACATTGGCTCCGCCTTCTGCACCTCTTGCACCGATCTTGGGTGTATGAATCTCAGTAAATCCCTGGCTGTACAGATAGTCACGAAACGCTTTTGTGAGAGCTTCCTGGATCTTAAATTTGGCTCTTTCCTGAATATTTCTGAGAGAGATGGAACGGTAATTTAATTTTGCCTCAAGGGATGTGTTCAGTTTCCATTTGTCAATTGCAAGAGGAAGAGGTTCTGCAGGTGCTGAAAGAATATCAATGTGACGGATCCTCAATTCTCTTCCATGAGGCGCTCTGGGCTCTTCATTAAGGATTCCTTTTATCCTCACAGTCATTGCCTCTCTCAGCTCCCGAATGGAAATATTGACCTGTTCATTCTCGTAAACAGCCTGAAACAGGCCTTCTCGTCTTCTTAAAATAACAAATGCCACATCGCCCATATTACGGATACTGTGGATTGCCCCTTCGATCACAACTTCCTGATTAAGAAGCTGGTCTCCCAGAAGTTCTTCCCAGCTGCTGATATCTTTTTTCCAAGTTCCATCCAAAAATTCCATGTCCTCATCCTCCATATAGTTTCTTATTAATCCTGCCCTGTCTTTATTTCTCATGATTCACACATGAGCATAAGCATCATCTGTGCCGTCTCCACCATATTCGTGCCGGAATCCATACTGCATTTCTGAATATAACGGTAAGCTTCCTCTTCACTCATATGGTTTTTTTCCATAATGAGAGACTTGGCATCTAATATATATTTCTGTTCACTTTCGGTTCTTAATCTTGGTTTTTTCTTTTCTTTCCTGATGCGGCGTGAAATCCGGCAAAGCATTTCATTTACATCTTCTATCAGATTACCTGCCTTAAAAGGCATTTCCACCGTTTCTATACAATTGGGTGCTTCACTGATCACTTTCGCAGAAGCAAGGAGAAGCATTTCAAAATATTGAGGCAAATCATCCAGTACATCTTTATAATATCCGTCCGGAAGCTTATATCCGCAGATCAATACACCACTGTCAAGCTCTGACATACTTGCCAGAGCTTTGGACACCGTATTACAGACAGAAGCTACAGAAAGTCCATGCCTTACAAGTATGGTGCGTATTTTCTTTGCGTCTTCAATTTTGGGTAGCGCAATCACAATGCTGCTGCTCATATAATGCCTCTCCTCTTTTGCCTGAAAAACCCAGTTCAGATCCTATAAAGATATTCCTCTATCTCCCAGGCTGATATTTCTCTGGTATAGCGCAGCCATTCCTTTCTCTTGGCAGCTGCATATTCCTCACAGAATTCTTTTCCAAGAATTTTACTGATCCATTCACTTTGTTCAAAGTACCCAAGGGCCTCGTTTAGGTTTTCAGGAAGATGATCTACTTCTGAACAGTCCTGATCCTCCTGAACAGGTTCTTCACCTAAAGCTTTATGGGGCAGAATTTTTTTATCAAGTCCGTCAAGTCCGGCTGCCAGGCACACTGCAAATACAAGGTACGGATTAGCAGCAGCATCCGGACTTCTAAGCTCAATTCTGGTTTCAAGTCCTCTTGAAGCCGGAATCCTTACAAGAGAATTCTGATTATTTTTCGTCCATGTCAGTTCAGTAGGAGCCTCATATCCTGGTACCAGACGTTTATAAGAGTTAACAATCGGATTGGTGATAGCAGCCATCTCCTTGCTGTGAGCAAGAAGACCTCCAACAAAATAATACGCTTCCTCACTGAGTTCCTGAGGATTATCCGGATTTACGAACACATTCTTCCCATCCTTAAACAGAGAAAAATGAATATGCATTCCTGACCCGTTTACTTCAGACCGTGGTTTGGGCATAAAAGTAGCATGGAGCCCGTGACGCTTGGCTATAGTACGCACCGTCATCTTAAATGACATAATACGGTCGGCCATTTTTCTTACTTCTCCATATTTAAAGTCCACCTCATGCTGGGCAGGTGCTGTTTCATGGTGGGAGGACTCTACCTCAATTCCCATATCCTCCAGATTCAGCACAATATCACGTCTGGCATTTTCTCCCAGATCTACAGGACTGATATCAAGATATCCGGCTTTTTCATGAGTAACTGTTGTGGGAACTCCATTATCATCTGTATGGAAAAGAAAAAATTCACATTCAGGATCAACAAGGCATGTGTAACCTTTTTTCTTTGCCTGGGATGCAATCTTATCCAGTATATATCTTGGGCTTCTTTCATAAGGAGTGCCGTCGGGATAGCAAATATCACAAAGCAGTCTGGCAACCTTTCCCTGCTGAGGACGCCATGGAAGAATCGCAAAGGTATCAAGATCAGGTTTCAGATACATATCCGGATTCTTCTCCCCCGCAATGCCTGCAATAAGGAAACCATCCACAACGCATCCTCTATCCAGTGCCCGGGGAAGTTCCCTGGCAGTTATGGCAATATTTTTCAATGTTCCGAACATATCCGTAAACTGAAGGCGGATAAACTCCACATCCTCTTCCTCAGCCATCTGTAATATTTCTTCTCTGGTATATTTCCCCATTTTACACGCTCCTTGTCAAACACTTTTCCATTATACATTTTCTTTTTCAAATTCTCATTATGAATATTTTTCATATAAAAAAAGTTTTTTACTTATATCTGATTATATAAAAAGAGCGCACTTTCTACAGTTTCACTACAGAAAGAACGCCTTTGCTCATGGACGATATTATAACAACAGCTTTCCTCTTTGTCAACCTTCTTTTCAAAAAAAGTAAGCCATACACAACATGATCGCTGTATATGGCTTACTATGATTACAGATAGGAATATCCCATCAATGATTCATCCACTGCTTTTGCAGCTTCTCTTCCTTCGTGAATTGCCCATACCACAAGGGACTGTCCTCTGTGCATATCTCCCGCAGTAAATACACGGTCCACAGAAGTCTGATAAGCACCCGGTTTGGTGTCCACGTTTGTACGTCCGTTTACGGCTACCTTAAATGCATCTGTTACATATTTTTCACTTCCAAGGAATCCAGCTGCAATAAGAACCAGATCAACAGGAATGAGCTCTTCTGTTCCCTCAACAGGAACCATCATCAAACGTCCTGTCTTTGCGTCCTTCTCGCTCTTTAGTTTAATAAGCTTAGCCTGACAGACATGTCCGTTTTTGTCCTTAATAAACTCAGTTACTGTTGTCTGATAGACACGAGGATCATGACCGAACACAGCAATGGCCTCCTC
>JAXEUE010000028.1:0-4300 GCA_034115005.1 Blautia sp.
AATTAAAATGGCAAAATTAACAACAGAAGAATTTATTGCAGCAATCAAAGAATTATCTGTATTAGAGTTAAATGATTTAGTAAAAGCTTGTGAAGAAGAATTTGGCGTATCTGCAGCAGCAGGCGTTGTAGTTGCAGCAGCTGGTGCAGCTGGAGAAGCAGCAGAAGAGAAAGATGAGTTTGATGTTGAGCTTGCAGAAGTTGGACCAAACAAAGTTAAAGTTATTAAAGTTGTTCGTGAAGTAACCGGTTTAGGACTTAAAGAAGCAAAAGAGCTTGTTGACGGTGCTCCGAAGGTTGTTAAAGAGGGCGCATCCAAGGCTGAAGCTGAAGATATCAAGGCAAAACTTGAGGAGCAGGGAGCTAAGGTTAACCTTAAATAATTATCTTCAAGCAAATTTATTGCAGGAATGTCTCTGACATTCCTGCTTTTTTGCTTTTTGTAACAGGAAGTATGATGGAGAAAAATCAGTATATGAGGAAGAAAATTATATCTACAGTTTTAAGTACAATACTTGTTGTCGGCCTGTGCAGCCCGGTGTATGCTGCTGATTTAAAACAGATAGAAGCAGAACTGAAACAGAAAGAACTGGAAATGGAGCAGCAGTTAGACAGCGAAACAGAAGAGACAGAACCCGAATACTTTCAGTCAGGTTATTCCGAAGATTATGACAGAAACATATTTCAGGAAGGCGTTTTTGCAGAAGGCGAATTCGGGGAACCAGATGAAATATGGAGCGATGGAGAAATTCCTGCTTTTATGGATGGCAGTTCTGAGTCTGACTCTGATGAAATTCCAGATGTAAACGAAAATCCGGAAGAGAAGGAAGACATTTCTTATGAAAAAATCCTGGAGGTTAAAGATGGAGATGATATTACAGCTCCCCTTAATTCTCTGCTTTATGAAGTTAAAGATCTTGCAACAGATGATCATCCATATAAAGTGATCATCCCTCCGGGAAATTATGAACTGACAGGAACGATTTCTACATACAGTAATATTTCTCTGTATGCTGCTGGAGCTGTTATTACCAAGACATCGCCCCGTAAGGAAGTTATGCTTCGGCTGGGAAGTCCGGAAGATATGGTGGGAGGATATAACGGGTATCGAAATATAACTGTTGAAGGAGGCACCTGGGATGCAAATTACAAATCCGTGGCAGATAAAGAACAGAAGGGCGGATTTGTTGATTTCAGAATTGGCCACGCCACCAATGTGATAATTAAAGATATAACGTTTCTGAATAATCTGAAGTCTCATTTTATTGAGTTGGGCGGGGTAAAGCATGCACAGATTATAGGCTGTACTTTTCACGGATATTGGAAAGAATATGAAGAAGGGGGACAGGAATGTATTCAGATAGATTCCTGTATTCAGTCAATTTTTCCAGAGTATATGTCTGATGGCAGTATATGTGAAGACATTCTAATTCAGAATAATGTTTTTGATGATGTTTTTGCAGGTGTGGGAAGTCACAGTATGATGTTTGACAGGCCATATAAGAATATTGTTATTTCGGATAATACATTTACAAATATAAAGAAAAGAGCCGTATGGTGTCTGAACTATCAGGACTCTGTTGTGAAAAATAATCTTATGAAAAATGTGGGAGGAGGTGTATATGTACGCTCCATCTATGCAAAACATACCTATTTTCTTGATGGACAGCGGGTAAGCAACAAGCAGAATCAGCTAAGTGAGAATGTGATCGTGGAAGACAACAGGATATATATGTCAGATCCCTGCATGGTGGAAGGAAAATTATGGAGAAACTATGGAATCTGGGTTTCCGGAGGGGAATATAAGGGGAAAGAAGCCTACAATGTTCCTGAGGGATGCTATGTGATAAAAGGGGTAACTGTAAAAAATAATCTGATCAATGGAAGTGGAGACGGAATCTACTTTGGAATTGCCGGAAGCTGCGAATGTACAGGAAATTATATAAATCTCAGAGCTTCAGATCAGATCACAAATATTGGAATTGCAGGAAGAAGATGCAGCAAGGTTCAGTTTCTTGAAAATAATATTACAGGAGGAAAAGGGCCTGGAATTTATATGTCAGATTCTATTGGAACAAAAAAGAAACTTACGATTTCTGACAATTCTGTATCCTGCTGTCAGGGAGGAGGAATCTGGTTTCGGAAAATTCCGCACGGCTCTGCACTGGAAAGGAACATTATTATGAAAGCAGAAAAGGATGGAATTTACGGACAGTCATCTTCCAATGTTTCTGTGAAAGATAATACTGTTACAGGTAATAATGGAAAAGGAATCCTTGTTGGGTCTTGTATTTCCGCAAAGATTTCAGACAATACTGTTACACGGAACCAGTCAGATGGTATACAGACCTTCTCAAAGTGTAATAATGGAATAATATCAGATAATTACTGCGGAACCAACAAGGGGAAAGGAATACAAATTCTGGACACCACAGGTGTGGTGGCTTGCGGAAACCTGATCAGAAAAAATAAAAGTTATGGGTTTACATGTAAAAATTCCAGCATAAAAAAATATGCTGAAAACAGTCTGAAAGGAAATGGCTATTCAGATAAGATATATAGTAAGAACTCAAAAATTAAGTATGCAAAATAATAAAAAGTGGTTGACAGGCAAATTTTGCTGTGATATAGTGAAGAATGCTATATTATGGCAAGGTGTGCCTACTTGTCTTTTGACAGGAAGAATCATGTTATAATAAATATAATGAAAAAACAGGGGTGAAACGTCAATGGAAAAAAACAGAATTCGTTCTGTAAAAACTGGAAGAAGCATGCGTATGAGCTACCAGAGACAGGAAGAAGTCCTGGAGATGCCGAATCTGATAGAGGTTCAGAGAGATTCTTATCAGTGGTTTCTGGATGAGGGACTTAAAGAAGTCTTTGATGATATTTCTCCGATTGCGGACTACGGCGGAAAACTCAGCCTGGAGTTTATCGACTTTACATTTGACGAGAAAGATGCAAAATACAGCATTGAACAGTGTAAAGAACGTGACGCAACATACGCCGCACCTTTGAAGGTTCGAGTGAGGCTGATTAATAAAGAAACCGAGGAAATCAACGAACATGAGATTTTCATGGGAGATTTACCTATCATGACAGCTACCGGTACTTTCGTCATTAATGGCGCAGAACGTGTAATTGTCAGCCAGTTAGTGCGTTCCCCTGGAATCTATTATGCAATTTCACATGACAAACTTGGAAAGAGGTTATTCTCCTGTACTGTAATTCCCAACAGAGGTGCATGGCTGGAATATGAAACAGATTCCAATGATATTTTCTATGTAAGAGTGGACAGAACAAGAAAAGTACCTATTACCGTTCTGATTCGTGCCCTTGGTGTAGGAACCAATGCGGAGATCATTGACCTGTTTGGAGAAGAACCCAAGATTCTGGCAAGTTTCACCAAAGATACATCCACTAACTATCAGGAAGGACTTCTTGAACTGTACAAGAAGATCCGTCCGGGTGAACCTCTTGCTGTGGAAAGTGCAGAGAGCCTGATCAATGCAATGTTCTTTGATCCAAGAAGATATGATCTTGCCAAGGTTGGCCGTTATAAGTTTAATAAGAAACTTCATTTCAATAAAAGAATTACAGGACATAAACTGGCAGAAGATGTTGTAGATACTTCTACCGGGGAGATTCTTGCAGAAAAAGGTACAGTTGTTACCAGAGAAATGGCAGATCTCATCCAGAACAGTGCTGTTCCTTACGTATGGATCCAGGGAGAAGAGGATCGTAAGATCAAGGTCCTTTCCAATATGATGGTTGACATTCGCCATTTCCTTCCTGAAATTGAGAATCCCAAGGAGATCGGTGTTACAGAATTAGTATATTACCCTGTTCTTGAAAAAATTCTGGAAGATAATGACACACTGGAAGACAGGATCGCAGCTATTCACAGAAGTATTCATGATCTGATTCCCAAGCATATTACAAAGGAAGATATTTTTGCCTCCATTAATTATAATATGCATCTGGAATATGGTCTGGGAAATGATGATGACATCGATCATCTGGGCAACCGCCGTATCCGTGCGGTAGGTGAGCTGCTTCAGAATCAGTACAGGATCGGTCTTTCCAGACTGGAACGAGTAGTTCGTGAAAGAATGACAACACAGGATGTGGAGAATATTTCTCCTCAGTCCCTTATTAATATAAAACCTGTAACTGCAGCAGTGAAGGAGTTCTTCGGTTCTTCTCAGCTGTCTCAGTTTATGGATCAGAACAACCCGCTTGGTGAGCTGACTCATAAGAGACGTCTTTCAGCCCTGGGTCCTGGCGGTCTGTCGCGAGAC
>JAXEUE010000029.1:0-8194 GCA_034115005.1 Blautia sp.
GATCTTTCCCACAGTTACCGCACCGGCAGTACGGGCAAGCTCTTCCAGCTCGTCAAGGGAATCCTCTGCATCCGTACTTATCCCTGCCTGAACTGCCACCAGAATCACACGTTCTTCTGTCTGTCCTGTTTCTTCCATGTAATCTCCTTATTATTCAGAAAAATGCTGTCAATTTGTATTAACACGGGTTTTCAGAAATACCATCTCTTTTTTTGCTGTCTTGTCATCCGGATACATTTCCAGATATTCCTGAGCTTTTTCCAATGCTGTTGCAAAATCCAGTTTCCTCTCATATACAACAATTTCGTTAAACAAAAGACTCTGAAGATCATCCTGATCAGCTGTTGCCATTCCACTGGAAATATTGGCAAGAGCACTGTCATAGTCCCCTTCTTTCATATCACATACAGCAAGCCCACAGTAACCTCTGGCTGTTTTTTCTGCTTTGGATATATACTCCTGAAAAAGTGCCCTTGCATTGGAAATATCCTTCTGATCCATGTATACCATTCCAAGAAGAAGTACTGCCTCCAGATTTCCATCATTGGAAGCCTGTATCAGTTCTTTAACGGCATTTTCATAGTCATTCATATAATAATAAACTCTTCCCCTGTCGCAGTGATCCTGTGCGTTTTCAGCTTCCGTGGATAAAGCGGCTTCCAGATATCTTGTTCCATCTGCCTCCATATCCTTGCTCAGATATGCCTCATAGATACGGATTGCCATATCATATGTGGCTTCCTCCCCATATGCCTGCTGGAAGTCAGCAGCCGCCTCTTCATAAACATCCATTGCAAGAGCAACCTGCCCTGTGAGGAAATAAAGATCAGAATCCATATCATAATCCCGGGCAAGAGACTGGCAGTCCGCCATAGCTTCATCATAAGATTTTGTTTTCAGATAAGCAGCTGCACGGTAGGATAAAATATCCTTTTTCAGTACTTTTCCCACCTTATCACACTTCAGTGCATTGGTAAAATTCTCAATGGCATCTTCATAATTTCCAAGGTAAAAACTGGCAACACCTGCTCCACGATATGACTGGGCCGGTTTTATTCCGTCAGAGACTGCCGCTGCATATTCCTGAAGTGCATTCTCATAATTACCATTCTTCAGATCACTGGCTGCCTGCTCATAATTTTTCTGTTCTGCCGTGCCACAGCCTGTAAAAGCCGTCAATCCCATACACACCGCCAGAACATAAGCTGTCTTTCTTTTATTCATCTGTTTCCTTTTATTCAATAATCAGGCCTTCTGCCTCCATTACTTTAACAACGCGTTCTACGTTCTCCTGGCAAAGCTCATGGGTTCCCGCCTCAACCATTACCCGGATCAGTGGTTCGGTACCGCTTTCACGGACCAGGATTCTTCCCTCACTGCCCAGTGATCTGGCCACTTCCTCCACTGCCTCAACAACTTTTGGATTTTCTCTGGCAGCTTTCTTATCTGCAACCCGTACATTTCTGAGAAGCTGTGGATAAACTTTCATTTCCCTGGCAAGATCACACAGTGTGGATTTCTTTTCCACACAAGCTTCCATCAGCATAAGCGATGTAAGAATTCCATCACCGGTTGCAGCATAACGACTGAAAATAATATGTCCGGACTGCTCTCCTCCGATACTGTAATTATTTTCCATCATATTTTCTGCAACATATTTATCTCCCACCGCAGTCTGCTCGTAATTGATTCCTTCCCTTTCAAGGGATTTATAAAGTCCAAGATTGGACATAACTGTGGTTACAACTGTATTGCCTTTTAGTTTCCCCTGTTCTTTCAGATATTTACCACAGACATACATGATTTTATCACCATCGATAATATTTCCTCTGTGATCAACTGCAATACAGCGGTCCGCATCACCGTCATAGGCAAATCCCACATCCAGTCCATTGTCTACCACATATCTCTGAAGAACTTCAATATGAGTCGAGCCACAATTGGTATTAATATTAGTACCATCGGGCTGATTATTGATCACATAAGTTTTTGCGCGAAGAGCATCAAATACGCTCTTGGCAATGGAAGAAGAACTGCCGTTTGCACAGTCAAGGCCAACTTTAATATTTTTAAAATCCCTGCGAGGAATTGAAATCAGATAACCGATATAACGATTTCGTCCGGAAGCAAAATCAACTGTTCGTCCAATGTCCTCTCTTGTAGCCAGAGGAAGCTCTTCCAGCTCTCCATCCAGATAAGCTTCAATCCTGGCTTCAATCTCTGCTTCAATTTTCTGGCCATTGCCGTTGAGAAGCTTAATCCCATTATCATAAAATGGATTATGGCTTGCAGAGATCATAATACCACAGTCGAAATCTTCCGTACGAACTGCATAGGAAACACTGGGAGTAGTGGTAACATGCAGCAGATATGCGTCTGCTCCGGAAGCAGTAATACCTGCCACCAGAGCATATTCAAACATATAGCTGCTCCTTCGTGTATCTTTTCCTATCACAATTCTTGCCTTATGATCCCTTCCATAATACCATCCCACATAACGTCCTACTTTAAACGCATGGTCTACTGTTAATTTCACATTTGCTTCACCGCGGAAACCATCTGTTCCAAAATACTTTCCCATAATCAATCTCCTTATTATGAAATCGAATCTGCCTTCAGAAAACTATATGATTCAAAAAAATTTTTCCGGATACAATCCCTGTCTTGTCAGATCCAGAAACGCTTTTTTAACTGTTTCTTTATCTTCCTGATAGGTAACCCCGAACCATGTATCTTTTGTTTCCAGAACATCTACCTGTGCCTTTCCGTCTTTAATGAGACGGTCAATAAGTTCCGGAAGAAGGTACTCCTTCTTTAATTCGCCCTCTTTCAGACTTTTCAGAAATTCTTCAAATCCATACTGTAAAATATTCAGAAAAGCAGGAGTCAGTCCCCACATATTCATAGACACAAGTGACTTTACATCAAGGAGTTCCACGCTTCCGTCCTCATGCTCTGCCTGGGCACCAGTTCCTGTCTTAAATATATCATGAGTTTCTTTTACACCTGTAAGCTGTCCGTCTTCAATCTGGCAGATTCCTCTGGTCACACTGCCATTATCACTTAATGTATTTCCAAGGCTAAACCCTGCCATACAGATATGAAGTTTCTCATCACCGGGCTGTTCCTGAACAAGATAATCATGAACTTTTGCAAAAGCTTCTTTACCATAATAATCGTCTGCATTAATTACAACAAATGGTTCATTTAGAACTTTTTTTGCCGCAAGAACTGCCTGACCGGTTCCCCATGGTTTGGTTCTGCCTGCAGGTTTTGCAAATCCTTCCGGAAGATCCTCCAGTTCCTGAAAAACGTATTCAACTTCTGTAATGTTTTCAATACGTTCCCCAATAATATTACGAAACTCCTGCTCCAGATCCTTTCGGATGATAAAGACGACTTTGTTAAATCCTGCCTTCAGAGCATCATAAATGGAATACTCCATAATGATCTCTCCCTGGGGACCTACAGGTGCAAGCTGCTTGATTCCCTTTCCAAACCGGCTTCCGATTCCGGCAGCCATTATCACAAGCGAGGTTTTTTTCATATAACTTCCTCCTGTTTTTGTATGGTATTTTGTTTACTCTTTATCCTGAAGATTGCTTAATTTTGCCGCCTGGTCTGCAGCAATCAGACTGTCTATTATTTCGTCCAGGTCTCCGTCAAGGACGTTTTCCAATCGATGAAGTGTCAGTTTGATCCGATGATCCGTAACTCGCCCCTGGGGGAAATTATAAGTTCTTATCTTTTCAGAACGGTCACCTGTTCCGATCTGGCTTCTTCTGGCCTGCGCTTCTGCATCATGCTGTTTGGCAAGCTCCATCTCATAAAGCCTGGAACGAAGAACTTTCAATGCCTTGTCTTTATTTTTCAGCTGTGACTTCTCATCCTGGCAGGAGATCACGATTCCTGTAGGGATATGCGTCAGACGCACTGCAGAATCAGTTGTGTTGACGCACTGTCCACCATTTCCTGAAGCACGGAACACATCAAATTTACAGTCATTCAGATCAAGATGGAAATCAATTTCCTCTGCCTCCGGCATAATGGCAACTGTACATGTGGAAGTGTGAATTCTGCCTCCGGATTCTGTCTCAGGTACACGCTGGACACGATGAACACCACTTTCATATTTCAGACGGGAATATGCTCCGGCCCCTGTGATCATAAAAGTAACTTCCTTAAATCCTCCAAGTCCATTCTCGTTCAGACTCATCATCTCTGTCTTCCACCGGCGTGATTCTGCATATTTCACATACATACGGTAGATCTCTGCTGCAAAAAGTGCTGCCTCATCTCCTCCCGCTCCCGCACGTATTTCTACGATAACATTTTTATTATCGTTGGGATCTTTTGGCAGAAGAAGAATTTTTAATTTATGCTCAAGTTCTTCCACCTTTTTTCTGGAATCTGAAAGTTCTTCCTTAAGCATTTCCCTCATTTCCTCATCCTTTTCTTCTTCAAGCATAGAAAGGCTGTCAGAAATGGTTTCTTTATTTTTCTTGTATTCACGATAGGTATCCACTATTGGCTGCAAATCGCTCTGCTCTTTCATAAGCCTCTGGAAATGCTCCTGATCATCTGTAACACCTGGTTCCCCCAGTTCATTGAGTATTTCCTCGAAGCGTATGAGCAAATCGTCTAATTTGTCAAACATGGTATTCCTCCTAAAATGGTTTCTGTCCCAGAACTACACGATCCATCCCTGCAAGATCCTGTCTGATCTGAATATTGATAAATCCTGCCTGTTCCATAATTGCTTTTACATCTTTTCCCTGGCTGCTTCCAGTCTCATACAGAAGCCATCCTGCAGGGGTCATATGTTTCATGGCCTCTTTTGTTATGGCACGGTAGAAATACAAACCATCCTCCCTGCCATCCAGAGCCATATAAGGATCATGCAAACGTACCTCCTCCATTAGTGTTTCAATCTCCTCTGTGGGAATATATGGAGGATTTGAAATAATCATATCAAAGACAGGCTTTATTTTTCCACATTTGCAGGCAGAATCAACCGCTGAAAAAAGATCACTTTTCACAAAATATGCTTTGTCTTTAATGTGGAGTTTTTCAGAATTTTTCTCTGCCACCTGAAGAGCTTTTTCAGAAAGATCCACCCCGCATCCACATGCGCCGGTAATTTCCAACAGTAGACTGATCAAAATACATCCTGAGCCGGTACACATATCCAGAATCTGAGGATTTTCTGTGTTTTTAAGAATGTTTAAAGCTTCCTCTACAAGAACTTCCGTGTCCTGCCTTGGTATCAGAACATTTTCATCCACATAAAATTCGTGTCCCATAAAAAAGGCCTGGTGAGTCAGTTGCTGAAGCGGTATATGACCGGAACGTCTTCTGATCATATCTTCATATTTAAAAATCTGTTTTTCAGGGACTTTTTCTTCCTGATGAGCAAAATAATATGCACGGTTCTTTCCTGTAACATACTCCAGAAGGAGCCAGGCATCCAGCCTGGCTTCCTGTATTCCTGTCCTTTCAAGACTGGCTTTTCCCTGTCTGAATAATTCCTCAAGCGTCATTTCCATCATCAGGAACTTTCACCCCAAACTCTTCTTTCAGATATGTTCTCCAGTCAAAAACAGCTTCCACTGCCTTAATAGCAACTTCTACCATATCCGGATCAGGTTCTTTGGTTGTCAGTTTCTGCATAGCAAGACCAGGTTTGCTGAAAAATTCGGCAAGCTTACTGTCTGTTCTTCCCGCCCACTGGATGATTTCAAAGGAAATGCCGGCAACTACAGGAACCATAAGAAGTCTTCCAAGCAGCCTTACCCAGTAAACAGGTACCAGAACAAAGATAAAATGAAGGAATATACTGACAATCATAACAAGAAAAAGGAAACTCGTACCACAACGTCTGTGCTGTCTGGAGCTTGCCATAACATTCTCTACCGTAAGGGGAAGCCCATGCTCTACACAGTTAATACATTTGTGCTCCGCTCCATGATACATAAATGTCCTCTGAATATCCTTCATTCTTGAAATAAGAAGCATATAGCTGATAAAAAGAGCCAGTTTAACAAAAGCTTCCACAATTGTAACAATAAACTCGGAAGCACCTATTTTCCTGCAAAGACTGGCCAGTGCATATGGCAGAAGCATAAACGCTGCAATAGATACCACTATGGAAATAGCCACTGTCACATATAAAAGCCATTTGAACTGTTTATCTTCTTTGGCTTTCTTAGCAGCACGTTCTTCCTCAGAAAGAGAATCATTCTTACGTGCATCCTCCTCATCTTCTTCGTCCCCAACAATCTCTGCAGAATACATAAGACATTTGGTACCCACAACA
The DNA here is from genome assembly GCA_034115005.1 of Blautia sp. Taxonomy (GTDB): domain Bacteria; phylum Bacillota; class Clostridia; order Lachnospirales; family Lachnospiraceae; genus Blautia_A. Next base: position 6,317 of record JAXEUE010000029.1, read on the forward strand.
AGGGAATCCACGAAACTGACCACTCCCCGGATCAGAGGGTATTTCAGAAATTTTGCATTTCCAAATACGCTTTTATAATCTTCTACCTTTAATTCAATTCCTTTATCTGGTCTTCTGACTGCAATGGAATATTTATCCTTATGACGCATCATAATACCTTCCATAACAGCCTGACCACCAATGTTTGATGGTTTCATACTTTATATCTCCCGTATAACAAGAAAGGCTGAGATTTTCCCAACCTCAACCTTCTCACTCCAACTATATTCTGATTATTTGTTCAGGCCGTATTTCTTGTTGAACTTATCAATACGTCCACGAGCCTGTGTAGCCTTCTGCTGTCCTGTATAGAATGGATGGCATTTGGAACAGATTTCAACGTGGATATCCTTCTTGGTAGATCCTGTAACGAATGTATTTCCACAGTTACATGTTACAGTTGCCTGATAATAATTCGGATGGATTCCTTCTTTCATGATTTTCACCTCTCTGTAAAAATTCTATTTTCTATTCGTATTCATTTGACGAATTCTTTATTAAACAGCTTTTTGATTATAACATAGCACCAGTATGAATGCAAGAAGTTTTAAGATTTATTTAAATAAATTTCTGTTTTTTAACCATCTGTACAAATTCTTCATTATTTTTGGTCCTGGAAAACATATTAAGAATCTGTTCCACTGCATCCTCAGACTTCATCCCATTTAAAGCCCGACGCATTATATAAACTGCTTCCTGTTCTTCCCTGCTTAGAAGCAGATCTTCCCTTCTTGTACCTGATTTCTGAATGTCAATAGCCGGGAATACCCGTCTTTCCTGAAGTTTTCTGTCAAGAACAAGTTCCATGTTTCCTGTTCCTTTAAACTCCTCATAGATTACATCATCCATCTTACTTCCTGTATCTACAAGAGCTGTAGCAAGAATGGTAAGGCTTCCTCCTTCTCTCATGTTTCTGGCAGCACCGAAAAATCTCTTGGGCATATGAAGCGCGGCCGGATCCAGACCACCTGAAAGAGTTCGTCCGCTTGGTGGAATGATCAGGTTATAGGCACGGGCAAGCCTTGTGATGGAATCAAGAAGAATAACCACATCCTTCTTATGTTCTACAAGACGGCGGGCACGTTCTATCACCATCTCGGATACTCTTTTATGATGTTCCGGAAGCTCATCGAAGGTGGAGTAAATTACTTCCACATTATTTCCCTTGATGGCTTCTTTCATATCGGTTACTTCTTCAGGACGTTCATCTATCAGAAGAATAATAAGATGGATATCCGGGTTATTTCTCAGTATTGATTTGGCCACGTCTTTCAGAAGTGTAGTCTTACCTGCTTTAGGAGGAGATACGATCATACCTCTCTGGCCTTTGCCGATAGGGCTGATCAGATCTACAATTCTCATTGCAGTTGTTCCTCCAGGTCTTTCCAGAACAAGACGTTCATTTGGAAAAATCGGAGTCATATCTTCAAAATTATATCTTCTCTGTCCCTCGCTTGGATGAAACCCGTTGATCGACGTTACATATAGAAGGGCACTGAACTTCTCACCCTGAGTCTTGATACGTATATTCCCCCGGATGATATCCCCCGTTTTAAGGTTAAACCTTCTGATCTGAGAGGGAGACACATAAATATCATTTTCTCCCGGCAGATAATTTTCGCAGCGGATAAAGCCGTATCCGTCCGGAAGGACCTCAAGGATTCCATTGGCTTTTTCACCACTGTCCAACTGTACAGTCTCTGGGGAAACATGAAATTCCTGTGTCTTTACAGTTTCCTGTGGTTTTACAGACTCCTGCGGTTTAGGATTTTCATGTTCTTCCTGAATATTTTCTTCTTTTGGCTGGATATTCTGGCTGCTTTTTTCATTTTCATCTTC
>JAXEUE010000030.1:0-8094 GCA_034115005.1 Blautia sp.
ATGTCTGTTGTGGGAAATGAACCACATATAAGCTTGTTAGATTGGATTAATCAATACCTGGGAAATAATGACGAGAAGGGTAAAATATGTGTCATTGATTTATCAATAGTACCGGCAGAAATAGTACATTTGGTTGTTGCGGTTGTTGCACGTTTGATATTTGAAGCTTTGCAAAGATATAGAAAACATTATGGACAGGAATTGCCTACATTGATGGTTATGGAAGAGGCTCATACATTTATAAAAAAATATTCAGATGATAGTGGTGACTATTCTTCGAATGAGTTGTGCACTAAAATATTTGAGAAGATAGCAAGAGAGGGAAGAAAATTTGGACTTGGTTTAGTTATTTCGTCTCAAAGACCATCGGAATTATCACCAACGGTTCTTTCACAGTGTAATTCATATATTTTGCATAGAATAGTAAATGATAAAGATCAAGAGATGGTAAAACGTCTTGTGCCAGATAACTTGGGAAAATTATTGGACGAGTTACCTTCTTTACCTACAAAAAAAGCAATCGTATTGGGCGCAGCAGTGCCTATTCCTACAGTGGTGGATATTAAGGATTTGCCATATGGAAAAAGACCTAAGTCTGACAATCCTGAGTTTTGGGATGTCTGGACAAGAAAGAACGATCGCTCGCTTAGCTGGAATGATGTGGTTGAGGAATGGACTAATATATAGGATGATAAAGAAAGAAGGCTGGAAATGAGCAATAATTTAAATGACCTTGAAATGGCGAAAAAACGTGATCATAAGATAATGATTACAGATGAAGCAATTAATAAAGTACCGCGAGTTCAGTATAAGGAGATAGCTGAAACGGAATATGACAATCTTCAAGAGCTGGCGAGGCAGGTCCTTCAAATATCTAAAGACGAAAATGATTCTAATGAAGTGGCAGTTACCTATAGCTTGGAGAACGCCAGGTTGATAGAAAAGGGAGAACGTTATATCGGTATTGCTTTGGGGGCAGAGCATGATGTTGATCCTTTGAGTGATTCAACATCATATCATTTGATTCGTACTTCAAGAGATTGCGTGGTAATTGTATTGCATAATCATCCATCATTGTCGGCTTTTTCGCTGCCAGATATACAATTTTTATTAAGATATGAAACTGTGAAAATGATGGTTGTTGTTACAAATCTAGGAAGTGTATCATATTTGGTAAAGAACCGAAAGTATGATTTTGAAAAAGCGGTTATACTTCTTAATGAGGCAGTGGATTTAAATAATAAAGCAAAAAATATAAAAGATTTGCAAGATGCAGCGGACTATTTTTTGAAAAACTGTTATAATGTAGGTATAAACTATGAGAATCGATAGGAGGTGCATATTATGACAGAAGAACATGTAGTATTAAGTGAACGCCCGGAAGACCAACTGAAAGCGGTAGAGTGGGCTCGTGAACAAAAGAAAAAAATTCTTGATGACAAAAGCAGGCGTATTGCAGATGCACTTATGGAAAAAATGACACCTTTGATTTTGAAAAATAGCGCACAGAAATAGCGTGGGTACAATTTGGGTACAGCAGCTTTGAAACCATATTAACAAGATACAAAACCGTATCAAAATGATGCGGTTTTGCAACGTATTAACAGCAGATTTATATGAAAAATCAAACTGGAAAAAGAGTTTGAGTAGCTTGAAAAATCGCGGAAAAGCCCATAAATAAAGGCTTTGCGGGGTGTCGAAAAGACCAAATGGAGTGCAAATGGAGTTTAAAAATTATTTTTTTCTCTTGTTTATATTCCAGATTCACCTGCAAATTTCGTGAAATCGGTTATTCTCATAAAATAAAATTAGAGTAAATATGAAGAACAGTTTGTTTTGATTGAAGTGATTTTCGTCAAGGCAGACTGTTTTTTTGTTGCCTGCATTTAGAAAACAGATACCACAGAAAGGTTCTTTACTTTCGATGAGCTTAAACTCCATGACACAGTAATCACACTGATGGAGAATTAAAAAACAAGAAAATTTGATAAATTTCGGAAAATGATGTCCGATTTTGCATCTGCCAGTACAGAGTATATGAAGAGATAAATATTCAAAACACAGGAGGTACTGATTATGCAGAATAAATTATTTTTAAAGGCAGCCGATATATGTGAACTTCTGGAAGTAAAACAGACATCGGCTTATGAAATCATCGGAAATCTGAACAAGGAACTGGAAGAACAGGGCTACCTGACGCTTAGAGGAAAAGTTCCGACAAAGTATTTTGTGAAGCGTTTCTACGGAGTAGAAGATACTTGTGAGATTCCACAGGAAGAGGGAAAGGAATGGTTTCATGCGTAAGAGAAAAATGTATTTATCAGTGGAAGACATTGCAGAACTCTTTGGATTATCAGTTTCGTTTGCTTACCGGGTAGTGGAAAGAATGAATGCCGATCTGGCAAGCAAGAACTATTATGTGATTCTCGGTCGGGTGCCAACCCGCTATGTAGAGGACAAGATCTATGGTCTGGAACATGTTGAGCAGTATTTGAAGGAGGATAAAGCGGTATGAGTATGATGCAGGAAAAAATGTATATGGATGTGGATGATGTGTGTGCAATTCTTGGAGTTTCAAAAACTTATGCATATAGTCTGATGCGAGAATACAACAAAGAATTGAAGGCAAAAGGCTATATTGTAGTAGCTGGAAAAATCTCTACGAAATTCCTGGCAGAAAAGATTTATGGCATGAAAGTCGAGGATTAGCAATGGGGGTTTACAAAGAAGGAAAAAACTGGAAAGTACAGGTCTATTACAAAGACTGGCAGGGAAATCGGAAAAGAAAACAGAAAAGAGGATTCAGGACCAAGGGTGAAGCTAAGGAATGGGAAAGAGATTTCCTGCAACAGCAGAGCCAGGGTGTGGATATTGAATTTGGAAATTTTCTGGAGATTTATTACAAAGATATGGATGTCCGTCTCAGAGAAAACACTATGTACACGAAGCGATATATTATTGACCTGAAAATCAAGCCTTATTTTGAAAAGAAGATTCTCAGTGAAATTACGGTGGCAGACGTCCGTGCATGGCAGAATGAGTTGCTGACGTATAAGGATAAGAATGGAAAAGGATATTCTCCTACTTATCTGAAAACAGTGAACTGCCAGCTGACTGCAATCTTCAATTATGCAATGCGGTATTATAACCTGCAGGATAATCCCTGCAGGAAGGCAGGAGCGATTGGCAAGAGTAAAGGAGAACCGAAGGACTTCTGGATGCAGGAAGAGTTCAATGCTTTTCTGGAAACAGTAAGTGATAAGCCGGAGACAAGAATGGCGTTTCTTTTGTTGTACTGGACCGGAATGCGTATCGGTGAATTGCTTGCACTTACTTATAATGACATCAATCTTGAAGAGAAAACCATATCAATCAATAAATCTTATCAGAGACTGAAAGGAAAGGATATGATCACGCAGCCGAAAACTCCAAAGAGTATCCGTGTGATTACGATGCCGGATTTTCTTGCAGAGGAATTTAGGGAGTATTGCAGTCATTTGTATGGAATTATGAAAAAGGAAAGACTTTTTCGGTTTACCAAATCGCATATGGAACATTGTATGGCTACCGGAATCGAGCGGTCTGGTGTAAAGCGGATACGACTTCATGATCTCCGCCATTCCCATGCCAGTATGCTGGTTGATATGGGGGTGGCTCCATTGGAGATTGCAGAACGCCTTGGACATGAAAAGGTGGAAACCACGTTGAACACTTATTCACATCTGTATCCGTCTACACAGAGTAAATTAGCAGGTTTGCTAGATAAGAAACATGAGGAAGAGGAGGAATAAGCGATGGCTGGTGACAGACATGGAAAACACAACACAACGACCATTTCTTTTCGGGTGAATTCTTATGAAAAAGCAACAATTGAAGAACGAGTGAAAGTGAGCGGAATGAAAAAACAGGATTATATCGTCCGATCATGCATTTACAATCATGTATGTGTTGTTGGAAAGAAAGAAACAATTGAGATTATCCGGTCAGAAATGAAGGAAATGAGTTTGGTTTTGGAGGATGTGGCAAAAGATTTGAAGTCTGAAAAACCAGTTATTTCAGAACCGGTTCTTGATAGTATGACAGAACGGTATCTTGCATTTTTGGAAGCAGCATTATGGATGCTGAAAGGTTCAAGTTATTTATGGGAGGATAAAAAGGATGGAAGAGAAAGTAATGAAGGATTGTAAAGTGCTGGCATTGTGTTCACAAAAAGGCGGGGTTGGCAAGACAACAAGTTGCGTGAATCTGGCAGTCGGACTTGCAAAAGCAGGGAAGAAAGTGCTTGTGATTGACAATGATCCGCAGGGAAGTATGACAGCAAGTCTTGGGTATCATAACCCAGATGAATTACCAATCACACTGGCTACTATTCTGACAAAGATTGTAGAAGATGAACTATTTGAAAATACACTGGGAATTTTACATCACCAGGAAGGAATTGATTTGATTCCGGCAAACATCGAACTCTCTGGAATGGAAGTTTCACTTGTAAATATTATGAGCAGGGAACTTGTCTTAAAACAATATATAGAAAGAATGAGAGAAGAATACGACTATATATTGATTGACTGTATGCCATCACTTGGAATGCTGACGATCAATGCACTTGCCAGTGTCGATGCAGTTATTATACCTGTCCAGGCGGCTTATCTTCCTGTAAAGGGTCTAGAACAGCTGATACGGACGATAGGAAAGGTGCGAAGACAGCTTAACAAACAACTGAAAATTGGAGGTATATTGATCACAATGGTGGATAACCGAACGAACTATGCAAGAGATATATCTGATCTGATTTTTGATACATATGGAAACCAGATTAAGATTTTTCCACAGAGTATTCCATTTTCAGTACGAGCAGCTGAAATCAGTGCGGAAGGAATCAGCATATTTGAGCATGATCCAAAAGGAAAAGTAGCGGCTGCATATTGGCAGATGACACAGGAGGTGCTTTTGGATGAAAGGTAGAAGTGCATCGAAGATAAAACTGACATCTTATGATGAATTACTTGGAGGAGGAGAAGAAACGAACGATATCCAGCAGGTTTCACTTGAGCATTTACATTCTTTCGAGAACCATCCATTTCAAGTAAATGATGATGAGGCAATGGCGGAACTGGTGGAAAGTGTGAAAGAAGAGGGAATTCTTACAGCATTACTGGTACGACCGCTGGGTGATGGTGAATATGAAATCATCGCCGGTCACAGAAGGAGACATGCGGCACAACTTGCTGGTCTTAAAGAGGTTCCGGTTATTATCAGAAATATGGATCAAGATACAGCTGTCCGTGCGATGGTAGACAGCAATCTGCAGAGACCTAATATACTCCCAAGTGAAAAGGCATTTGCTTACCGTATGAAGATGGAAGCAATGAATCATCAGGGAACATCAGGCGGTATCAGTGCGAAAGACATTGGAAAGAACGCAAATGACAGTGCAAGGCAGGTGTATCGCTATATCCGGCTTACTTATCTGATGAATGACCTATTAAACGCAGTAGATCGTGATGTGATCGGATTGCAGGTAGGTGTAGAGCTTTCCTACCTTACGGTTCCAGAACAGGAGATGGTGGAGGAAGTGCATGAGAGTACCGGAAAATATCCAAGTCTGGAACAGGCAAAAAAAATAAGGCAACATCGAGAAGAAAAAACGCTGACAAAAGAGATTGTGCGGCTCCTGGTTATAGGAGAGCGTAAAAAGAAAACAACGGTAACATTAAAACAGGATGAAATTAAGAAGTATTTTCCTCCAGAGTATGATGAACAGAAGATACGGACTGTTATATGTCAGCTTTTGGAGGAATGGAGCAATCAGAATCATTGATAAGTACGAAGGGAGGGATGTGTCATGAGTATAAGAGCAACATTCCATTATTTTCAAGGAATGGAATGCGATATGTACAGTTTTTATCGTATTCCCAAACTGCTGTTTACAAGTGAATATTTTAAAAATCTCTCCTGCGAAGCAAAGGTGCTGTACGGACTGATGTTAGACCGGATGTCACTGTCCATCAAGAACCGGTGGTTTGATGAAGAGGACAGGGCATATATTTTCTTTTCGGTGGAAGAGATTATGGAAATGCTTAACTGTGGCAGGAATAAGGCTGTGAATTGTCTAAAAGAGCTGGATCAGGAAAAAGGGATTGGATTGATTGAGAAGAGGCGAATCGGACTTGGAAAAACAAATGTTATTTACGTGAAAAATTTCAGCCTGACAGAATATCCAGATGAGCCAGCAATCTTTGATTCGGAAGAAACACCGGAAAATGTAGCAGAGAGAAAAGAAAATACAGAGACAGAAATAGAAGAATATGCGAAAAAAGAGCCGGAAAAGCCCGTAAATACACAGAAGTTTGAAAAACAAACTTCAGGAAGTTTGAAAAATAAACTTCAAGAAGTTTCAAAAACAAACTTCAAGGAGTTTGAAAAACAAACTTCAAGAAGTTTAGAAAACAAACTTCAAGAAGTTTCAAAAACAAACTGTAATAATACTGAATATAATTATACTGAATTTAGTGAGAATGAATCTTATCAATATCTATCTGAACAAGAGAAAGGGAGAGATAGGATACAGGAGAGAAATGAGTATCGACAGTTAATTCATGATAATATCGAATATGAGATCCTTTGTCAGAGCTATGGAACTGGACGAGTAGAAGAGCTGGTAGAGCTGATGCTGGATGCAATATGTTCGACAAAGACATATCAACAGATCAATGGGGAAGCTGTGCCTACACAAGTGGTCAAGAGCCGTTTGCTCAAAGTCGGGTATGAACACATCCAGTATGTGTTTTTCAGTCTTGACAGGAGTACAAGCAAAGTGAAGAATATCCGGCAGTATATGCTGACGGTATTGTATAACGCTCCTGCAACAATCAATCAGTTTTATGATGCTGAAGTTCGACATGACATGTACTGGGGGAAGGATATTCCAGACAGGTAAGAACTTTGTGCCCACTGGGCACGAAGTTTAAAAAGAGATAGTCATATCTGGCAGATATGCTAAAATAACCTTGTGTCCACTGGGCACAAAGTAGGAGGAAGAATTATGTTGAGATTTATGATAAAACTGCCATTTCGAATTATTGCAGCTCCTGTTTGGCTGGTACTTGCAGCGGTGAATATTGTGCTGGTGTTCCTGGTTGGGTTATCTGCTGGATTCTGCTATCTGATAGCCGGAATCTCTGTTGTGACAGAAGTTTTGAGTATTGGGTTTGGAATCAGTACGGACTGGACAATGAAATCAGCGATTATTACGACAGTAGTGTTTGTTCTACTCCCACATATCGGTATGGGGATAGTTGCAGTAATTGAAGTTGTGAAATGTGGATTACAGGAATTTATTTTTGGATGATTGTGGAAAATATAGTGGCGCTATATGGAAAGGCAGAAATAAACAATGGAAGAATTATATAAAGTGATGGATGATTTGCTTGAGGTGGAATTTCAGATGAAAGCAGGGATGGATATTCTGAAAGAACTGGAAGAGTTTTATATGCTGGAAAAAGAAACCGAAAAATCGGATGCTAGAAAAGTAGCTGTGCTGATGAAAGGATATCTGCAGTCGATGAAGTCAAATATTCGAGAAATCATTCGTTATATTGATGACACGACACTTGAAAAATCAAATGATAAAAAGAAAGATAAACAGGAATCTGCGAGCACCATATCCGAGGAAGTGCAGGAATTTGTGAATCTGACAATTACAGAGCATATGGGGAAAGCATATTCAGAATGGAAGTTAAAGCAGGATAAAGAGCCAGTAAGTGAGATTGATAAGAAATACCAGAAATTACTGGAAACGTTATCCCAAGAACAGGAAGAAGTGATTACGGAATACTGTAATGCAATTTTTAGCAGTGGAGCAGAAACAGAAGAATTTTTCTATCGACTGGGATTAAAAGATGGACTGAATCTGAAAAATACGGTAAAATCTGTATTAGAAATGATATCATGAAATCGGAAGTTGGAGGATACACGCATGAAAATTGTAATCATTAATGGAAGTGCCAGAAAAGGAAATACGCTGGCAGCAATCAATGCATTTATAAAAGGAGCGTCAGAAAAGAATAAAATTGAAATCATTGAACCCGACAA
>JAXEUE010000031.1:0-10960 GCA_034115005.1 Blautia sp.
GTTTCACTCTCAGTTTCCGTTTCACTTTCGGTCACTTCTTCAGTAAGTATCTCACTTTCCTCTTCAGAAACAGCCTCTGTTTCACTTTCTCCTGAAGTTTCTTCCTCAGTCGTCTGCTCTGTGCTTTCTGTCTCTCCAGAAGTTTCCGTTTCTTCTTCTGTCTCCTGAAGTGTCTCACTGCTTTCTTCAGTGATTTCTGTTGTCACCGCTTCGCTCTCTGTTTCTTCACTGTTTACGGTCTCCTCTTCAGCAGCTGTCTCACTTTCCATCCCTGAACTCTCTGCCAGTACCGAAAAACCAGAAGATGTCAGCAGCATCACCGTTGCCAGAAAAGCTGCCAGCACTTTCATTTTCAGCGGACGTTTTCTTTCTTTGCTTTCATTTCTGTTCATAATATTACCTCCTTATGATCTGATATCAGTTGCATAACAGCAAGACCGTTCTCTGTCATTTCATATATTTTCCCCCTCCCCAGTTACCATTTTCTTAATTCCCATATTACAGAATCTGAGAGTTTGTCCTCTTTCAATTATATGATGTTAAAATAAAAAATTCCCGGTTATGGCAGAAAAACCGCCACAGCCGGGAAAAAATCATTATACAGCAGACAGAATCAGTAGAATTTTACGATTTCTTCCGTTTCCCTTCGTCTGGGACGGTTAGGTTCTTCTGCAGGTGTACCTGTTGCAATAACAGCTCCAATTACTTCATCCTCAGGAATGTTAAGAAGGCTGCGAATCTTATCCGCATTGCGGATTCCCATTATCAATGTAGCATAACCCATTTCTCTGGCTTTCAGAATCAGGTTTTCATTCTGAAGACCCAGATCATAACATCCCCATCCGTTACCAAGCTCATTGTCCGGAGTACCGTCTTTCTCATATCCTGCCTGGTCTTTCACAAATGTAGTCACAATCAGGGCTGCATTTAAAGATTTGGCTGCATTTGCAGCAGGAAGACATTCCTGACGGAACTTATCCAGAGTTTCCTCTGATGTAATGCAGTAATAACGGCCGGTTTCAGAATTCTTCCAGGAGGGTGCCTCCTGTGCTGCACGGATCATAGTAAGAATCTCTTCTTCTGAGGGTGCTCCTCCCTCTTTATATTTGCGCACACTTCTTCTTTCTTCAAGCACTTTCTGTAATTCCATATGTATACCTCCCCACATCTTTTTGCTGATTATATTGTATCATATTTCAGGAAAAAGACAAATCATCTAATATATAATGATAGGATATCCTCCATCAATAGTATTGTAGATCACCTCGGCCTTGTCTTCCGGCAGGTTAATGCAGCCGTGGCTGCCCATTCCTGTTCTGTACCTGTCACCTCCGAAAGCAGACTGCCATGAAGCATCGTGAAGCCCCTGTCCATACACGAAGGGCATCCAGTATTTCACCTTTGTTTCATACTGATACTGCTCACTGGTAAGGGTAAATGGGCTGGCCTTGTAAGCAATCGGCCATGCTCCTCTTAATGTTTCCCGTTCCTGTGTGGGAGAGCCGCTTATGATATCCGTTTCCGTAACAAGTGTGCCGTCCCTGTAGAGCCAGAGGTGCTGAGCATCAAGGCTGACTTCAATGTAGCTTCCCTCAAGATCATCTTTCCCGTTTCTCTTCATAGCCGTTCTGCTGTAAACTGGCTCCCGGACAATGTCTGTTCCGGTCTGAAGATCTGAAAGAAGCTGATTTAATTCCTTTTCTTCATCGATCCTGTAACCATACTCATTATTGGAAATCGTCACATCTGTTCCACAGGAAGTACGGAAAGTACGGGGAATATACATTGTATTATACTGATCTGCCAGATTCTGAATATAAGAGGCGGCAGCCTGGCGATCAATACTTACTTCCCCATTATCCGTTCTGATCCAGGATCTGATGATTTCCTGATCAAGAGTCTCTCTTGTCTCTCCGAAAGTATAGGTAACCGTGACAGTACGGTATTTCTCAAGCCTGTCATTCATCTGTGCCAGTCTATTCTCCATTATGACAGAGACTTTTTCAGCTGGCTGCCGGTATACCTGGATTCCCAGATCTATCTTCACTTCCCCGTTAAGGAGATTTTCCTTAAATTCCTTTTCCAGAATCTGATCTGTATATTTCTGAAGTTTTACATTGTCAATCTGATTCCCCTGTACATCCTTTATAAGAATAAAGGCCATCTTTTCCTCGTCATAGCGAATGGCCGCATCCACAGATGCCATTCTTTCCACATTGTTAAAGTTATCACTGTTCAGAACTTCTTTCTCCCTGGATTCCTCTCTGTTTATCCTGTAAAGGATCCTGTAATCTCTGCGGGGCGGAAAAAGTTCTCTCTCCTGATCCCGCTGCTGCTTCAATGTCTTAAGCTGAACCTTCAGAAAATTTTCATCAAGAGTATATCCCAGTTCTTTCAGAGAAACAGATTTGATTTCTTTCCTCTCTTCCTGAAAGGAAATTTTTCTGTTGTTAAAAGTATCTGCAATTTTCCGTGCCGCTTCCTGTTCTGTAAGGCCTGATACCTTCAGTCCATATACGTATACTCTTCGTCCCAGGGTGTGGATATCAATGGTATGTATATATTTCAGTAATCCTGCACCAATCATCAGTACTGCCGTGCAAATGCACAAGCCCAGGAGAATATTCCGGGTTTTTCTGCTGATATTGATTTTTTTCATAGTCTTAAATTCCCATACTCCTGTTGTAATAAATATATGATTTTCACAATGGATTTATTATATACAAAGAGCATGAGAGCTCTGTAAAATGAATTATCTGTTTTTTTCAATCTCTTTCATCAGCCTGGCTCCTCCCTGAACATACCATTCACTTACAAATGTATCAAAGTATGACAGAGGTTTTCTGCCCATAATGATCTGGATAAAAGCATCTTTTTCCAATGTCTGAAGGGTCTGAGGAATGGTCAGATCAAAATCACCCATATAGATTTTTTCAGGCGGCGTATAATGGGCATCTACCAGGGTTCCTACAGCTGAGATACGGGATCTGTAAGCCGCCCAGTCTTCACTTGTAACAGCTTTCCCGGCAAGATAATGGGCACAGGCATCATAATAGGATTTTTCTATGGCACTTAGATTCTCTGGTTTAAGTTTTCCGTCAATAGCCTTGCGAAGATTTTCTGTAACCTTATAGACTGCATCATTATAATCTACATTGATGACAAGAGGTCTGGCAGTAGGATCCACATTAAGAGCAAAGCAGTTATTGACTTCCTGGGCATCTTCTGCCTCATAACGGGTGTAATCAAAAAGCACACTTAGTATTTTCATAACAATTTCCGGATGCTCATATCCTTTACGGACCACTACATATTTGTTATCCCTGAACGATGCATAGGTTTCCTGGGCACTTTCCATATCCTCCGGAAAATAATATGGGGTCCAGTCTGAAGAGATGTCGCGCTCATGCTGATCCATAAGAGGATTATTAGGTGTCCACCAAAGTCCGAAAAAAGCCCCGCATTTTCCATTTACTACCAGATCCCGCAGATTATTCTGAGCACGAAGGGCAAAATCCTTGTCGAGAATTCCTCTCTGGTAAAGTCTGCGAAGACATCCCAGTGCATTCTTCGTTTCTTCTGTAAGCGATCCATAGATAATATCATCATTTCCTGTTTTCTGCCATCTCTGCGGACTTGCTCCATAACTTTGAAAAACAGGATCCACAGAATAATTGCTGCTTGTTGTTCCCACCAATGAGGTATCACACACAAGTCCTACCGGATCTTCGCCTTCCTCTGCTCCCATACGGTTCTTCTGGAATTTTTCTATGATAAAAAAAGCTTCTTCCAGATTTTTGGGCTCATCCAATCCCAGTTCATCCATCCAGTCTTTTCTCAGCCACAAAAAACATGGGCCATGGTCTATAACCGTCTCCGGCATAGCCATAAGCCTGCCATTATATTTAACAGAATCCAGAAGTTCGTGTCCATAACTTTCATACATCTTTTTAATACGATCCGTCGTGCATTTGTCATATACTTCTGTAAGGTCCTCCACAAGATCGTTTTCCACCAATTCATTAAGCATTTCTTTATCTGATACAACCAAAACATCCGGAAGCGTTCTGTCTTTTATTAGAACATTCACAAGTTCACCATATCTGTCTTCACTTTCCATATATGTATTCTGGTTCTGTATATTCAGCATTTTTTTCAGGTAACGTGTATAGGCATTATCTTCATAAGTGTCCCCTGCGGGCAGGTTTGAATTATTTGCTCCGCTCATCTGAGCCAGTGTATAGGTTACGGTTTCCGGATATTTTCCATAAGGAGTATCACAGGCATTTTCCCAGGCCCGGTTATCCTGTACCTTCTCAATCTCGTTGTGTTCTTCTGCCTCGCTTTCTGATTTTTTCCGGTCTGAACATCCTGTAAGCAGAACAGGCATAAGAAGGCTGATGGCAGTCAGGATATAAAAAAATATTTTTTTTACAGTTTTCATGGTTTAACCCCCTTTGGGATCCTGATTTCCACTCTGGTACCTTCTCCTGTATGACTTACGATATGAATAGCATATTTCTCTCCATATAACAGACAGATTCGGTCATTAACATTCTTAAGACCATAACCTTCTGCCTGATAAGTAACAAGAGTACTGGCTACCTCCGGTTCCATGCCAGGACCATTATCTTCTACCATAAGAAGCACATCCTTTCCTTCATCAAGAAAAGAAAGAATAAGAACTTTTTCTCCTTCCTCCTTCATATCCAGACCATGCTCCAGAGCATTCTCCACAACGGGCTGTAGGATAAGCTTGGGAACTTTTTCATCTTTTATCTCTGAATCTATCTTCCATTGTATGGTAAAATCATTATCATGCATTACAAGCTGTATTTCCAGATATGCCTGAATATTCCTGATGCAGTTTTCCACTGTAACCATATCCTCTCCCTTACTGAGTGCAGTACGATAAAAAGTAGACAAAGCAAGAGTAACCTTGCTGATTTCTTTCTGATTACTTTTTATTGCCATCCAGTTAATAATTGAAAGAGAATTGTAAAGAAAATGAGGATTGATCTGGGCAGTCAATGCTTTCAACTCAAACTCCTTAAGTGCGATCTTATTCTCATATACTTCACTGATCAGTTTATCGATCTGCTCCATCATTCTTCGGAAACTCCGAATGAGCATTCCTACTTCGTCCTGTGAATCACTGTAAACTGTAACCTCTCTGCTTCCATGATTTACTCTGTCCATATTTTCCGTAAGAAGTTCGATCTTACGTGTAAACAGTCTTGAGAAGCACATCCCAATACTAAAGATGATAAGCACGCATATAAGAATCAGAGGAATTTCCTTTAAAAGAAGCTGATACACTGATTTCTCAATCAGGCTTCTGGATTTATAAAGATAGAAATTCCACTGATTTTCCCTGCTTACACTGTTTACAGCAACATACTTTTCCTGAATGACTTTTAAGATGTCTTCTGCCCGGTTTTCACCTGACAGTTTTTTATCCTGTATGTTCTCATCCCGAAAAACAATATTCTGATTTTTATCCAAAATCATGCATCCCGTTTCCTGAGTAATGACATTTTTCAGAGGCTTAAATATTTTATTATAATCCAGCGTAACACACAGTATGGCATCCAGATTCCGGTTTCTATATATTCGGCGTACAGCCGCAATTTCCGGGATGTCTCTGTTAACGATCCACTGGACATTTACATCATCACTCATCTGTTTGCTCCACCACTCCTGATCTATTTCATCCAAAGGTGCCAGCGTATATTCATGCCTGACTTTAATACTGTCTGCATACAGCCGGATCTGCCGTATGGCATCGTGATACGATTTGGGAACTGTAAGAAGCGGATCCACAATCTGGGTATATTTCTGATATGCCACATAACTATCCATATTTTTTTCGTCAATGATTTCTTCAATATCCGGAGAATAGGTAAGATAATTGATCAAACTTGTAAAGATATCAATCTGACTGTCAATAGTTTCTCTTGTCTGTTCCAGAATAGATGAGGTGTCTTCCAGCTCATTTTCCCTCACAAGACGGCTCATACTGAAATGACTGTATATAGCCAGCACAGTCATGGGCACCAGACTTGCTGTCACAAGCAGAATCGTCAGTTTATGACGGTATTTCAGGTTTTTAAATTTCTTTATTATGCTCTTCCTCATCAACGGTTCCTTTCCTGTAAGATTCAGGACTGCTGCCGTAGTATTCCCTGAAGCTCCTGCAGAAATAGGATACATTGGAAAAGCCGGTCTCTTCACTCACCTGTGCCACCTTCATATTAGTGTTGCACAGAAGCTCTCTTGCTTTCTCCATACGGACCACGCGGATAAAACGGTTCAGATTCATTCCTGTTTCTTTTTTAAATATAAAACTTAAATATCCGGAAGATAGATATACCTTTTCAGCCAGTGTTTCCAGATTAAGATCTTCATTGTAATGCTGGTAAATATAATTCTTAACTGTAGCTACCTCATTGCGTGACTCACTCATCGAACGTTCCAGAAAAGCTTCGTAATCACGTATGTTCTCCTCAGTTACCTCCAGGATCTGGCTGATATCACTGCAACTGTATAGGCGGTCAATTTCTCTGTCAAGGCGCCGTTCCCCGGAAAACTGGGTTTCCTCAAATAATGCCTGAATCACGTTGGAAAAGACAAATTTAATATACATAGCAGAAAACTGGGTACTGTTCTTATACTTATCAGTCAGACATTTAAAATGAAACTTAAGCTGATCCAGATCTTTCCTGCTGATATCTTCTGAGATTTTCTGCATCAGCCTAAAGTCCTCAGCGGATTTGTCAGCCTGCCTGAATTCTTCCTCTTCATTGGTAAATACATGGTTCTCAGGATGATAAAACCGTTCTTCCATCTGTTGTTCCAGTTCAGTAAGAATCTGAGGCAATGTCTCACATCCTTCAAATTTCCTGCTGACAGCAAGATGAAAACTTTCTGTATAAACACGTCTTAAAGTGGAATACAGGTGATTGGCGACCAGAACATAATCACAGTAAACATCATTAAAAAGCAGAAGGGACTGTCTTGCATTCAGATTCAGATAAAAAAAGGATCTTCTAAGTTCTTTCTGAAGATCATCCGCCAGACTTTCCGGTGCAGTATCAAAAAATGTTCTGGATGATTCAATGAGAATTGCACAATGCCACTGATTCCATTTATCAAAATCGATCATTTCACTGGCTTTTTCCAGTAATTCCTTCTTACCCGTGTATATATAATTCTGAAGGAAATATTGCTGAAGAAAATTCTGTTCTTCTTTATCCCTGATCTTTCGGGTTTTATTTCTGTCTATTTCTTTCTCCACTTTAAGGAGTACCTGGCTGAAGATCTCAGGATCCACCGGTTTAAGCACATATTCCTTTACACCATATCTGATAGCTTCCTGAGCAAAGGAAAAATCATTATAACCGCTGAAAATAACCACCTGTATATCTTCGTTTAATTCCCTGGCTTTTTTTGCCAGTTCCAGTCCGCTCATATGTGGCATTTTAATATCTGTCAGAAGAAGATCAATATCTTCATTTCGCAGTATATTCAGAGCCTGTTTGCCATTGGATGCCTCATAAACCTTAAATTTTTCCTGTTCCTGTGACAGAAGAAACTGAATTCCTTCTCTCTCGATTTTCTCATCATCCACGATTAAGATCTGATACATATATCTTCCCTCCAACTGAAATAATAACAAACCCTGCCGCAAGCGACAGGGTATCTGAATATCTGTTTAATATATGGCCGCCAGACATATTTATTGTATCATCCTTTAACTGCCCCGGCAACTACACCTTCAATAATATACTTCTGACATAAAAGATATATAATAATGATTGGAATAATATCTATCATAATACTTGCCATCATTGGTCCCATCTGCACATGGCCGAAACTTCCCCGGAAATATTGAACAGCCATGGGAATGGTACGATATTTCTTAATATCAAGCACCAGAGTAGGTAAAAGATAATCATTCCAAACCCACATCAATTCCAGAATTCCCGTAGAAATAATAGTTGGCTTGAGAATGGGAATCAGTACCTGAAAATATACCTGAACAGGATTACATCCGTCAATCAAGGCTGCTTCTTCTATCTCCATTGGAATTCCTTTTACAAATCCGGTAAACATAAATACTGCAAGTCCTGCTCCAAATCCCAGATAGATAATACAGATATCATATGGATTATTAAGTTTTAAAGTATCTGCAGTTTTTGCCAGAGTAAACATAACCATCTGAAATGGCACTACCATGCTGAATACACATAAATAATATAATATCTTTGACAGTTTACCATTTACTCTTACAATATACCATGCACACATGGAACAGCACAGAAGAATCAATATCACAGAAGTTACGGAAATAATCAGGCTGTACCAGAAGGATTTCAGGAAATCCATCTGGGTAACACTGGCTATAAAGTTCTGAATTCCATTCCAGGTTTCTCCTGAGGGCAATGCAAATACCCCTGAAGTAGTGATAGCCGATTCTTTTTTAAGTGAATTGATCAGTATAAGAAAAATAGGATACATCCATAAAATGGAGATCACAGTCAGAATTATTGTGGGAAATATGCTCTTTTTTCTTGTATTTGCTTCCATTACTGCTGCACCTCCTTAGATGATGTTGCCTTGAGCTGTATCAATGCTATGACGACTACAAGAATGAAAAATACAACAGCCTTCGCCTGCCCTATTCCTTTCCACTGTGGTCCACTGCGGGCATAAAAAGTATCATAAATATTAAGAGCAAGTAACTGGGATTGTTTTCCCGGGTCACCGCCTGTCAGGGACAGGTTCTGGTCAAACATTTTGAACCCATTTGTCAAAGTCAGAAAAGTACAGATAGTAATGGATGGCATAATCATCGGAAGCTTAACCTTAAACAGAATCTGTCTGGAAGAGGCTCCATCAATCTGTGCTGCTTCAATAAGATCAGGAGACACATTATTCAGCCCGGCTACATAAATGATCATCATATATCCAATCTGCTGCCACATAAGAAGAAGCAACATTCCAATGAATCCGTTCTTTGCAGAAAGTGCCAGCAATGGCTGTCCCCATTTGGAAAGGATTCCATTGAGCAGTGTCTGCCAGATATATCCAAGCACAATTCCTCCGATAAGATTCGGCATAAAAAAAACTGTACGGAATGCATTAGTTCCTCTGAAGCCCTTAGTCAACGCAAGAGCAATGGCAAATGCAAGGACATTAATCAGAATACTGGAAATAAAAGCAAATGCCACTGTCAGCCAAAATGCATGGCTGAAAGTAGGATCTAACAGGATTTTCTGATAATTGGAGATGCCAACAAATGTTACATCCTGTACTGTTGTAAATTTACAGAATGAGAGATAAATCCCCCAGATAAACGGCCAAAGAAAGCCGATGATAAATGCAGCCAATGTTGGCAGGACGAATATCGGCCACCATTTTTTGATTGTTTTTCCTACCATAATAATTCTCCTCTTCTTTCCCTCAGCGTATCACTTTACCTTATAAAATAAGGGGAGACAGGAAATCTGCCTCCCCTTGTCTGTAATTCTATTTACCTGAAATTATTCAGACAATGCTTTTTCTGTTGCCCAGTTGTCAACAAATGCACTTACTACATCATCCCATGAACCTGTTCCTGCTGCATATCCTGTAAGAGCAGTTCCCAGACCATTCTTCCATTCTTCGGAAGGCATAGTAGTAAAGTTCCATGATACAGGTGTCAGGCCTGCTTCTGTATATCCCTGATCCTGTCTTACAAAAACATTGTTAGATTCCTGTGCTGTTTTAAAAGGAATGGTGAATCCCATATCATCAGCCATAGACTTGGTTCCTTCATCAGAAGTTACACACCAGTTGATGAAGTCAAGAGTTGCTTTAATATCATCTTCAGATGCATTCTTATTTACACACCAGTAGTTCTCTGTACCTGTTGCAAGACCTTCATTCTCATCATCTACGCCAAAGTAAATTGGAATCATAGCAAGCTCATCGTCTTTGAATGTTTTGCAGAGTTCTCCATATTCCCAGGAACCATTCTGATAGAAGACTGCTTCACCGTTTACAAATTCATTTCTGGAGTCATCAGCTGTCTTAGCGGAAAGCTCAGCTCCATCGCATGTGGAATCTGTTATATAAAGATCAAATACGTTCTTATAGTTATCAAGATATGTACCTTTAATAGCATCTGTATCTTCTATACCATCTGCTTTGTATTCATAATAAATTGGAAGGTTTGCAAGGTGTGTCTTGAATCTCCAGTCAGAAGAGCTGTCCATTCCGGCACATGTAAATGCTCCCTTGATTCCAAGATCGTCTTTCTTGCTCTGGATATCATCAGCAACAGATTTAAGCTGATCAAAGCTCTTGATATCATCCAGTGTATAACCTGCTTTTTCAAGTAATGTCTTATTTACGATCAGTCCATAAGACTCAATAACATATGCAATACCGTCTACAGCATCTCCATCCTTTAATGCATAAGCATCGGAAGTAAGCTGTGATGCAATATCCGTGTCTTTCAGATCATAGCAGTAATCTTTCCAGTTCTTCAGTCCAACCGGTCCGTTTACCTGGAAAAGTGTAGGTGCATCACTCTTTGCCATTTCAGACTGAAGTGTAGTCTCATACTGACCGGATGCTGCTGTTACTACAGTTACAGGAACTCCTGTTTCATCTGTATATGTCTTTGCCAGATTCTGCCATGCTTCGTCCTGCTCCGGTTTGAAGTTCAAATAATATACCTTTCCTGCTGCATCCTCAGCCATTGCTGGTACTGCCGGAATTAAAGTTGCTGCCATAAGCACTGCTAATCCCATTGCTGTTACTTTTTTCATTTTCATTGTTTCATTCGCTCCTTTGAATTAATATTATCGTGATTTCTAAGCTGATTCCATTATAATTCTGTCTGAGATTATTCTCTATGATAAAAAATCAAGAAACATAATAAATTTTTTAGAAATAAAACAAATCCCGGTCA
>JAXEUE010000032.1:0-8461 GCA_034115005.1 Blautia sp.
ATCGTAGTCCATTTTATAAATATGATCCCCGGAAAGGATCAGGACATATTCCGGTGAAAAGCTGTCGATAAAATCGATATTCTGGGAGATGGCATCAGCTGTTCCCCTGTATACATTCAGGTTCTCATCTGCTTTCTCACGGGGAGGAAGTACATAAACGCCACTTTCTTTCGCATCAAGTCCCCAGCGCCCGCCTGCTGCAACATAGCTGTTCAGCAGAATAGATTCATACTGTGTCAGAACACCGACTACATCAATGCCGCTGTTGGCACAATTACTGAGTGGAAAATCTACAATCCGATATTTACCGCCATATGCAACGGCAGGTTTAGCCACTTTATTGGTCAGGTCTTTCAGACGGGTACCACGGCCGCCAGCCAGGATCATAGCCAACATATTATTCTGTTTCATAATAGTAAGCCCTCGCTTTCTTTTACACATATGAACAATTATACAATTTTTTTTCGTATATTTCCATAGGTTTATACAAAAAATATGTAAGAAAAATGGAAGAAAATTGAAAATAGTAAAAAAAAATTATGCATATTGAACAAAAACCTTTTAATAAATTTAATATTATGCATAAGGCCTTGCATTTATAAGATTACGGACAGGATGCTATTCTGCATAAAACAATGGGTCACTTTTTGCAGAATAGCTGGACGTAATCTGATTCATAGGATATAATGATTAAGTTAAAAAACGATTTTATCAGATAAGAGGGATTATGTGAATAAAAAAGAAGATTATAAACGTCTTATTGTATTTGGCCTTGCCAGCCTTGTTGTACTGGCTCAGACGGCTGTTTTTGCATTTGTATGGTACACGGTTTACAGAGGACAGATTGATGCTCCTTTCTGGCGTAAAGGCAACTGGGTACTGATCGCTATATATGGAATGATCTTTGTGCTTTTTGCCAAGCTGTATGGAGGCCTGAGAGTAGGATATCTGAAAAGAATCGATGTGTTCTATTCTCTTACCCTGGCACTTCTGTGCACCAATGTGGTGGAATATTTTCAGATCACTCTGATCAACAGGTGGTTTCTTTCCGTATGGCCTATGGTGGAGATGACAGGCGTTCAGATCGTGCTGAATATTGCCTGGATTCTGGGTTCCAGATATGTCTATTCCAGGTTGTACAGGGCCAGAAATCTGCTTGTCATTTATGGGGACAAGGATCCGGGTGATGATCTGATCAATAAAATGAACTCCCGGCGGGATAAATATAACATCAGCGGTAAAGTGCATGCTTCGGCAGGAGAGCAGGAAATCCACAGAATGATGAAGGAATATGATGGTGTGATTATATGGGATCTTCCTTCCGGAGAAAGAAACCGTTATCTGAAATATTGCTTCGCCCATTCTATACGCTGCTATATGAGCCCCAAGATATCGGATATTATTCTTATGGGAAGTGACAGGATCCATTTATTTGACACTCCTCTTCTTATGTCCAGAAATATGGGACTTTCGGTGGAACAGAGAGCTGCCAAGAGAATTATGGATATTCTGATTTCGGGGATCGGAATCGTGATCACCTCTCCAATAATGCTAATCATAGCTATTGCAGTGAAAGCATATGACAGAGGACCTGTGTTTTATTTTCAGAATCGTCTCACGTTAAACGGTAAATCTTTTAAAATATGTAAGTTTCGCAGTATGCGTGTGGATTCAGAGATTCATGGGGCACGTCTTGCGTCCAAACATGATTCAAGAATTACTCCTGTGGGGAAAGTGATCAGGAATCTTCATCTGGATGAACTTCCTCAGCTGTTTAATGTATTTATGGGAGATATGTCCATGGTAGGCCCACGCCCGGAGCGTAAGGAAATTATGAGGGAATATGAGAAAGAACTTCCGGAGTTTTATTACCGGCTTAAAGTTAAGGCAGGTCTTACAGGGTATGCTCAGGTTTATGGCAAATATAACACAACACCCTATGATAAGCTGAAACTTGATCTGTTTTATATTGAAAATTATTCGCTTCTTCTGGATATTAAACTGATCTTTATGACTGTGAAGATCTTTTTCCAGAAAGAAGTTTCGGAAGGCGTGGATGACAGACAGGTAAATGCATTGAAAAACTCTGCACAGCGTAAAAAAGACAAACCGGAGGAAAAAGAATGAATCAGCCCTTGGTATCTGTAATTATGCCTGTCTATAATGGCGAAAAATATATTAAACAGGCTGTTGAATCCGTTTATTCCCAGGAGGTTCCACTGGAACTCCTTGTAATTGATGACGGGTCGAAGGACCAGACATGGGAAGTCCTGTCTGCCTACTCTGGCAGGGAGGACTTTCAGTATATCAGGAATAAAAAAAATATAGGAGCAGCTGCCTCCAGAAACCGTGGAGTTCAGGCGGCAAAAGGGGAGTATATTGCCTTTCTGGATGCAGATGACTGGTGGGAGAAAGGGAAGCTTAAGGAACAGCTTAAGGTTCTTGAGGAAACCGGCTATGTGCTTTGTTCTACTGGCAGGGAACTTATGAATCCTGACGGAACTGATACTGGCAGATATATTCCTGTAGGAAATAAGATCACATATAAAGATCTCCTGAGACATAACAGTATTAACTGCTCCTCAGTTCTAATAAGAAAAGAGGCGGCACTCTGTTTTCCTATGGAACATGATGACAGCCATGAGGATTATATTACCTGGCTGAAAGTTCTCAGAGAGTATGGACCAGGTGCAGGCATCGATAAGCCTTATTTGAAATACCGCCTGAGTGAAGGGGGAAAGTCCAGAAATAAAATTAAATCTGCAGGTATGACATATAAAGTATACAGATATATGGGATATGGGCCTGTAAAGAGCTTTAAATTTTTTGTTTCCTATGCTTTCCATGGAATTTGGAAATATTATCATTAACTGTCTTTTAATTTTCTATTCCAAAAGCCGTAAAAGTATGTTATGCTTATCGTAATAAAAAAGTTAAAGGACTGTAAAGTTATGAAAATAAAAGCAGACAGGACGGCTGTCCCATATTCCTATCTGATAGACAATATTAAAGTAATTCTTATATTTCTTGTTGTGTTTAATCATATTATTGCATTCCAGCTGGTGAAGACAGAAGAGGTCATAAGATATATCTGGTATGCAATTACGATTTTCCACATGCCGGCATTTGTTTTTATTTCCGGATATCTTTCCAAGAAACCTCAGAATGTATTGAAAAATGTAAAGAATCTTCTTATTCCGTACATTCTTGGTTATACCCTGACATGGTACAGTGAGATCTGGCTGGGAAAATCTATGGATTATGAATTATTAAGACCTACAGGTACAGCTATGTGGTATCTCCTGGCACTTCTTGTGTACAGGCTTACCATTGAGGCAATGGGCAAATTAAGGTTCATTGTGCCTCTGAGCATTATTTTTGCATTGTGGGCAGGCACAAGACCGGAATTTACCACATACCTGTCTGCCTCAAGAATTGTGGTATTTTTTCCTTTTTTTGTGGCAGGATATCTGTGGAAGAGTGATTACATCCGGGAGATCCGTAAGTTTGTGGGAAAATGGGTACTGATTCCTGTTTCTGCCGTCCTTCTGTGGGCAATTCCTCATTATATGATCGGAAATGATATCGGAATTGCCATTTTCCGGGGAAACCACAGTTATAAGCTGTGCGGTCTTACCAATACGGAGGGTATCATTATACGTCTTCTGATGTATCTTGTTTCTTTTCTGGTAATATACACCATGCTTGCACTGATCCCGGACAGGAAACTGCCGCTGACCTATATCGGACGGCATACTATGGGAATCTATTTTTTCCATTATCCCCTTTTAATTGTAATGAACGGTCTCTTTATCCTTCAGGCAGAACCGTTTATGAATGTATGGGTGCTGCTTGGAGTTTCCTTCCTGTTCATCCTGGTTCTTGGAAGCCTTCCGGTAGATTTCATATATACAGGTATACTGAATCTGATTACATTCCTGCTCTTTAAGAAGGATAAAATCATACGGGATGAAGGCCTGGAAGAAGAATACGACAGTGATGAGGATAAGTATGAACAGCTTAACCGACGGAGAAAGGCTATTGAAGAACTGGCCGCTACTCTGGAAACAGAGGAAGAACAGAAAGCACATACGGAAGTTGTAAACCTTGATGAAGAAGAAAAAGAGTATACCCTGGAAGAACTGATGGAAGAACTGGAGGAGACTACCAGCGAAACAGATACAGGGGATCTTCTGGAAGAAACGGAAGATCAGAACAATAATATGCAGTTGTGAGAAGTGTGGGATCATGAGAAAAGTTATTACGTATGGAACATTTGATCTTTTCCATAAAGGCCATTACAATATTATAAAGAGAGCGAAAGCCCTGGGTGACTATCTGATCGTGGGAGTTACCAGTGAGAGTTATGATATTGAGCGGGGCAAGCTCAATGTCCGTGACAGTCTGATCAAGAGAATAGAGAATGTTCGAAGGACAGGACTTGCAGATGAGATCATTGTTGAAGAATATCAGGGACAGAAAATCAATGATATTATTAAATATAATATTGATGTACTGGTTGTCGGTTCGGACTGGAGAGGGAAATTTGATTATCTGAGAAATTACTGCGAGGTCATCTATCTGGAACGAACCAAGAATATTTCCAGTACCAAACTGCGCAGCCAGGGAATCATATTTAATGTAGGAATTGTTACAGATGATATTCAGGATAATGAACTGGTGCAGGAATCTAAATATGTAAGCGGAATTCATGTGGAAAGGGTTTTTTCCCGGAACCAGGAAACAGCCAGGGAATTCTGTGATAAGTATGAGCTGGATTCATGGTGGACAGACTATGACCAGTTTCTGTCAGATGTGGATATCGTCTATATTAAATGTCAGCCGGCTTTGAGGGCAGAGTATGCAGAGCAGGCTATCCGGCAGGGAAAGTATGTGATCAGTGATGCGCCAGTGACCCTTTCTTCAGGGAAGCTCAGGGAACTTTTTGAACTGGCAAAGGAAAATAAAGTTGTTCTTATCGAGAGGTTCACTCTTGTATATCTCAGGGCATTTAACCAGCTGGTATGGCTGGTGCACAGCAATCTGATAGGGAAGTTGGTCAGTGTAAAATGTGCCATTTCCCAGGACTATTTTGAGGGAGGGAAGTCCTTTAATGAAACCATATGCAATGCGATCTGCGCAGTGATCAAGCTTCTTGGAAGAGATTGTATCAGGGTGAACACCAATGCTGTTAAAGACGGTCAGGGCAGATTTGTATACGATATGATTACTCTTAACTATGAGAATGCTCTTGCCTCCATTGAAATAGGAACAACAGTTGATGTGGAAAATGAGCTGGTCATTATTGGAAGTGACGGGCGGGTAACTGTTCCCAATGACTGGTGGAATACAGGATATTTCGAGGCGAACATTAAAGGAAGGGATTTTCCGAAACGATACAGTTTTAATTTCGAGGGAAATGGCTTCCGTTATCTGTTGCAGGAGCTCTTGATCATGATACGGGATCAGAGAACGGAATGCACAAGGCTTTTTTACGATGAATCAGTGAAAATTCTGGAAATTCTGGAAAAAATTAATCAAAAGGATTGATCTGCTGAAGGAAAACAGATGCAGGAGGAAATTATGAAACTTTCAGATTTTGTTATTACATTTTTGCAGAAAAAAGGAATCCGCCATTTTTTCGGATATCAGGGGACGATGATTGCCCATATTGTTGATTCTATAGAGAGAAATCCGGAAACGGAGAATCATTCCTGCTATCATGAACAGGCAGCTGCATTCGCAGCCTGCGGTTATGCCCAGGCAAAAAAAGAATGTGCCTGTGCCTATGCTACCAGCGGACCTGGCGCAGTGAATCTGTTAAGCGGTGTTGCTGATGCTTATTATGATTCTCTTCCTGTAATTTTTCTTACGGGTCAGTTGAATACTTATGAATATTCAGGAATAAAGGGGCTTCGTCAGCAGGGATTCCAGGAGACTGATATTGTTTCTATGGCAGGTCCGATCACGAAATATGCGGTGCAGATCCGTAATCCGGAAGATATTGTAAGAGAACTGAATTATGCGTTTCATGTGGCGACAACGGGACGCAAAGGGCCTGTTCTTATTGATCTTCCTATGGATATGCAGAGAAGTGAAGTGAAAAACCCTGTTTACGATATGACTTTCCAGGAAGAGGATTTTGATTCAAATCAGGCAGATCAGGCTGCAGAAGCTATTCTGGATTCACTTAAGGCTGCACATCGTCCAGTCATTTTGCTGGGTCATGGAGTGGATAATGAACCGGGGCAGAGGGAATTGCTCCGGTTTGCTCAGAAAAGACAGATTCCGATTATTACAAGCGTGCTGGCCAAATCCGTACTTCCATTTGATCATCCCCTTAATTTTGGCTGTATAGGGGGAGCGTACGGGCACAGATATGCCAATATGATTGCCAATGCCAAAAGTGACCTGCTTATTTGCCTGGGCATTTCTCTGTGTACCAGACAGATTGGAACTAAAGTACAGGAATTTGCAAAGAATGCAAAAATCATAAGGGTGGACATTGATCCATATAATCTTCAGAGAAAGATTCATAAAGATGGTATAAATGAAGAAAAATTCCAGGCAGATGCCTCTCAGGTAATCGTCCGTCTGAACAGAGCCTGCTGTAAAGAGCAGAAGAATAGCGGTGAATGGATGGCTGTATGCAATGAGATTAAAGAATGCCTTCAGGCAGTAGATGATTATACACCGGAAAGATATCCTAATCGTATGATTGGGAGCATCAGTGATATGCTTGAAGATATTTCTGCCGTTTCTATTGATGTGGGGCAGCATATGGTCTGGAGCTATCAGTCGTTTAAGAACCGTAAAGGACAGGAACTTCTTTTTTCCGGCGGTCATGGAGCAATGGGCTATGGCCTTCCTGCAGCTATTGGTGCATATTATGCAACAGGAAAGCCTGTGGCCTGTATCTGTGGGGATGGGGCCTTTCAGATGAATATCCAGGAGCTGGAATGGGTAAAAAGAGAGAACATTCCGATAAAGATGATTATTATGAACAATCAGGCATTAGGTATGATCAGACATCTTCAGAAAGACTATTTTGACGGACTCTTTGCAGGAACCACTGAAGAATGCGGATTTTCGTCCTGTGATTTTTCCAGAGTGGCTTTGGCATATGGAATACCGTCTGAGAGAATAAAGTGTGATGACGTGCAGGAAAAGGCACAGGATTTCCTGGAAGGAAAAGGACCGAAGCTCCTGGAGATCATGCTGGAACCTGGTACCTTTGCTTATCCAAAGACATGCCTTGGAGAGCCGATTCATAATCAGCAGCCATATATCCCCAAAGACGTATATGAAAAATTGATGAACCTGTAGGTATGACCGGAGGAAGATAAGATGAGCAGAGTGACTGTAATTACGGGAGGAACTTCCGGTATTGGACGGGGAATCGTGGAAAAAATACTGGCCAATTCGGAAGACGGGGATCTTATTTTTGCTACCTATGCCCATAATGAAAAGAAAGCAGAAAAATTTACGGAAAACTTATTTCCTTCTGACAGAAAAAAGGTTATAATTCTTAAAGCGGATATGTCCTCTTATGAGGAAATGATGAATCTGGTAAATACGGTTAAGGAGAAAGCCGGCCATGTAGACTGGCTGATTAGTAATGCCGGAATCAGCACATATAAAAAATTTACGGAATATACCTTTGAGGAATGGAATAAAATTGTAAATACCAATCTTTCTGTTCCTGTATTCATGGTAAAAGAATTTTTGCCGGTGATTTCAGAGGGAGGAAGTGTGCTTTTTATGGGATCCTATGCAGGATGCCAGGCCTATTCGTCTTCTCTGGTATACGGAGTGACCAAAGCGGCAGTGCATTTTCTTACCAAGTCCCTTGTTAAGGAGCTGGAACCCAAAGGGATACGGGTAAATGCTCTGGCGCCTGGATTTATCGAAACACCCTGGCATGAGAATCGTACTGCAGAGAGTTATGAGCGGATCAACAGAAAAATTGCACTTCATCATTTCGGCAGGATTGAGGATGTTGCTGATATGGCATACAGTGTTCTTACCAATCAGTATATGAATGGAAGTATTGTGGATATCCATGGAGGATATGACTACTTTTGAAAACAGCAGTAAAAATCGCAAAAAGGCTTGACTTTCATGTACATTTTATGATAAACTTGACAGGCGACATGGAAGTTAGGTCTTTTTTTTATGCCCGAAAAAAGATGACGGATACATCTTTCGGACCTAAGAAATGACTATGCAAATGAAAACACTGGAGGTGGAAGTTGTGCGCGTTAAGATTACATTAGCATGTACTGAGTGCAAGCAGCGTAACTACAATATGACCAAGGATAAGAAGAACCATCCTGAGAGAATGGAAACTTCTAAATATTGTAAGTTCTGCCGTAAACACACTCTGCATAAGGAAACAAAGTAATTCACTGGTAACTGATGAAACAGTTACTCACAGAGATTGTGAGGTCAGACTATGCAA
>JAXEUE010000033.1:0-26589 GCA_034115005.1 Blautia sp.
GTTTCTGGATGAGCTTGCCGAGTTTTCAAGACGTACATTAGATGCTCTCCGCCAACCTGTAGAAGATAAAAAAGTCTCCATTTCACGTGTCAATGGTACCAATACCTTCCCTTCTAATTTCATGTTTGTTGCCGCAATGAATCCTTGCCCTTGTGGCTATTACCCCAGTTCCAGATGCAGATGTACAGATTATGAAATCATTAAATACAGGGGAAAAATATCCGGCCCCATCATGGATCGGATCGATATTCAGAAAGAAGTCCATTCGGTCGATTATTTCAGTTTAAACGAGACAACTCCCGCAAAGTCTTCCTCGGAGATAAGAGCACGTGTGGAAAGAGCACGAACGATCCAGCAGATACGCTATAAGGGAGAAGAAGGAATCAATTGTAATGCACAGATGTCGACCTCACTTATCCAGAAATACTGTGTTCTGGATGGTGAATCACTTAAGCTGTTAAAAAGAACAAGTGAAGAATATGGGTATAGTGCCCGTGTGATACATAAACTGCTGAGACTTGCCCGGACGAGTGCAGACCTGGATGGAGTGGAAAACATACGATTGGCTGATGTACAAAAGGTCTTATCCTGTAGAGATCTGGATAAGAGTAACAGTAAGATGATGGTGGTGAAATGATATGGAATACTGGATATGGCTTTCATCTGTTCCTTATATCGGGCCCGTTACATCTAGGAGATTGCTGCAGACATTTGGTGATCCGGAAACAGTTTATCGGTCTGATGCCTCTGATTTGCGTCAGATAAAAGAAATCACGCAAAGACAGATCAATAGCATCATAGAAAATAAATCGTTGGATTGTGTGCATAAAATCATGGAAGACTGTGAGAAACATCACATTTCTATTCTGACTCAAAATGATCCAGGTTATCCGGAACGTGCGAAAGAGCCGGAGGATTCACCGATCATTTTATATTATAAAGGATGCATCCGGAATATGAAAAAAACGGTTGGAATTGTTGGAGCCAGAAGATGCACACAGGAAGAAAAGCTGAAGGCGAAAGAAATCACAGAACAATATGTATCCGATCACACAGCAATTATAAGCGGGATGGCAAAAGGAATAGATTCTTATGCTCATACGGCATGTCTCAAGGCAGGAGGATATACAGTTGCAGTCCTGGGGAATGGCCTGGACATATGTTATCCTTGTGAACACAGAAAATTAATGGAACAGATTGCAGAAAGAGGACTTCTCATATCCGAATATCCACCGGGAGCACAGCCAGTCCCATACAGATTTCCCAAAAGAAACAGACTGATCAGTGCATGGTCTGATAAACTGATTGTGGTAGCTGCTGGAAGAGGAAGCGGTGCGTTTATTACTGCGGAATATGAGAAAAAATATGGAAGAGAGGTCGAAGTGATGTAAAATGTAAACTATGAATTGAAAAAACGGAAGTTCGAAAGTATAATGGTTAATACAGATGATACTTTACATATGAGTATTTTGTGCAATATAGTAACTACTTTTGAACCAGTTTAATTGTACATTTTTTGGATGTGTTGACTTTATTGTATGAAATGAGTATAATATAGTTAGAATATTACTAGATGTACAATTTCAAGGAGGTGTCAATATGAATATTCGTCCATCAGCAGCAATACGCCAGAATTACAACGAGATTGCCGATTTGTGCCGCAAGACGGCAGAGCCAATATTCCTAACAAAGAATGGCGAGGGAGATTTGGTTGTTATGGATATCGAAACATACAACCGTTGGGAGAAAATGCTGAAGTTAAGGGAAGAATTGCTTGCCGTAGAGGAAGATAGAATGGCAGGCAGAAACGGATGTACTCTTGAAGAACTAGATGCGTACCTTAATAATGTGATCGCAGAGGTATAATACATGGCAGACAAGAAATACCAAGTTATCATTTCTGACAGGGCAAAAAGAATGTTAGGAACACATATCCGTTTTATGTCACAGGTCAATAAAGATGCCGCAGTTGTAAAAAAGAAAGAACTTGTTACAGCAATACGTTCTTTAGAGTGTATGCCGCAACGTTTTCCATTTTTTGAAGAAGAGTATATACCGCCAAATAAATATCATAAGATGTTTGTAGAAAAGTGGCATCTTGTTCTTTATCAAATCCAAGATGATACGGTTTATGTGGATTATATCCTTGATTGTCGTAAGGATTACAGTTGGCTTATCCATTGACACTCTCTGATACGAAGGAAGACACCAAGAAATGTCAGACACCCTTACAACTGTTTTTTCTACCAGACTGCTGGCACGCTTGATTCCTTTTAAACAGGAAATAAAAAGAAGAAAAGCAAAATGAAAGTTTGCTAATAGTTTCATAAAGTCCACAAAGGTATATCCTTTGCGGGCTTTATGTGCTTTATATGAGAAATACAGGTTTATCGTATTAATGTGATAAAGAAACCTAGGCATTGTGGTGTCAGGTACCAGAAACTTATCAAGATAAACTGAATACAGTGGATGCATTATTTGGCAGTGTACCAGATAACATGACTCTCGAAGAAGCAAGAGAGGAGCGGTTGAATTCCTTATTCTTCAGAAACATCTGATTTTGAAGATGCTGTCATGATTGAAACCGCAATCCGTTCCAAGGTTGACTGCATTATTACACGAAATACGAAAGATTATCAGAAATCATCTATCCCAGTGTATACTCCAGAAGAATTTCTGAAATCCCTTGAGGAAGAATTATAATTGCATATTCAACAGATAAAAAGTTATGTTGTTTTGATAATGATTTGCTATAGAAAATGAAAGCGAGTGTGTAAAAAATCTGAAGAACATGCTATGCTATATAAAATGACATCTTTTCCAGAGGTGAGGCAGAACGTCAGGTTTTTGTGAAAGGGCGGTTTGATTCTGAGTAAATGGGAGGTGGATTCTCATGGAGAGACAGGAGATACTACAGATTTTTTCACGTTCAGTCAAAATGATATGAGTAATGAACGAATTGTGAGCATCCGGAAGAAATTTATATTTTTGGATGCTCTTTTCATGTTTCAGACTTTCTGTTGTTGCTTGTCAAGTGAAATTGACCCACTTTTTCATTTAAATCTGGTAGTTTCTGATGTACGAAAGGACTTTGATGAGGATGCCCGAAAAAAGATTCTGGATTATCTTCATCCGCCTTTGGAAGAGAAGCCAAAGGCAACACCTCACAAAGCCGTCAGGCGGTGTTCTTCGCCGGGCGGGTCGGTCAGAAAAAGAAACGGGAAAAGGAAAACGGCTATGAGGCCATGGGGATGAGCCAGGGGATGTGCATAAAAAACAATGATGATGTTTTTTTATCATATAGAAAATATCCAATTTGATATTGACAGGAACTTATCTGCGTGATATTCTATCAAATAGAAAAAATACTATGTGAGGAATGCTATGGAACAGAGATATTTTGATGTAGCAAAGGTGTTAAAAGCAATATCTGATCCCAAGAGACTTCGAATTGTGGATATGCTCTCATGTGGGGAATTATGCGCCTGCGTTATTCAAGAAGAATTTAATATTACTCAGCCTACTTTGTCCCATGACATGAAAGTACTTTTGGATGCAGGTATAGTGAGTGCGAGAAAAGAGTGGAAAAACACCTACTATTCTTTGAACGTGGAATATCTGGAACAATTTACGGACACACTGTCGAAGATGTTCCATCCGACACCGGATTGCATCTGCCACAAGTGTAGGAACAAAGAATAATATCAGCCGATAGCATCCTATATGCTGTCGGCTATATAAAACAACATCACATAGAAAAAATTCTATCACAGAAAAGGAATTCATAGAACAATGTGGGAATTTATTCAAAATCAGGTTTTGGGAATGAAATGGCTTAATGCTTTGATTAGCAACCTGCTTCAGGGAGTTGGTCTTGATACGACATCACGTATAGGAGGAAGTATTCAGTTTTTCTTCTATGATGTAATTAAAATCACTGTCTTGTTGTGCGAGCTGATTTTCATAATTTCGTATATACAGAGCTATTTTCCGCCTGAGAGAAGTAAGAAAATTATGGGAAGATTTCATGGTATCTGGGCAAACTGCATTGCAGCCCTTTTGGGGACGGTGACACCATTCTGTTCCTGTTCATCGATACCGCTGTTCATTGGTTTTACAAGTTCGGGTCTGCCACTTGGGGTAACATTTTCTTTTTTGATTTCATCACCAATGGTGGATCTTGGAAGTCTTGTACTTCTGATGAGTGTCTTTGGAGCAAAGGTTGCTATTGTCTATGTAGTGCTTGGGCTGGTTGTGGCAGTAGCCGGGGGTACCCTGATTGAAAAACTTCATCTGGAAAATGAGGTTGAGGAGTTCATTCATAAAGCGAGTGCTGTTGATATTGATTCTCCGACTCTTACCCAGGGAGAGCGTATGATTTACGCAAAAGACCAGGTGGTTGGAACCTTTAAAAAGGTGTTTCCGTATATTCTGATTGGTGTTGGTATCGGTGCGATTATCCATAACTGGATTCCGGAGAGCTGGGTTGTGAGCATTCTCGGAAGTAAGAATCCATTTGGTG
Organism: Blautia sp.; assembly: GCA_034115005.1. Lineage (GTDB taxonomy): Bacteria > Bacillota > Clostridia > Lachnospirales > Lachnospiraceae > Blautia_A. The sequence continues at coordinate 4,523 of JAXEUE010000033.1, forward strand.
TCATCCTTGCAACGATTGTTGGAATCCCGATGTATGCAGATATCTTTGGAACGATTCCTATCGCAGAATCACTGTTGGCAAAAGGAGCTCAACTTGGTACGGTTTTAGCTTTCATGATGGGGGTTACGACACTGAGTCTGCCTTCCGTGATTATGCTTCGAAAGGCAATAAAGCCCAGATTGTTGGGAATATTTATAGCAATTTGTACAATGGGAATTATCATTGTTGGATACTTTTTTAATGCAATACAGTATTTGATTATTTAAGGAAATAAAAATATTAAAATGAAAAGGAGATTACGAACATGGGATTATTTGGCTTTGGCAAGAAAAAGGAAGAAGAAATAAAGGGAGGATGCTGTTGTGCATGTGGAGGAAATGGATGCAATATTAAAGTTTTAGGCGCAGGCTGTAAATCCTGTCATGAGCAGCATGAAAATGTAAAGAAAGCGGTTGAAAAAATGAATCTGGATGCAGAAGTTGAGTACATCACAGATATGGAAAAAGTAATGAGCTATGGAGTCATGAGTATGCCTGCGATCGTTGTAAATGAACAGGTGGTATCTATGGGCAAAGTATTAAAAGCATCCCAGGTGGAGGAGCTTCTTAGAAAACTTGGATGTTAGAAGGAAGGCATTTATGAGTAAAGAATCAAAAGCAGAGGGCATTAGTTTTTTTCAAAAATATTTAAGTATATGGGTGCTGTTATGCATGATAGCAGGAATTCTGATTGGAAAGTTTCTTCCTGTAATTCCTACATTCTTGGATAAGTTATCCATAGCAGGAATTTCTATTCCGATTGCCCTTCTTATTTGGGTAATGATTTATCCAATGATGATGAAAGTGGATTTTCAGAGTGTAAAACAGGTTGGTAAGAATCCGAAAGGTCTGTTTGTAACATGGATAGTGAATTGGCTGATCAAGCCTTTTACCATGTACGCAATCAGCAGTTTCTTTTTGTTTACTGCATTTAAGGCATTGATCACACCGGAACTTGCTACAGAATATTTAGCAGGAGCAGTATCAGTGTAGGACTTTTTGTTGTGATTCCGCTTGTAGGTGGTATTATGACGAGGACGTTTGTGATTAAAAACAAAGGTCAGAAGTATTTTGAAGAAGTATTCATACACAAATTCGACAATGCCACAACTATTGGGTTATTGCTTACGCTTGTCCTGATTTTTGCATCCCAGACAGAGGTGATTTTAAGAAATCCATTACACATTGTATTAATTGCTTTGCCGCTCGCAATACAGACTATCTTTATTTTTACCATTGCCTATATTGCGTGCAGGCTACTCAAATTGAGCCATGATATTGCAGCTCCGGCCGGAATGATCGGAGCATCCAATTTCTTCGAGCTGGCAGTTGCGGTAGCAATTGCTCTATTTGGAACTGCAAGCCCTGCAGCACTTGCTACAACGGTAGGTGTTCTGACTGAGGTACCGATAATGTTGGCACTTTGTTGGTTTGCAAATAAGACGAAGGGATGGTATAAATAATGGAAAAAAAGAAAGTAGTCTAATCCAATACCCGGATGGAGGGGGTGCAACCGTTGGATTGTATCAAAATGGTGGTTACGATGAATGCAAATCAGGCTATTATCCGTTCTTCCAATCACCCTTATTTTCAATGGCTTTTACATTTTTATATACAGTTAGTCTAATCTGAGTTATAATGAGAACAGCCTATACGGGTGTATTCTGTAACGATAACGCAGGAGGGCATTATGGCTATTGTTAAAAAAATGAAACAGCATCCGCAACTACCACCGTCAAGATATGAAGTTGGAATGTCTGTAAAGTTATTGAACTATTAACTTTGAACTATAAGAACCTGTTTTCGAATGTTTGTTCTTGCCCGATGAGAGGTAATATGATAAGATAAAGAAGTATCGAAAGAGATAAGATGTTGCCTTTGAGTGAAAGCTCATGAGATGAATTCGTTTCGGGATTTAATTCATTGTCTAAAGAAGAACAAGCATTGTATGATAGACTTTTGTTATTTGGTTGATTTTATTCTTTAAAGATGTTCACTTTGACGCTCATAAAGCATTTAGAAAATATTTATTAAAATAAATTCTTATTTATGGACAAAGTAAACTTTCAGTTTTTTACGTTGAAAGGAAATGAAAATGAAGATAAATAAAGATCAATGGAAATGGACAAGAGAACCTAAGCAGTATTCAATATCAGAGGATAAGATTGAGATAATTACTAATCCACATACTGATTTGTGGCAGCGTACTTATTATCATTTCAGGAACGATAATGCTCCTGTGCTTCAGATAAAAACATCTGAGAAATTCTTTTCCTTCGTAGTTAAAACTAAATTTGAGAGCAAGGTGCGTTTTGACCAGTGTGGTATTGTAATGTACCTTGATAGTGAAAACTGGCTTAAGGGTTCAATTGAGTATGAGAACGAAGAATTTCAGCATTTAGGAAGTGTAGTGACTAATAATGGATATTCAGATTGGGCAACAACCGAAATAGATGCAGGAATCAAGTCTATGTGGTATCGATTTAGTAGACGAGAGGATGATTATTGTATTGAGTGTTCTGAAGATGGAATTAAGTACAAGCAGATGAGAATTTGCCATGTGTATAAAGCTAATGATGTAATACAGTTTGGAATTTATGCTTGTAGCCCAGAAGATTCATCATTTAAGGCTACATTTACAAATATGGAATTAACGGAATGTAAGTGGTTGACACATGACGGACAGGCTCCTGATGAAGAATAGAAATTCCAGTTTTACAATTTCATATTTGTTGATTATATAGTGTGAATTATACTTGATATTATCTCAATATAGAGCGTATGACCACAGTGGGGTCATGTACCAATGGTAGATTTAAAAAAACGCATAACAGGAAATTTAGGTGGAACCTTTTGCACGGTTAGTAAAAATCTTATTGAACAGAGAGGTATCTGAAATGAATTAGAGCATCAGCCAGTTGGCTGATGCTCTGAGGTTCTTAATTATTTTTCGTCTTTATCTGTCCAGCAATTATAGATGTTTGCCAGGATCGCACCGGAAATGTTATGCCATACAGAGAAAATTGCACCAGGTACGGTAGCCATGGCCAGATCCGGGAATGCAGTTCCCGCCAGGGAAGTAGCAAGACCGGAATTCTGCATACCGATCTCAACTGAAATAGCTTTTGTTTTCGGAATACTCATATGGAGTAATTTACCCAGACCAAAACCGCATGCATATCCAAGAAGATTATGAAGAATAACTACAACGAATACAATTGCGCCTGTAGTCAAGATCTTCTCAGAGTTATGAGAAACAACAGCAGCAACTATCAGACAGATGGCAATAACAGAAACGGAAGGGAGCACTTTTACAAGTTTCTGAGTTACATTTCCAAACAGTTTGTTGATGATAAAGCCAAGAGCGATAGGAATGATGACCACTTTAATGATTGAAAGGAACATACTTACCGGGTCAACTGTAACAGTGGTTCTCAGAAGGAGAAAAGTAATTGCCGGGGTCAGAAGTGGAGCCAGAAGCGTGTTGACACTTGTCATTCCAACAGAAAGAGCAACGTCTCCCTTTGAAAGAAATGTAATTACGTTGCTTGATGTTCCGCCTGGACAGGTTCCAACAAGAACTACTCCGGCAAGAAGTGCTGCATCAAGGCCGAAGATTTTTCCCAGGGCAAATGCCAGAAGAGGCATAATGGTAAACTGTGCCACACATCCGATCAGAATATCCTTCGGGCGTGTAAAGACAAGTTTAAAGTCTTCCAGTTTCAGAGTAAGTCCCATGCCGAACATAACGATCATCAGAAGATAGTTAACCCAGCTTGTCTGGATCCACAGACAGGAACCAGGTACGAACAAAGCCAGGGCGGCAATGACAAGGACGATCAGCGCCATATACTTTCCAAAAAAGTCGCTGATTTTTTCTAGTGTTTTCATTATTCTTTCCTCCTTAAAATGTATGTGTAAAATGGATACAGCGTTTCTTTTCTGATGCTTTATCTTTTCAACGCAATACCAAAAAAATTATAACACTGTGATATTTCAATGTCAACAACGAGGCTGCCGTATTCTTCAGTGGCCATGCGGAACTTTTGCAAGCAGGCTTTTCTCATATGATCTGTCTGCATACACAAGACGGATGAAAATTATTACAAGGAATATAAGGCATCCCCAGATGGAGCGGTATGAATAAATTCTGCAAAAGACCGTAGAGATCACAGCGCCGATGATAAAAAATATGATCAGTGCACCGTGGATCTCTATTTTTTTTAATGCCTCGGTATCATCATGATGGCGGATATATTTGGAAAGATTGGATCCTACCTGTCTTATATGGTTAGTGACAAAAGTGGTAGCCGCAGGAACTCCCTCAATCTGTCTGAAAGTATTAAACTGCATAGAGCAGATAAAATTCAGCATAATCTGGCAGATCTGATCCGGTGCATCTGCAGGAAGAAGACCCAGAAAGATAACTGTAAGAATTTCAAAACCAATAAGTATGGTATCCCATCTCAGGAAATGAAACCTTTTGACTGTTTTCCCCATCCACTCGGAAAGCAGTGCCCCCAGGAAATAACTGCCAATGGGGATCAGAAGATAGGCACTTTTCATCCATTCTCCGTTCCCAAGTGCCATGGCAAAGAGTACTACGTTAGCTGTCTGGGCATTACAGAATACGCCTCCCCTCAGAGAGAAGGTGTAAGCTCCATACCATCCTGCAGTAAGGATAAGAAGCCAGTAAACCCAGCGTTTTTCACATTCAAGAAATTCAGAAGTATTTTTGTTCATTATTTATGCCTTTCTATTTGTGTCTTATTATGGACTGGTATTTAAGACTTTTTTCGTTATATTTTACAAAACAACAGATATCATGTCAATCATTTGAAGATAATGGATATATGTATTTTCTGTTTAATACTTGTTGACAAAATATATGCATGTGATAGAATACTTTGAAAATAAATTGTTTTCTCATAATAGAAGGAGGAATATTTCATGGATTACGAAGAAACATGGGGAAAGATTGAAGCACATGGTGCTCCGTGTAAAGTAAATTTATCAAGTGATTATAAGAAAACCTATACCGGACCAGGTAAGGAATACGTTGCCCTCTGGGGCCTGGAAAATGAGAGGATTCCCATTTCTATCGCCGAGATCAAGCGAGACAGAGAAAATGTCCTTTGGGGACGGCTTACAAATGGTGACGGATGGATCGACCTGAAAGATGCAATACTGTGTGAATAAACAATGAGGTTTAATTATCTTATATATCAGAATCCGGAACAATATTGCCTGGATGTATATGGAGGAACATGTGAGAAGGCTTGAATTTTCAATTGAAGATAATGGACCCAGAATTGAAATTGGGAAAGAGTATGAAGTTACAGAGTATTTATCTGCCAATTATTTCTATATGATTCAGGATGCCCTTGGGATGAGCGCACCGGTACCTCTTAATCAAAGACTTAAATCCAAAAAAGGGATAGCAGTGGAAAAGAAGAAAACAGCAAGGCAGAATATTGCTGTTCTGGAGTTTGACGAGTAAAGGAAATGACATACGAAATAATTTTTAAGCCCTGTCGGCATTACCGGCAGGGTTTTTGCATGCAAAGAATTAGATAGTAAAAACCTGTACTTGAATCTGGCACATATATATTGTAAAATCATAATATTGTAGAAAAATGTCGATAAATGTGTGAGGATTATGGATGATAAAACAATTAACAGGCTATGAACTTTTATGGTTATTTTTGATATACTCTTTTGACGGATGGCTTCTGGAAACAGTAATTGCAACAGTCAAACAGAAGAAATTTGCTAACAGAGGACTGGTAAGTGGACCGTTCTGTATTCTTTATGGTATGACTGCAGTTCTTATGTCTATCTATTTTCAGGAATTAAAAGGGTTCTGGCTTTTTCTTTTTGCACTTGTCAGTGCAACAGTGATCGAATGGATCAGCGGGCATCTGACCGAATGGATCTTTAAGGAAAGATGGTGGGATTACACAGATGTGAAATGGAATCTTGACGGATACATCTGTCTGCCTGCATCTCTCTTGTGGGGCGGTCTTGGATACATTGTCATAAGGTGGGGAAACCGTCTGAATCTTTGGATTCTGTCCCTCATTCCCTCTATTGTGGGACATATTGGCCTTTTTATTTTGACTGGGATCCTTCTGCTTGATATGTTTGCGTCATTTGAGCGGCGTTTCAATAAAGCTTTTCCGAAATCAAGAAAGGTTGATTCAGATATGGAAAATGCTGCAAAAACAGTGTTTGCAAGGGATTGCAGCTTATATAAGTTTGTTCTGATTTTTGTTATAGGAGCTTTTCTTGGTGACATTGCAGAAACCATTTTCTGTCGTTTCAGTCTGGGAAAATGGATGAGCAGAAGCAGTGTGATCTGGGGTCCGTTCAGCATTGTGTGGGGGCTTGCCATTGCAGTTGTTACCGCATTGTTATATAAATACAAAGACAGAAGTGACAGTTTTCTTTTTATTATCGGAACATTACTTGGCGGTGCTTATGAATATGTATGCAGCGTTTTTACAGAAATCGTATTTGGCAAAATTTTCTGGAATTATAAAAAGATCCCATTTAATCTGGGAGGAAGGATCAATCTTCTTTTCTGTTTTTTCTGGGGGATTGCTGCAGTAGTATGGTTTAAAAAATTGTATCCTTTTGTATCAAGATGGATAGGAAAGATCCCGGAAAAAAAAGGTAAAATCGTTACATGGTGTCTGATCCTGTTTATGAGTATAAATATTCTGGCCAGCAGTATGGCATTGTTCCGTTATGACCAGAGGGAAAAAGGCGTGCCGGCAGAAGAAGCATGGCAGGTATGGATGGATAAACACTATGATGATGAAAAAATGAAACAAATATATCCAAAAGCTAAAACTGTGACCTGATTACAGGAGGAATGAATCTTGAAGAAATTACTGGATGAAATAGAAAGTTACTGGAGTACCCGTGCAGAAGGATATTCAGAGGTAAATCATAAGGAACTGGAAGGAATACAGAAGAAAGCCTGGCTTACTGTTCTGAAAGAACAGTTCCCTGAGAAAGACAAGGAGGATCTTAAGATCCTTGATATCGGAACCGGTCCGGGATTTTTCCCAGTGATCCTGGCAGAAGAAGGCTTTCATGTAACGGCCGTGGACTGTACGCCGCAAATGCTTGATAAAGCCAGAGAAAATGCCGGAGATCTCTGCAAAAATATTACTTTTTTAAGAATGGATGCCCAGAAGCTTGATTTTGAGGATGAAAGTTTTGATGTGGTAATTTCCAGAAACCTGACCTGGAATCTGGAAAATCCGGAAGCTGCATACAAAGAATGGCATCGTGTCTTGAAGCAGGGCGGGAAGCTTTTGAACTTTGACGCCAACTGGTATGGATATCTTTATGATGAGGAGAAGCGTCTCTCCTATGAAGAAGACAGACAGAATGTTAAGCAGGAAAACCTGGATGATCATTATCTTTGCACAGATATAGACCGTATGGAGAATATTGCCAGACAGATGCCTCTCTCGGCAGTGAAACGTCCCTCATGGGACAGAAAAGTGCTGAAAAAATCTGGCTTTTCTTCTGTTGCAGTGGATGCTCAGGTGTGGGAACGGGTCTGGAGTAAGGAAGAAAAATTAAATTACCGTTCAACGCCTATGTTTATGCTATGCGCTGTTAAAGAGAATAAATGTCCTGAGGCCCAGGATCCATTTTACAGTGAGCCCGGCACAATGAAAAATGGTTTTCTCAAACTTGCGGGCGGAGAATTTTCTCTGCCATTTACAGTAATCAATGGAAAATATCCGGGAAAAACTGTACTGATCACAGCAGGAATTCATGGTGGGGAATCTGTGGGAATACAAGCATCTATGGAACTTGCAAAGGAACTGGATCCAGATAAAGTTTCCGGAAGAGTGATCATTGTTAAGGTAGTCTCCAGGAAAGAATTTGAAGAGCGCAGAGGAAGTCTCTGCTATGAGGATCATAAAAATCTGAACAGGGTTTTTCCCGGGAATCCTCAGGGTACCAGATCAGAGCGTCTTGCCTTTTCTGTAGTGATGATGCTGCAGAGTGTGGCAGATTACTATATAGATCTTCACAGTGGAGATTCCTATGAGAATCTTACTCCTTATATCTATTTTGCAGGAAAAGCGGATCCTGATGTAGTGAAGATGTCCAGGAAGATGGCGGAACAGGCAGATGTTCCTTATATGGTAAGGTCCAATGTTTCTTCCGGCGGATCCTACAATTATGCTGCCTCCTGCGGAATTCCAAGTGTACTGATCGAACGGGGACAGATGGCAGGCTGGACCAGGGAAGAAGTTAGTTCTACAAGAAGAGATGTTTACAATATTTTGTGCAGTCTGGGAATCTATGACGGAATAAGAAGCTACAGCACCTATTATCCTATGGAAATAGAAGAAATGCGTTATCAGTCAGCCAGTGTTTCTGGCCTCTGGTATCCTGGAAAAAAGCCTGGAGATCTGGTCAAGGCCGGTGAGATCCTGGGTTATATTAAAGATTACGAAGGAAATATCCTGGAAACTGCTTATTCGGATCTGAATGGAGTGATCCTTTACCAGACAGGTACACTTCAGATCCTTAAGGATACCCCTATGATTGCTTATGGTAGTTTCAGTCTGGAAAAAGACCAGAGGAAGGAACGGATTGCCACATACTGGACGAAACGAAGTGAGAGCTTTAAAGATCAGAAACGTGCGGAACTTCACAGTGACATGGCCGGTAAATGGCTAAAAGAGATCAAAGGATTTCTTCCTGCTAAACACCTGAAAATTCTGGATGTGGGCTGCGGAGCAGGATTTTTCAGTATTCTTCTGGCAGGCCTTGGCCATGAAGTAACAGGAATCGACCTAACGCCTGACATGATCATTAATTCCAGGGAGTTGGCACAGGAAGAGGGAGTTTATTGTACTTTTGAAGTAATGGATGGGGAGAATCTTGATTTACCCTCAGAAAGTTTCGATGTGGTTGTCTCCAGAAATCTTACATGGACATTGCCGGATGCTGCAAAAGCATACAAAGAATGGATCCGCGTGCTGAAACCGGGCGGGATTCTGATTAATGCAGATGCCAATTACGGTGCGGAGAATTTCTCGGATACCAGTGGACTTCCGTCAAATCATGCCCACTTTACGGTGGGAGATGAGATGATGAGAGAGTGCGAGGAGATTAAACGGCAGCTTCCCATCAGCTCCTGTATCCGACCTGCATGGGATCTGGAAATTCTGGGCAGACTTGGTCTGTCCAGGTTCTCCATCGATCTTGGTATCAGCAGCAGAATCTATACAAAGAAGGATGAATTTTACAACCCAACGCCAATGTTTCTGATCTGCGGACAAAAATAGATCATTTTCCAAATGTGTCGAAAAGGGTATGATGAATCTTCTTGACGATTATATGTGAGAATTCTATAATCTACTTTAGAATAATAAAAAAAGGATAAAAAAAATAACTTGACAGAATAGACTTTGTTAAATATAATTTCTATATAAGTTACAAAAGTATTAAATAATGAAACAAAATTGTGACTAAAATATGAGGAATGTAATATGATGAAAGTCAGAATGAAAAGATGGAAATCTCACAGACATAAAGATAAAACAAAAAGTACGGGAGATACATACCACAGCCTGATAAATGTTTTGATCGTTACTTTTGCTGTGGTGATACTTGCAGTAAGCTCCGGTATTGCAGTCAGGGGCGATAAAGGCAGTGTTTATGCCGCAGCAGGAGAGGAAGACAATAAAGAACAGGCAGATTCAACAGAGGAACAGGCTCTTCCCACAGGGATTGCCGGGGTGGTTTCCGGTGTGAAATGTACAGTATCCGGACAGAGGATGGTTGAGAGGATTGGAACTTCCTGTGAGCAGGTAATGGTTGGACAGCGTGTGAAGAAAATCGAAGACCACATAGCAGATCTGGATGTAAGTACTTCTATGAAAAACAAGGTTAATGACTTTGATGCAAAATCAATTTCCATGGCTCAGAATCCTGCTATGATGTCGGATGAGGATTATGACACACTCCTTCGTATTGTGGAAGCTGAAGCAGGAACGGAAGATGTGAAGGGAAGGATCCTTGTTGCCAATGTTATTATGAACCGTGTGAAGAACAGCGAATTCCCGGATACGGTTACAGATGTGGTCTGGCAGACAACAAACGGGGTACCTCAGTTTTCACCCACCTATGATGGCAGGATCAATGAAGTGACTGTTTCAAAGGAGACGAAAGAAGCAGTGAAACAGGTACTTGAAGGAACTGATTATTCCCATGGAGCACTTTTCTTTATTCAGAAATCAGAAGCTGAGAAGCACAATGTATCCTGGTTTGAAAAAGATTTGAAAAAATTATTTAAATACGGTGTACATGAATTTTATACATATCCGGATGAATAAGAAGCCATAATGCAGGTTCTTCAAGATGAAGAGCCTGTATTTTTTATACAAAAACATTTTGGATTTCAGTATGGTATTTTGATAAAGCATATGCTATAATAATGTCGGTTTATATAAAAAAATCTGGAAAGGCAGGATTTACAATGCAGGTATTATATAAAAGTACAAGAGGAAAAGGAGAACCGGTTACGGCATCAGTAGCGATTCTTAAAGGCTTGTCTGATGATGGAGGACTTTTTGTTCCTGATCAGATTCCGAAGCTGGATGTTTCAATGGAGCAGCTGGCAGGAATGAGTTATCAGGAAACAGCATATGAAGTTATGAAGCTTTTCCTTACGGATTTTACAGAAGAGGAATTAAAAAACTGCATCAGAAATGCCTATGATGATAAATTTGATACCCGGGAGATTGCACCGCTTCATGAGGCAGACGGAGCTTATTTCCTGGAGCTTTATCATGGTGCTACCATAGCTTTCAAGGATATGGCATTATCCATTCTTCCTCACCTTATGACCACAGCTGCCAGAAAGAATCAGGTGAAAAATGAGATCGTGATCCTTACGGCAACTTCAGGTGATACAGGCAAGGCTGCCATGGCAGGCTTTGCAGATGTTCCGGGAACGAAGATCATAGTGTTTTATCCCAAACATGGCGTGAGCCCCATTCAGGAAAAGCAGATGGTCACTCAGAAAGGCAATAACACTTATGTTGTGGGTATAACAGGCAACTTTGACGATGCCCAGACTGCTGTCAAGAAAATGTTTAATGATAAGGAACTTGCTATGGAGCTTGACCAGGCAGGCTATCAGTTCTCATCAGCCAATTCCATCAATATCGGGCGTCTTGTTCCGCAGATCGTATATTATGTATTTGCTTATGCTTCTCTTGTTCGCGATGGCAGGATTAAAGATGGACAGGAGATTAATATAACAGTTCCTACCGGAAACTTTGGCAATATTCTTGCTGCCTATTATGCCAAACAGATGGGGCTTCCGGTACATAAACTCATCTGTGCCTCCAATGAGAACAAGGTTCTTTATGATTTCTTTACTACCGGAACTTATAACAGAAAGAGAGATTTTATCCTTACCACGTCGCCGTCTATGGACATCCTTATTTCCAGCAACCTGGAACGTCTGATCTATCGCATAGCCGGACAGGATTCAGAGAAATGTGCTGAATTAATGGAGGCTTTAAGCAGGGGCGGAGAGTATACCATCACAGATGAGATGAAGGCACAGCTTTCTGATTTTTATGGAAATTACTGTACAGAAGAGGAAACAAAGGAGACGATCGCGCATATATTTAAGAACAGCAGATATGTAATCGATACTCATACGGCTGTTGCGGCAGGCGTATACAGAAAATATGTGCAGGATACAGGCGATCACACTCCTGTTGTCATTGCATCTACAGCAAGCCCATATAAATTTACAAGAAGCGTTATGGATGCCCTGACAGGAAACACTGAGGGAATGGATGATTTCGCACTTGCGGATGCTCTTTGCAGCCTTTCCGGTGTGAAGATTCCACGTGCTGTTGAGTCGATCCGCAGTGCCAGGGTTCTTCATGACTGTGTGGTGGATGCACCGGATATGCCTGCAACTGTAAAGAAAATCCTTAAAATCAAATAAATGGTATGCATTTTATGTTGAAAAAAAGCATATACTGGAGTATAATGAAAATCAGTTAAAAAGTTCATATCCTGGAATGTTCGAGGCCCCTTCTTTTTTTGAACCTACATCGACTTATAAGGGAGTCCAACATCGCAGGCCGGATGTCAGGCCGTCATTGCGCAGCGGAAGGCAGAAGGTTTGTTGAGGACACCCAACCTGGCTGCGGCTAGGCGTCAATGGGAAGGGAACGGCATCCCGGGACATTATAGAAAATCAGAGCCGTTATGGCTCTTTTTTTCAATACAAATGTATCGGAGGATAAATTTATGAGTGTGTCTGAAAGAAAATTTGGTAGTTTACCTACGGGGGAAGAAGTAAAGATCTACCATCTTGAGAATAAGACAGGAGCATATGCGGAAGTCTGCCAGTACGGCGGAATCCTGGTGAAGCTTTGTGTTCCTGACAAAGATGGAAAATTAAGGGATGTTGTTCTTGGATATGATGAACTTGAGCCTTATTTTGAGAACGGATGTTTCTTCGGAGCAATTATCGGAAGAAATGGTAACCGTATTGCCGGTGGTAAATTCTCCATTTATGGGAAAGAAGTCCACCTGGCACAGAATGAGAATGATAATAATCTTCACAGTGGCCCGGATGGATTTGAGAAAAAATTATGGAATGTAGACGAGATTGCTCCGGAGAAGAACAGTATTATCTTTAACCGGATCAGTCCTGACGGAGAGAATGGTTTCCCAGGTGAATTTGACTGTTCCGTGAAATATGAGCTGACAGAAGCCAATGAGCTTAAGATCCATTATCAGGGTGTCAGTGACGCACCTACAGTTGCCAATATGACAAACCACACCTATTTCAATCTGAACGGTGAAGGAAGCGGTTCTGTCCTGGATCAGTATCTTATAATTCATGCTGAGGAGTACACGCCTGTATGTGACAGTCATTCCATTCCTGTAGGCGTTAACGCACCTGTGGAAGGAACACCAATGGATTTCAGAACAGCCAAGAAGATCGGTCAGGATATCAATGCTGATTTTGAACAGCTTAAGTTTACTGGTGGATATGATCATAATTTTGTAACAGATAATTATGCAAAAGGAAACATTCGCCTTGTAGCAACTGCATTCAGCAAGGAGAGCGGTATTGCCGTTGACGTAAGTACAGACTGCCCTGGAATTCAGTTCTATCCGGCTAATTTCGTAAATAATGAGAAAGGTAAGAATGGCCACATTTACAATCCCAGATCTGGTTTCTGTCTGGAAACACAGGTGGAACCTAATGCTGTGAATGTTGATAATTTTCATTCCCCTGTGATTGAAGCGGGTGAGCAGTATGATTCCATGACATGCTACCGTTTTTATATTAAGGACTGATCTTTGTACATATTTTCTGGCTTTTTTCATATAAATTTTATATGAAGAAAGTCAGATTTTTTTATGCACGTAATTGTCTTTTAATGATTCTTCTGGGAGAAATTCTGCTGATGGATCAGGCAGCAGAAAAAGAAAAGGATAAAATCAATTATCAGGTTGCGATACAAAAGGTTTCCCCTGCTCCTGTCCAGAAAATAACAACCCAAAGCCCTGAAATCCGTGTGCTTCTGATGAATTCAGATTACAGCTCTTATGAACATGAAAGGGTAACCGGAATCTGTAACGGGAAAGAATTTGATTATTCAGCTGACAGCCCACAGCTTGATGAAGAGGAGATTCTTCTCAAAGGAGACGAGGAAGGTATTACGGTAACATCCATAGACCGACAATGTGGACATCCTGTCTATTACGGGACTCTGGAAATCCGTAAGACAAAAGACAGTTTAAATCTGGTGAATGAAATATGTCTGGAAGACTATCTGAAAGCTGTTGTTCCAAGTGAAATGCCGTCCTCTTATGAAGAACAGGCTCTTATGGCTCAGGCAGTCTGTGCACGTACATATGCATGGAAACATATTCAGGATCCGGACAAAGAAATGAAGGCTTATTATGCAGATGTGGATGACAGTGTAAATTATCAGGTTTATGGAAATATTTTCCCCCAGGAAGTAACGGACAGGGCTGTTCTTTGCACGAAAGGCAGGATACTTACTCAGAATGGTGAGCCTGTGCAAGCCTATTATTTCTCTACTTCTGCAGGATTTACAAGTACAGATGAAATATGGGGAGCTGATGAGGCATCATCCTATCTGAAAAGTATAAGATGTGATTTCGATCAGGATTCTCCCTGGCGGAAATGGCAGGTTACCATTCCATGGGAGAATATCCAGAAAAGGGCTCAGGAATTATATGAAAACACCGGAAAGCTTCTCTCTGTTGATGTTGCCAGAAAGAATGAAAGCGGGGCGGTAGTATCTCTGCAGGCGGTTACTGAGGGAAAGACATTTTACATTAACGGAGAATACTCTGTCAGACAATTTTTATCACCTGAGGGATGTACCATTTATGAAAAAGACAATGCGAAGGAACAGGGAGGTAAACTTTTGCCCAGTTCATATTTTACTCTCAATTCTTCTCCAGGAAGCTGTCTTGAAATCTGTGGCGGCGGGTACGGTCATGGTGTCGGAATGAGTCAGAACGGGGCAAACGAGATGGCAAAACAGGGATATACTTATGAAGAGATACTGCAGTATTTCTTCAGGAATGTACAGGTTGAGAAGATATACTGAGTGATACACTGCCCCATAGTATTAAAACTTGTCACAATGCCGAAAATATGGTATGCTTTGAAAGTAATCATAGTATAAAAACCCGGAAGAATGGAGAAAAGTATGGAGGGTAACTCGAAAAGACAATCAGTTATATCCCTTTTGACCGGTTTTATGGACCGTATATCAGGAGATCATGTAGGCGCTTATGCTGCGCAGGCAGCATATTTTCTTATTTTATCCTTTATTCCGTTTATCCTTTTTCTGACTACACTTGTCAGATACACACCTTTAACCTACAATGTGGTCCGGGATGCCATTGTTGGTTTTGTTCCGCAGAATCTTCAGAGCTTTGTGCTTGGAATTGTTGTTGATGTTTACAGAAGAAGTTCTGCTATTGTACCTTTGTCTGCACTGGTTGCTCTTTGGTCAGCGGGAAAGGGAATCCAGGCTATCACCAATGGACTGAATACCATTTATCATGTAAAAGAAACACGTAACTGGCTGATCACAAGGATATATTCTGTTTTTTATACTATGTCATTTGTTATTGCACTGATCGCCAGCCTGCTCCTTCTTGTTCTCGGAAACCGCATTCAGGAGGTTGTTTCCAGATATGTGCCGTTTCTGGGAAAGATTATTGCCAGAATTATTGGAGCCAGGACATTTCTGGTGTTTGGAGTGCTTTTTGTAGTATTTCTGCTTCTGTACAAGTTTCTTCCAAACAGAAAGGCATCCTTAAAAAGCCAGGTTCCGGGAGCACTTCTTACATCTTTTGCATGGTCAGTATTTTCCTACGGATTCTCTCTTTACTTTGCTATTTTCCCGGGATTCAGCAATATGTATGGAAACCTTACTGCCATTATTATGGTAATGCTCTGGCTGTATGTATGTATGAATATGTTCCTTTATGGAGCAGAAATCAACTCCTATTTTGAAAAGCAATTCCGGGATGCCAGAAGATCCGTAAGAGGGATGATCTCCCGTGAAAAAAAAGAAAAAACAGAGTCTTGACAGACTACCTGGTATGTGGCATATTATTAATGTTAATATGTGGAAAGTCAAAGAAGGTGCAACCAGGGGATTGTTTTCTTTCAGAGAGAAGAAGCCGGCGGCTGAAAGCTTCTTTAAGTTCAGACACTTCCTTAATTTCTCACCGGAGCCTCATTTCTGAACTTATATCTGGGGATAAATTTATTTTATCTTTCTATTGTAAGAAATGACGTTGCTGCGCGTTAAGCAGACTGGAGAGCCTGCAGGGTCTGCAGGAAACAGGGTGGTACCGCGGATTATACTTCGTCCCTTTTGGGGGACGGAGTTTTTTTGTGTCACTAATTTTTTTAATTAAAGGAGAAAACAGATCATGGATATGAAAGAAAAACTTCAGGAATTGGCTGAAGCAGCCAGAAAACGGATCGATGAATCCGATGGCCTGGACAAACTCAATGATGTACGTGTTGCATATCTGGGAAAAAAAGGAGAGCTTACAGCTATACTGAAAAGTATGAAAGAAGTTGCTCCTGAGGAACGCCCGAAGGTTGGACAGCTGGTAAATGAGACAAGAGCAAAGATTGAAGAACTTCTGGACGAATCCAGAAAGAAAATGGAAGAGACTATCCGTGAAGAAAAAATGAAACAGGAAGTAATTGATGTGACACTTCCTGCCAGGAAATCAAAGATCGGACACCGTCATCCCAATTCCATTGCTCTTGAGGAAGTGGAGCGTATTTTTATCGGTATGGGATATGAAGTTGTGGAAGGTCCGGAAGTGGAATATGCAGACTATAATTTTACCAAGCTGAATATTCCGGAAGGACATCCGGCCCGTGATGAACAGGATACATTTTTTATCAATGATTCCATTCTTCTTCGTTCACAGACTTCACCGGTTCAGGCACGTACTATGGAGAAGGGCAAGCTTCCTATCCGTATGATCGCTCCGGGACGTGTTTTCCGTTCGGATGAAGTGGATGCGACTCATTCACCTTCTTTCCATCAGATAGAGGGACTTGTAATTGACAAGAATATTACTTTCGCTGACCTTAAAGGAACACTGCAGGAATTTGCACAGGAACTGTTCGGACCAGAGACGAAGACCAAATTCCGTCCGCATCATTTCCCGTTTACCGAGCCCAGTGCAGAGGTGGATGTTTCCTGCTTTAAGTGCGGAGGCAAGGGCTGCCGTTTCTGTAAGGGATCCGGCTGGATTGAAATTCTTGGCTGTGGCATGGTTCATCCAAATGTACTTCGTATGTGCGGTATTGATCCGGAAGAATATACTGGCTTTGCTTTTGGGGTTGGACTGGAACGTATTGCGCTTTTGAAATATGAAATTGATGACATGAGACTGCTTTATGAGAACGATATCCGCTTCCTGAAACAGTTCTGATAAGATTAATATATCAATATAGAAGGGATTAGCAAAATGAATACTTCATTATCTTGGATTAAAATGTATGTGCCGGACCTTGATGTGACAGCACAGGAATATACAGATGCTATGACGCTGACAGGAACTAAGGTGGAAGGCTTTGAGAAACTGGATGCGGATCTTGATCATATCGTAATCGGTCAGATTATGAAAATTGAAAAACATCCGGATGCAGATAAGCTGATTGTCTGTCAGGTGAATATTGGCAGTGAGACGGTACAGATCGTTACCGGTGCGCCAAATGTTAAAGAAGGAGATAAGGTTCCTGTGGTTCTTGACGGAGGACGTGTGGCAGGAGGCCATGATGGCAAGAAGACTCCCGGTGGGATTAAAATAAAAAAAGGCAAGCTCCGCGGTGTGGAATCCTGCGGAATGATGTGCTCCATTGAAGAACTTGGAAGCAGCCGTGAGATGTATCCGGAAGCACCGGAGTATGGTATTTATATTTTTCCGGAAGATGCTGTGGTAGGAGAGAGCGCGGTTAAGGCTCTTGGACTTGATGATGTTGTCTTTGAGTATGAAATTACCTCCAACAGAGTTGACTGCTACGGTGTTCTTGGAATTGCAAGGGAGGCTGCCGCAACCTTTAATAAGAAATTCTGTCCTCCTGAAGTAATCTGCAAGGGTAATGAGGAGGATGTAAATGATTATGTCAAAGTGACTGTGGAAAATCCTGAACTTTGTCCCCGTTACTGTGCTAGAGTGGTAAAGAACGTAAAGATCGGTCCTTCTCCCAGATGGATGCAGAGATGCCTGGCATCAAACGGAATCCGTCCTATCAATAATCTGGTAGATATTACAAATTATGTGATGGAAGAATTCGGACAGCCTATGCATGCCTATGATCTTGATTCCATTGAAGGTCATCAGATCATTGTCCGCCGTGCAGAAAAAGGTGAGAAATTTGTAACTCTGGATGGTCAGGAACGTACCATGGATGATTCTGTACTTATGATCTGTGACGGCAAGAAACCGGTAGGCATTGCAGGAATCATGGGTGGTGAGAATTCTATGATCACAGATCACGTTCATACGGTTCTTTTTGAAGCAGCCTGCTTTAATGGAACCAACATCCGTCTTTCTTCCAAGAAGATCGGACTTCGGACAGATGCTTCCGCAAAATTTGAAAAAGGACTTGACCCCAACAATGCACAGGCGGCCATTGACAGAGCCTGCCAGCTGATGGAAGAACTGGGTGCAGGTGAAGTTGTGGGTGGAATGGTTGACGTATGTTGTGAGACAAGAGAGCCTTCCAGAGTGCCTTTTATGCCGGACAGGATCAATGCTCTTCTTGGTACAAGCCTTACTCCGGAAGAGATGCTTGGATATTTGGCCAAGGTAGAACTTACTTATGATGAGAAGACAAATGAAATTGTTGCGCCTACTTTCCGTCAGGATATTCACTGTGTTGCTGATATTGCAGAGGAGGTTGCAAGATTCTTCGGCTATGACAAAATACCTACAACTCTTCCTACAGGAGAAGCGACTACAGGAAAGATGCCATTCAAGCTGCGTATTGAGCAGGTAGCACGTGATATTGCAGAATACTGTGGATTTTCAGAGGGTATGACCTATTCTTTTGAAAGTCCTAAAGTATTTGAAAAATTAAGGATTCCTGCTGACAGTCCTCTTCGCCAGGTGATCACTATCAGTAATCCTCTTGGTGAAGATTACAGTATTATGCGTACCACCACATTAAATGGAATGCTCAGTTCCCTTGCAACTAATTACAACAGAAGAAACAAGGATGTACGTCTGTATGAACTTGGAAACGTATATCTTCCAAAGTCTCTTCCTCTGACAGAGCTTCCTGATGAGCGTACACAGTTTACACTTGGCATGTATGGAAACGGGGATTTCTTTGACATGAAGGGTGTCTGTGAAGAATTCTTTGAAAAAGCAGGCATGAGAGAGAAAATAGAATATGATCCGGACAGTAAGAAACCATATCTTCACCCGGGAAGACAGGCTGATATGATCTATAAAGGAAAAACAGTAGGATATCTTGGAGAAGTTCATCCTCTTGTTGCGCAAGCCTATGGAATCGGAGAAAGAGCTTATATTGCTGTGATCGATATTCCGTCTGTACTTGAATTTGCAGGTTTTGACCATAAGTTTGAGGGAATTGCAAAATATCCTGCAGTTACTCGTGACTTAAGTATGGTGGTTCCTGAAAATGTTCTGGCAGGCCAGATTGAACAGGTTCTTGTTCAGAGAGGCGGTAAAATTCTGGAAAGTATCCAGTTATTTGACATTTATGAAGGAGACCAGATTAAGAAGGGATATAAATCCATGGCATATTCTCTTGTATTCAGGCATAAGGACAAAACTCTGGAAGAGAGCGAGATCACCGCTGCTATGAAGAAAATATTAAATGGCCTTACAAGTCTGGGAATTGAGTTGAGAAGCTGATGTTAATATATATAATACGACATGGCATTACAGAATGGAATAAACTGAAAAAAGTTCAGGGTGCAGTGGATATTCCACTTGCACCTCAGGGACTTGAACTTGCCCGAAGGACAGGAGAAGCTTTAAAAGATGTTCCCTTTGATGTCTGTTATACCAGCCCGCTGATCAGAGCAAGACAGACAGCTAAGTGTGTTCTGGGTGACAGGAAGATTCCGGTTATACCTGACAGCCGGATTCAGGAAATTAATTTTGGAGTACTGGAAGGAACACAGTTTAAAGATAAGGATGGTAAGATTCTGAATCATCAGATGGAAGTGTTTTTTGAAGATCCTGCACATTATGAAAGGCCAGAGCGGGGAGAGAATATTTCCGATATCCTTGAGAGAACCGGTAATTTCTGGGAAGAGATCACAACAGATCCGGCACTTTCTGATAAAACAGTTCTTATATCTTCCCACGGATGTGCAGTCCGGGCACTTTTGCAGAATATTTACCATGACGAAAAGGATTTCTGGCATGGATGTGTGCCTCCCAACTGCAGTGTAAACCTTGTCGAAGTCACAGACGGACAGGCACGTCTTCTTGAGGAAGACAAGGTTTATGCATGAAAAGAATATATGTGAATCATATCCCCGCTGTAAAATTTAATTTTCAGCGGGGTTCTTGCTCTTCTTTTTTTGTTATGATATTATAATAAAAAGCAGTATATTGTTTACTCTATTATGCAAATATTAGAAAAATAACCATAGGAGGTGTGTTATGGGCAAAAAGTTTATGAATATGTTTTTTTTCCTGGCAGTACTGGGTGCCTCTGTTTTTATGACAGTATTTACAGGCAGAGGATCTACTTCTACCATGATCTATAACTTTGTTTTTCTTGGGATAATGGCCATATTATATCTTGTGGGCATGTTTGCCGGGATGTTCCGGTTACATAATATTTCCGATGCACTTGACCAGGGTACGGATGGACTTGTGGAGATTTTTAAGAATCCCGGAAGAGTAAAGAAAGAAAATCTTTCCTGCCTTCAGGGAATTTTTGAAAATAAATATCTGGACGAGAGAATGGACAGTTTCGTAGAGAGTGTGGATCAGTCCCGGGAAGGAATGGGAGATATTGAGGAATACATAAGTGAGGACGACATTGATCTTCATATTCATAAGAGATTATTGGAAATGCTTCCGGATATTTTTACAAGCCTTGGTATTCTGGGAACTTTTGTAGGTCTGGTATGGGGTCTGAAAAACTTCGAACCTTCAAGCTATGAAACCATGACCAATTCGGTTTCCACCCTAGTGGAAGGTATCAAGGTCGCATTTCTTACATCCATATACGGAATTGCAATGGCAATTATTTTTAATTCCGGAATGAAAAGTGCTTACTCTGAAATGTCTGAGAATCTTCAGAGATTCCTGGAAAAATTTCATGCTTATGTTATTCCCACTGCAGAGAGTGAATCCAGAAACCTTCTGATTGCCAGCCAGAAGATTCAGACAAAGGCAATGAAGCAGATGGTTGAGGAGTTTTACGTTCAGATGGCCGGAAGCTTCGAGAAAGTAATCACTCCTACATTTCAGAAAATGAATGATTCTCTGGATGTGCTGGTTGATTCAGTGACAAGATGCCAGCAGGATGCTGTGAAGGAGATTCTGGATACTTTCCTGGCGGAAATGAATAATTCTTTCAAAATTCAGTTTCAGGATTTCAATGATGCACTTGCTCAGATGGAAAAAACACAGAAAGAGAATATTGAATATACATCCAATCTGTATAGAACTATGAGTCAGCAACTTAGCGAATCATATGTGAAACAGAATAATGCAATGAAAAATCTTGTAAACGAGCTGGGAAATGTTCAGGGCCGTTATATGACCACTGCAACCAGAATTGCTCAGGATAATCAGGAAATTCAGAAAAATCAGCAGCAAGATTATCAGCGTGTAACGGATTATCTGAGAGAAGCAGAACGTTCTTCTGCCAAATTCTGGGTGGCCTGCAATCAGACCATGCAGAAATATGTGGAGACAGCTGCACAGGGTATGGAGAAGGCTGCCGCTGCCAATCAGGTAAGTGCGGAAGTGCTGAAAGCCAACAAGCGTGTTATGGATGATCTGGACAGTAAGATGCAGGATTTTGTCACCTACCAGAAGATGACTTATCAGACCATGGAACAGGTGCGCAGAATCTTTTCCGATATCTCTGTTGCGGGGGATAACCGTAATATTTATCTTACCGGAGGCCAGATGAATAAATCCGTTTCCAGAGAAGAGAGAGAGGCTCTGGATCAGATGCGCAGTATGTTAAAGGAGCAGGGAGAGCGTCAGGAAGCCCTTCTTGAGGAAATGTCAAAGAATATGAAGGATTTTTCCAAATCTGCCCAGAAAGGTAAATTCAGTTTATTCAGATAAAAGGAGAGAGATATGCGCAAAAAGAAAAGATCAGAAGACAGTGGATTTAATGTCTGGCGTTCTTATTCTGATATGATGGCGGGTGTGCTGCTTCTTTTCGTTCTGATCATGTGTGTGACACTTTTTCAG
>JAXEUE010000034.1:0-7729 GCA_034115005.1 Blautia sp.
TCAGAAATTCATCTGACCATTCATGAGGGAAAATTTCATCAGGTAAAGCGCATGATGGAAGCTGTAGGGAAAAAAGTCATGTACCTGAAAAGAATTTCCATGGGATCACTTACTCTGCCACAGGATCTGCCCACAGGTGCATGCAGGCCTTTAACAGAACAGGAAATCAGTTCCTTGAAAAAACGGTAAAAAAATGCAGAAAAACAGACCTTTTTTGAAAAAAACTCTTTACACGGAGAGTTTTAATATGCTATACTTCAATAGTTGCAGGCAGTGAAATACTGCCCTGAAATAAACACGTACAGAGATTCCTGAAGATGGTGCCCTGCGGTGTGTCGGCGGGTCTGAGAGGAAGAGGATCTGTGCGGAAGAAATTAACCAAAAAGGAGAACAGATCATGAGCGTTATTTCAATGAAACAGCTTTTAGAAGCAGGTGTACATTTCGGACATCAGACAAGAAGATGGAACCCTAAGATGGCTCCATACATTTACACAGAGAGAAACGGTATCTACATTATTGACTTACAGCAGTCTGTAGGTATGGTAGATGATGCATATAATGCAATTGCTGATATTGTGGCAAACGGTGGAAATATCTTATTCGTTGGTACAAAGAAGCAGGCTCAGGATGCAATTAAGACAGAAGCAGAGCGCTGCGGCCAGTTCTATGTAAACGAGAGATGGTTAGGCGGTATGCTTACCAACTTCAAGACAATCCAGAGCCGTATTGCAAGACTGAAACAGATCGAAGCAATGGAATCTGACGGAACATTTGATGTTCTTCCTAAGAAAGAAGTTATCGAGCTTAGGAAAGAACTTAGCAAATTACAGAAGAACCTTGGCGGTATTAAAGAAATGAAGAGACTTCCGGATGCAATCTTTGTTGTTGATCCGAAGAAGGAAAGAATCTGTGTACAGGAAGCACATATCCTGGGAATCCCGTTAATTGGTATCTGCGATACAAACTGCGATCCGGAAGAACTGGATTATGTGATCCCGGGCAACGATGATGCTATCCGTGCAGTCAAATTAATCGTTTCCAAGATGGCAGACGCTGTTATCGAAGCAAACCAGGGTACTGCAGAGACAGATGGCGAGATCGAAGCAGAATCTGAAGAATTCACAGAAGAAGCAGCAACAGAAGAATAATTTTTCTGTTAATATTGTTCAGGAGGAAAACAAAATGGCTATCACAGCATCACAGGTAAAAGAATTAAGAGAAATGACCGGCGCCGGAATGATGGATTGTAAGAAAGCTCTTACAGCTACAGACGGTGATATGGATAAAGCAGTAGAATTTCTTCGTGAGAAAGGTCTTGCTACCGCTCAGAAGAAAGCAAGCCGTGTGGCAGCAGAAGGTCTCTGCAGAACTTTAGTTGCAGAAGACGGTAAGAAAGCAGTTGTTGTTGAGGTTAATGCCGAGACAGACTTTGTTGCCAAGAATGAGAAATTCCAGGGATATGTAGAAGAAGTTGCAGCTCAGGCAATGAACACCACTGCCGGCAATATTGATGAGTTCCTTGCAGAACCATGGGCACTTGATACAACCAAGACTGTGAAAGAAGCTCTTGCAGCTCAGATCGCAGTAATCGGTGAGAATATGAATATCAGAAGATTTGCTCAGGTGAAAGAGGATAACGGATTTGTTGCTTCCTACACACACATGGGCGGCAAGATCGGTGTACTTGTTGACGTAGAGACAGATGTGATCAATGACGAAGTAAAAGAGATGGCTAAGAATGTTGCAATGCAGATTGCAGCTTTGAAACCTCTGTATACCAACGACAGTGAAGTAAGTGCTGAGTATATTGCCCATGAGAGAGAAATTCTTATGGCTCAGATTCAGAACGATCCTAAGGAATCCCAGAAACCTGAGAAAGTTATCAAGGGAATGATCGAAGGACGTATTAAGAAAGAACTGAAAGAAATCTGCCTGCTTGACCAGGTTTATGTGAAAGCAGAAGATGGCAAACAGTCCGTAGGCAAATATGTAGAGCAGGTTGCGAAAGCAAACAATGCCAAGATTACTGTTAAAGGTTTTGTACGTTTTGAGACAGGCGAAGGAATCGAGAAAAGACACGAGAACTTTGCTGAGGAAGTTGCAAAGCAGATCAACGGATAATCAGAACTTTGCAAAACAGTCGTATGGGAATGCAATCCCGATTTTGCAAATGTTAAATTTAATAAGAACCTTAAGACCCTTGGAAATTCAGTATTTTCAAGGGTCTTTTCAAACCTTTTTAATGGAAGTGAAATAAATGCTGATTTACGCAACACATGGTTTTTCTTTTACAGATAAGGAACAGTACATTACTTTTACAAAGGATAAAGAATACATGATTCATAAGGCTACAGCGTGGGTTCCGGAAAATGTACTGGATCCTGTGTGTTTTCGAAGTAATGATCGGATGGATTCGCTGTTTGTAAACTTTGCAAAGGATTATTCAGGAAGAATAAGTGAACTTGAAGAAAAGTGTAAAATAATCGGAGGAGAATATGAAAAGGAAACAGGTGATACAGCCTGGATTTTTTACCCTTTTCCAGAGATACCATGATTGCAGACATTTTTCAAAATATAGATGAAGTGTCAGGGAGATGTCAGGTAATTATGAAACAATATGTTATCAAGGCAGTTGCTATTTTTGTCTGTATTGTCGCACTGGGAGGTGTGTGCTGTTATGCTACATACCGTACACAGAAAGACAGGTATGATGAAGCCATAAAATGTATTGATGCCGGTGATTACGGGCATGCAGCCGTGTACCTACATAAGGTTTCTGATAAAATAGGGGACCAGAAGGAATTATATCAGTATGTAAAATTCAGGATAGCTGAGAAAAGAAAAAAAGATGTTTTTGAACGGTATAATATTCTGAAAAAAATTCCCAAAGACTATTCGGGAAAATATGCAGATGATATAAAGGATGCCAGAAAAAAGACAGAGGAAGAGAAGAAATTTAAAGAGATCATCCCATACGTTGGTATGGATCAGAAATACATTAATGTCACAGCAGCGGGTGAAGCGGATAATGTGTCCACAGAAGAATACGTGGACCAGGAGTCTGGTAAAACATTAACTCAATACAGATATGCCTGGTATGTGGGAAATAATATTCCACTGATCGTATTCTGCCGCGATCAGAAAGTATGGGAAGTAAAAAAATACTACGAAGATTATTACTGGTCATCTGATGGAATGCCGGAATTCTATGGACCTGGTCCATCATGTTCCACACATTCCTCTCAGTCTGTAAAGTATCCGGATACCAGTTATCAGGGAACGTATTCAGGCAGCAGCACAGAAAAATCAGATGTGTATGATGTTCAGGATTTTGATGATCCTGATGATTTTGCAGATGAGTGGGCAGAAGAATTTGGCGATGGAGATTATAATGAAGGGTATGATGATGCATATGAATACTGGGAATCGGAGAGATAAGAGTAAAGGAATCTGTCTCCTGAGAGTATGGATTCCTGCCATTCTTGCAGGAGCAATTCTGCTTAGTGGATGTGCCGGAAATAAAACGGATAAGGATACAGAAACAGAGCCTTCTGCGGTGACATTTGAAGCCACAGATATTGAAGGAAATCAGTTTTCTTCCGATATTTTTTCTGATACAAAGCTTACAATGATTAATGTATGGGCTACCTACTGTAATCCCTGCCTTCAGGAAATGCCGGCCCTTGGAGAGCTTTCCAGAGAGTATGACAGCAAAGAATTTCAGATCATTGGAGTAATCAGCGATGTGCAGGAGGGAGCTGACCAGGACACTATAGATAAGGCTTCAGGTCTTATAGAGCAGACAGGGGCGGATTACCCTCATCTTATCCTTAATGAGTCCCTGTATAAGGCAATGCTGACTGAAGTGACGGCTGTACCAGCTACCTTTTTCTTCAATGACCAGGGCGTGCTTCTTGATACAATTGTAGGTTCCAGGAATAAGGATAAGTGGAAGGAGACTATCGATGCACTTTTGGAAAAACAGTAGATGCTATGGATGGCTTCTGGGAGTGATCGCTGGAATCCTTTTTCTGGTAATCGGTGGTTCACAGGGGCAGTTTGAGATTATCTGGAAAAAGGCAATAATGATCTGCCTTGAATGTATCGGAATCGGGTGAATATATGAAAAAAATCAGAAGAGCCGTGCAGATTGTTTATACCATAGTAACGAATGGTTATCTGTATGGCTTTTTAAATGGAAAAATATATCAGGGTAAATTGAAATATACCTGCGTGCCGGGACTGAACTGCTATTCATGTCCGGGTGCCGTAGGCTCCTGTCCAATAGGAGCATTGCAGGCAATTCTAAACCAGCAGGGAATACAGGTGCCTTTTGCAGTAATTGGGTTCCTTTTTCTTTTCGGGAGCATATTTGGACGATTTGTATGTGGATGGCTGTGTCCTTTTGGACTGGTGCAGGATCTGTTACATAAAATTCCCCTTTTTCGAAAAAGAAAAAGATTACCTTTTCATCATATCTTAAAATATGTAAAATATCTGGTACTTATTTTACTGGTGTGCATGGGCTCCATGTTTCTGTTCGGAGGTTTTGCAAAAGTACCAGCTTTTTGTAAGTATCTGTGTCCATCAGGAACTTTATTTGGAGCATTGCCTCTTATGGGAATAAATGAACAGCTCCGCAGTCAGATTGGCCCATTGTTTTCATGGAAGCTGGGCGTATTATTAGCGATTCTGGTATTGTCTGTAAAAGTATACCGGCCTTTCTGCCAGTATCTTTGCCCTTTAGGGGCGATTTACGGGTGGTTCAACCGCTTCAGTCTAGTGCAGATCCACTGGGAAAAGGAACAGTGCATTTCCTGTATGGCATGTAAAAGGGCATGCCCCATGGATTTATCTCCGGAAGA
This sequence comes from Blautia sp., assembly GCA_034115005.1. Taxonomy (GTDB): domain Bacteria; phylum Bacillota; class Clostridia; order Lachnospirales; family Lachnospiraceae; genus Blautia_A. Next base: position 4,868 of record JAXEUE010000034.1, read on the forward strand.
AATTTCACGTTCTCCTGAGTGTATCCGCTGCGGAGAATGCGTGGAGGCATGTCCTGAGCAATGTTTACGGTATCAATCCCCAATGTCTTCAATTCCTCAAAAGAAAATCACAGTGATCCAAAACTTCTTGACAAATATATTTGACAAGAATATAATTCAAAATGACAATGATAGTTGTCAAAAAGACAAAGAAGATTGTCATTAGGAGGTGCTTTATGGTACTGCAAAATCGCCTAAAAGAACGTAGAGCCGCACTGAATGTCAATCAACAGGAAATGGGACGCTTATGTGGTGTATCAAGGCAGACAATCAGCCTTATTGAACGAGGCGATTATTCACCATCTGTCACCCTTGCCCTGACGATTGCAAAAGTATGCGGCGTTACGGTAGAAGATGTTTTTTATTTACAGGAGGAAAAAGAAAATGGATAATAATGAAATCAAGAAAGCAAATCGAAAGGCTCTGCCGAAATTTATCCTCATCATGGTAATGAGCATATTTTTCGGCGGAGCAATGGGATTTTTCTCTGCAAAATATAGTCTTAATGGTTTGTCGAGCAGTATGAAAACTGCAGGTCAGATATTTGGAATGTATATTGCACCGTGGCTGATGTTGATAATGGCGATTATTGAGCCAGTTGTCTCCGCTTTGCTTTATAAAGAAGTAAAAAAGCTGCTTTCCGTATGGGACGGTGAGGATGAAGAGGTACCCGACGCTGTTGATGAAAAACTCTCCATCATAATTTGGCTTACGAGTGCCGCTCTCATTATTTCTTATTTTCTTATTGCTGCATCGTATTCCGGAGGTTTTGCTACTTTTGAAAACCAGAAAAATACATTGTCATTTTTTATTGGTATTGCAGCTTTCTTCGGCATTCTGATTGAGTCGGTTGTTATCCAACAAAAATGTGTAGATGCCGCAAAGAAAACAAATCCCGAAAAAACTGCGTCGGTTTATGATATGAAGTTCCAAAAGAAATGGATAGATAGCTGTGATGAGGCAGAGAAGATTTTGATTGGGAAGTGTGCATTTAAGGCTTACAGTACAACTAATACGGTTTGCGCTATTCTTGCCATAGTGCTTGCCCTCTGTGCACTTATTTTCGAAATAGGATTTTTACCTTCTCTTGTTGTTTGTATTATCTGGATTGTTAATCAATCTGTATATTGTAAAGAAGCAATAAAATATTCTAAAGCTGGAAATAAAATCTCTTGATGATAGAAACTAACGAAGGTACTCAGTAATATATGGAATTTGAGGGAGGTGTGATATTGGAGACTACTTAGTTAACAGTTAACCGGATTAACCAAAGAAGTATTTGATTAATACGAGGTGATTTTTTGAGATTTGAAACAAAATGGAGGATATTAAAATGGCGCAGATAATATGGGATGGCAATAAAAACTGGGAAAACATTTGGGATGGTAATCAGTCGTGGAACAGAGAGATTGCGGAAAAAAGCATTCCTGAACAGTTAATGCGGAGCATGTAGCCTGTGTAGGTGTACACATCAATACTATTTTGGTACATATATTCAATTAGTTCACCATGTCGTGATTATTTTATGTTATGAGATTTCTTTTCCCTTGTTTTTCCCTTATTCGAGGTCGCATACTCATATGGGAAGATATAACACAAGGGAAAGGCTAAGGGAAAGCTCACCTGTCACAAACTGAGTGTTTTTAAGGGCTTGTGATGAATTTGATAATAAAATATAATAGTTATTAAATCCCTTAGAACAGGTAAATTCTCAATCGGAATTTTTCTGCTTTTTTAGAAAAAAGTGATGAAAAAGTTATTGACATTTTGTTTCAGGTTAATTATACTAATATTTTTACATACTTTGGATTGCAGGGATAGTGGGAAAACCTTATACATTTTTGAAAGATTTCCGAAAGTAAGGACGTTAATCAGCACCTAAAGTGGTATGTTCCCATAGGTATTCCGGTAATAATTAATATAAACATAATCGGTTGTTGATGTAGCCCTTTGTAAAGTTACAATTAAGCGGCTAACCCCATCTTTATATTTTTTTGTTAAGGGAATTCTGAATAAATGTTTATATTCGCCCATTAAAGGAAAATAGCCGATATGCTTCAGGATAGTATATGCTATAAATATGCTTATGTATACATATGAGAAAAATAATGCCGGATAATTGAAAATTTTTAAGAAACTGTCAAACAAAATAACGCTTTTTTTTATCTAATATATGTAATACATAAAAGAGTTCCGGGCTCTTCATAGAGATGAGGTGATTTTTCAATGAACTTGCTGATTAGAAAAGCAAGAAAGCATGATAAAGCGGCGTTTCAGCAATTAATGGAACAAGAGGCAAAATCTATGTATAAAGTAGCTAAGGCAATCTTAAAGAATGATGAAGATGTTGCTGATGCGATGCAGGAAACTGCTTTAGTATGCTGGGAGAAAATTGATACATTAAAAAAAGACAGGTATTTCAGAACATGGCTAACTCGTATTTTAATCAATAACTGTTATGCAATTTACAGACAGAGGACAAGCATAATATGTGATAAGACAGATACAGAAATGTGGTTTCAAGAGGAGGGGTATGCGAGCGTGGAATGGGAAAACTTTCTTAACTGTCTGGATGAGAAATATCGAACGATTATTATGCTGTACTATGTACATGGATTTAAAGCCAGAGAAATTGCGGAAATTCTTCAGATAAATGAAAATACTGTAAGAGGAAGGCTGGTAACAGCAAGAAAAAAACTGGAAATACAGTATATGAATGATGATATGGCAATTCGAAAGAAAGAATCAGAAGGAGAACAGGAGTTATGCACGGCTGAAAGGAGATTACAGAATGAGCAAATTTGATGATATGATACATAGTCT
>JAXEUE010000035.1:0-21988 GCA_034115005.1 Blautia sp.
TCTATCATTACCACTTTCATATAAGGTGAAACTTCCGGGTCATTTTTTATAAGATCCTGAAGGGTGAGGAGCAGATGAATAATATCTTTTGCTGTCACGTAAGCAGGAGCCGCCTTGGCACCGAAAATGAAAGTGATGGGACGCTGTGGTATCTTTCCGCTTTTAATTTCCAGATATTTATGAATGATATAAAGGGCATTTAACTGCTGGCGTTTGTATTCATGAAGACGTTTGATCTGTATGTCATAGATGCTGTTTTCATCAATTTCCATACCTGTGTTTTTCAAAATGAATTCTTTACAGCTTATCTTGGCCTGTTCTTTAATTTCCAGAAGCTTGTTCAGAACTTCCGGATCCTCTCTGTATCTCAGAAGATTCTCCAGCGCATCTGCATTCTGCTTGAAATCCTCTCCAATAAGACCGGTAATAAAATCTGTCAGAGGACGATTGCAGTGCATCAGCCAGCGGCGGAAAGTAATACCGTTTGTTTTATTATTGAATTTTTCCGGATAAATGTCATAAAATGCTTTTAATTCACTTGTTTTAAGTATCTCGGTATGAAGAGCTGCCACTCCGTTTATGGAGAAGCCATAGTGAATGTCCATATGCGCCATATGGACCAGATCGTTTTTATCAATAATTGCTACTTCTTCCTGAGGATATTTTTCCTTGATCTTCTCATCCAGCTTTTCAATAATGGGTACAAGGTGTGGAACAACATCAAGAAGGTAGTCCATAGGCCACTTTTCAAGGGCTTCTGCAAGTATCGTATGATTCGTGTAAGCACAGACACTGGAAACGATGGTACATGCCTCATCAAATTCTATTCCTTTTTGTGTAAGGAGACGGATCAGTTCAGGGATAATGAGGCTTGGGTGGGTATCATTGATCTGAATTACCGCATAGTCTGCCAGATCATGAAGGTTACAGCCCTTCTTTACAGCTTCGTCAAGAATGAACTGAGCGGCATTGGAGACCATAAAATACTGCTGATAAATTCTGAGCTTGCGTCCATCGTCATCGCTGTCATCCGGATAAAGGAACAGAGTCAGGTTGTGAAGGATATCTTTTTTATCAAAGGAAATACCGTCCTTTACAATGGATTCATCAGCAATATCTATATCAAAAAGGTGAAGGGGGATGGCTTTGTTTTTATATCCTGCCACATCAATGTCATACAGAGTAGACTTCAGGGAAAAACCTCTGAATGGAACTGTATAGGACACACCTGCAGGGGTAAGCCAGCTGAATTCTTTTATCCAGGGATTAGGAGCTTCCTGTTGGAGTCTGTCCTTGAATTCCTGTTTGAAGAGTCCCAGATGGTAATTCAGGCCAATTCCTTCTCCGGGAAGCCCCAGAGTTGCAATGGAGTCCAGAAAACAGGCGGCAAGTCTTCCCAGTCCGCCGTTCCCAAGGGAGGGTTCCGGTTCCACCTCTTCAATTTCAGCCAGTGATTTTCCATTCTCTTTCAGAAATACATCCACATCATCATAAAGTCCCAGATTGATCAGATTGTTGGACAATAGTTTGCCAATGAGAAATTCAGCGGAAATGTAGTACAGCTTCTTCTTTCCGTCCTGATATCCTCTTTCAAATATCTGATTTTTTGTATAAACCAACAATGCCTGATAAATCTCTTCATTTGTACACATACGTATATTTTTCTGATACAGGTCATAGATAAGTCTTTCTAAAACTTCCATTACTGTCTCCTTTCCATATCTCTATTGTAGTGTTGATGTAAAAAACATATATTACTATTATATCGTCTTACAGGAAGAAATCAAGCTTTTCCTTTTCCTGTGGGTTTACAAAATTTTGGGAGTGTGCTAAAATTTTTTCTATAGCAGAAAAGTTCATATACTTTTGACAAACAATGGAGGAACTTTTAAATGGAAAAAAAGAAGTTTTATATAACAACAGCTATTGCCTACACTTCCGGGAAACCACATATTGGAAATACCTATGAAGTTGTACTTGCAGATGCCATTGCCCGTTACAAAAGACAGCAGGGATATGATGTATTTTTCCAGACCGGAACAGATGAGCATGGCCAGAAGATTGAGCTGAAGGCAGAAGAAGCAGGTGTGACACCCAAGGAATTTGTTGATAATGTGTCCGGCGAAATTAAGAATATATGGGATCTGATGAATACTTCTTATGATAAATTCATCCGTACTACGGATGAGGATCATGAGAAGCAGGTGAAGAAGATCTTTAAGAAAATGTATGCAAAAGGAGATATTTACAAGGGGTATTATGAGGGAATGTACTGTACTCCCTGTGAATCCTTTTTTACGGAATCCCAGCTGGTAGATGGTAAGTGTCCTGACTGCGGACGTCCCTGTATTCCTGCAAAGGAAGAGGCGTACTTCTTCAGAATGAGTAAATATGCAGACAGACTGATCGATTATATCAATACCCATCCGGATTTCATCCAGCCGGAATCACGTAAGAATGAAATGATGAATAATTTCCTTCTTCCTGGCCTTCAGGATCTGTGTGTATCCAGAACATCCTTTAAATGGGGAATTCCGGTAGACTTTGACCCCAAGCATGTAGTGTATGTATGGCTTGATGCTCTGACAAACTATATTACAGGTATTGGATATGACTGTGACGGCGAAAGTTCTGAGCAGTTTAAGAAATACTGGCCGGCAGATCTCCATCTGATCGGCAAGGATATTATTCGCTTCCATACTATTTACTGGCCGATTTTCCTTATGTCACTGGACCTGCCTCTGCCTAAGCAGGTATTTGGACATCCATGGCTTCTTCAGGGAGACGGTAAGATGAGCAAATCCAAGGGAAATGTGATCTATGCTGATGAGCTGGTAGATTTCTTTGGAGTAGATGCAGTCCGCTATTTCGTGCTTCACGAGATGCCATTTGAGAATGACGGCGTGATCACCTGGGAGCTTATGGTAGAGCGGCTTAACTCTGATCTTGCCAATACTCTGGGAAATCTTGTAAACCGTACAATTTCCATGTCCAATAAATACTTTGGCGGTATTGTGGAAAATAAAGGTGTTTCGGAACCGGTGGACGAAGAACTTAAATCCTTCATTCTTTCAATTCCAGGCAAAGTGGATGAGAAAATGGAGAAGCTTCGTGTTGCAGATGCCATTACAGAGGTATTTTCTCTGTTTAAACGCTGCAACAAATATATTGATGAGACTATGCCATGGGCACTTGCGCGTGAAGAAGATAAGAAAGACCGTCTTGCTACGGTTCTTTACAATCTGGTAGAGGGCATTACCATTGGTGCGGTTCTTTTGAAATCCTTTATGCCGGAAACTTCAGAGAAGATTCTTGCCCAGCTGAATGCAGCAGACAGAAGCCTTGAGGAACTGAAGACATTTGGCCTGTATCCGTCAGGAAATAAAGTGACGGAAAAACCGGAAATCCTTTTTGCCCGTCTTGACCTGAAGGAGGTTATGGCAAAGGTAGAGGAGCTTCATCCTCCGAAAGAAGAGACTCCTGTTCAGGATGAGAAAAAAGAAGAAGTTATTGATCTTGAGGCAAAACCTGAGATCACTTTTGATGATTTTGAGAAGCTTCAGTTTCAGGTAGGAGAGATTATTGCCTGTGAGGAAGTGAAGAAATCACGTAAGCTTTTATGTTCACAGGTTAAGATTGGAAATCAGGTTCGCCAGATCGTATCCGGAATCAAGGCTCATTACTCAGCAGAGGAGATGGTGGGAAAGAAGGTAATGGTAGTTACTAATCTGAAACCTGCCAAACTTGCAGGAATTGTAAGTGAAGGAATGATCCTCTGCGCAGAAGATGCCCAGGGAAATCTTTCTCTTATGGTACCTGAGAAAGAGATGCCTGCAGGTGCAGAGATCTGCTGATATACATTTTAAGATATGATCGTTGATATGCTCTTTTTTAAGCAGACAGGGTAAACGGAACCTGTCTGCTTAGAGGGAGCATATTTTATATCACAGGAGCGCAGGAGGTGAGAATATGGAAGGCAGGCTGAATCATTTTGATGAGAACGGAAATGCAATTATGGTTGATGTTTCCGGGAAGGATGTTACATACAGGACAGCAGTGGCTACAGGAGAGATTCATGTGGGAGATGCTATTATGGATGCTGTAAAAGAGGGCTCTGTAAAAAAAGGGGATGTGCTTGGAGTAGCCCGTGTGGCAGGCATTATGGGGGTAAAAAAAACATCAGAGCTGATTCCCATGTGCCATCCCCTTCCCATTCAGAAATGTGCCGTGGATTATGAGCTTGAAGAGGAGAAAGGTATCATCCGTGTATTCTGCACAGTGAAAACTCAGGGGAAGACCGGAGTGGAAATGGAAGCACTGACCGGAGTTCAGGTCACACTTCTTACAATTTACGATATGTGTAAAGCAATTGATAAACATATGGTAATGTCAGATATCCATCTGGTGGAAAAGACAGGAGGAAAAAGCGGAGATTTTCTGTTTGATCAAAAATAAAGCGAGAAAAAAGAGGTAAAGAAAATGAAAAGAGTAGCGATCATTACGTCAAGCGATACAGGTTATCGGGGAGAAAGAGAAGATTTAAGCGGCCCCACGATTCGTGAGATCGTGGAGAAGCATGGCTATGAAGTAGTTTCTATGGACATTCTTCCTGATGACAGGCAGATGCTTTCAAAGAGAATGGCAGAGATAGCAGATGATGGTCAGGCAGAATTGCTTCTCACAACAGGTGGAACAGGTTTTTCACCCAGAGACGTTATGCCTGAAGCTACAGAAGATGTTGTTGACAGGAAAGTACCGGGAATCCCGGAAGCCATCCGTGCTTACAGTATGACGATCACGAAACGTGCCATGTTAAGCAGGGCGACAGCAGGAATCCGGAAAAAAACACTGATCATTAATCTTCCGGGGAGCCCGAAAGCAGTGAAGGAAAGTCTGGAATATGTGATAGATACTCTGGAACATGGCATTGAAATTATGACAGGAGAAGCCGGAAACTGTGCAGGATTGTGAGAGCGCGAAGCACAGAACAATCCGTATGGTATCTTTTGATCCTGACAATTTATAAAGGAAAACAAAAAATGGGAAAAGTAATAGCAGTATGTACAAGTGAACTAAAAGGAACACAGAAAAAAAGCGTTCCTCAGATAGAATTGATTGAAGACTGGGGAATAAAAAATGATGCCCATGCAGGTAAATGGCATCGGCAGGTCAGCCTTTTATCTTATGAGAAAATTGAAGAATTCCGGGCAAAAGGCGCAGAAGTGGAAGATGGAGCATTTGGGGAAAATATAATCGTACAGGGAATTGATTTTGCCTCTCTGCCCATTGGAACCAGATTTGCCTGTAATGATGTGATTCTGGAACTGACACAAATCGGAAAGGAATGTCACAGCGGCTGCACTATTTATAAAAAAATGGGTGTATGCATTATGCCTAAACAGGGAGTTTTTACCCGGGTATTACGTGGTGGCATTATCCGGCCGGGGGATGAACTGACTATATTGAAACAGGAGAAAGAAAACGAATGATTGTAGATACACATGCACATTATGATGATGAAGCCTTTGATCCGGACAGAGAAGAGCTGCTTGGATCTATGCTGGAGAACGGAATAGAGAAAATTGTAAATGTCTGTGCCTCCATAGATGGATTAAATCATACAGTAAAATTAATGGAAAAGTATTCTTTTATCTATGGTGCGGTGGGAGTCCATCCGGACGATGCGGGCAAAATGACACAGAAAACGCTGGATGAAATCAGGCGTCTGTCCTGCCTGGACAAAATGGTTGCAGTGGGAGAAATCGGTCTGGACTATTACTGGCATAAAGAAGACGAAGAACACAGGGTACAGCAGAAGATGTTCCGCGCTCAGATGGATATTGCCAGAGAGCAGAAGCTTCCGTTTATGATCCACAGCCGGGACGCAGCACAGGATACTATGGATATTGTAAAAGAATATATGAATAAAGGTATGTATGGGGGGATCATCCACTGTTTCTCCTACAGCAGGGAGATTGCCCGGGAATATCTGAATATGGGATTATATCTTGGAATAGGCGGTGTTGTAACATTCAAGAATGCAAAGAAGCTGAAAGAGACAGTCCTGTATGCTCCTCTGTCACAGCTTGTTCTGGAAACGGACTGCCCCTATATGTCCCCTGAACCTAACCGGGGGAAAAGAAATTCTTCATTGAATCTTCCATTTGTAGTCAAAACCATTGCAGAACTTAAGGGAATCACCCCGGAAGAGGTTATTTCTGTAACAAGGGAAAATACAAGACGGCTTCTTGGAATTTAATTGCTTTCCACAATTTCTCCCGTAGTTTTATCAATCATATTCCCATCCCAGTCAAATCTTACATTCAGAAGATTGGAGCCGGTTGAAGGCTCTACATTCATAGACATAACCTCTTTATATCTGGCTTTCAGGTTCTCAACCGTAAATTCATCACCAATCAGGTCTCTTACGCTGTGCCGGGAAGCCAGATCTTCTGTATAATCTTCCAGCATATAGGGGCCATATTCCCCATCATCAAAGTTATAATGCATAACCATAGGTTTTACTTCGGGATCCAGAATATCAATGGTTGTTTCACCATGCAGTACAGTTTTCCGGATGGTAAATGATGCCATCCCCTCCAGAAGTTCGGGAAGCTCCTGCTGGGTAGATACAAAGTTCCCCAGTGAGTAGAATATGAGAGTGCTGTTTCCTTGATCATCAGAAAGTCGGCCATAGGGCTGCAGGACATGCGGATGTCCCCCAATGATCACGTCCACACCCTGTTGCATGAGAAAGGCTGCCCATTGCTTTTCATATTCACTGGGCATAGAGTCGTCTTCTGTTCCCCAGTGAGCAACAAAGATGACACAGTCACTGATCTCTTTTGCTTTCTGGATTGCAGCAGTTACCTTTTCTTTATCAAAAATATCGATCATAAATTCGTTGCCTTCTCCGGCTCCGGAATTATTGGTTCCATATGTATAATCCAGAAAGGCAATGGTAATGCCATTTACTTCTTTTGTCTTGATGGAATCTGCGTCTTCCTGAGTAGGATGGATGCCCAGTACGGGAATCTCTGGATAATTGGTATTCCAGAACTGGAAAGTCTGTTCCATATCATCAAGACCATAATCATCCACATGATTGGTAGCTGATTCAATTACATCAAATCCTGCTTTCACAATAGCATCACCTACTTCTGAAGGTGTGGCGAAGGAAGGGTAGGTACTTACGCTGTCATGATCAGTGGTCAGAACTGTTTCCTGATCGATGAGAGCCACATCTGCCGCCTGGATCTGGTCAAGGACATGGGTGTATATATGATCATAGTTCCATACGCCAGAATCATTTTCTCCGGACTCATACAGTTTACTGTGATACAGATTGTCACCTACCGCAATGACGCTGGCAGTGGAAATCTGAGGAGTATTGGCTGCTTCTTCAGCTTTCTTTTCAGCAAGGGCCGCCGCCTCTGCTGCTTCTTTTTCCGGTTTGGTGATCAGATTATAATCAATCTGTTGAATTAGCAGGAAAAGTATGAGCAATACTAAAGCAGAGCTGAAAAAACTGATTCTGGAGTTGCTTTTTTCTTTAAAATTAAGTGGAATATTGTTTTTTTTCATAATCATTTTCCTTTTATAGAATTATTGGATAATACAACTTAGCGTTCTTTGAAAATTGTAGCAAAGAAGGTGGTCTATGCCAAGAGGAAAATGAAAAAACGAATAAAATTTCCCGATTTAATAAATTTATGGGCAGGAAAGAGTCTTGAGTTTCCTGTTAAATAATGATATAATAACTTGTATTTTAGGCAGGCAGTGCAGGAAAAAGAGATATGCCTGCTTTTTCTACAAGAAAAGAGAGGAAATAGAAATGGGAAAAATAACAGTTGAAACATGCGAAATTGAAGGATTAAAGGTGATTACTCCTACTGTCTTTAATGATGAGAGGGGATACTTTATGGAGACATATAATTATAATGATTTTAAAGAAGCAGGAATTGATGTTCAATTTGTTCAGGATAATCAGTCTGCTTCCAGAAAGGGAGTTCTCCGTGGACTTCATTTTCAGATCAATTATCCTCAGGATAAACTGGTAAGAGTTGTAAATGGAGCTGTATATGATGTGGCCGTTGATCTTCGCGAAGGTTCAGATACATTTGGTAAATGGTTTGGTGTGATGCTATCTGCGGAAAATAAAAAACAATTTTTTATTCCGAAGAATTTTGCACACGGTTTCATTGTCTTATCAGATTATGCAGAATTTGCATACAAATGTACAGATTTTTATCATCCCAATGATGAGGGAGGGTTATATTTTGATGATCCGGATATTGGCGTGAAATGGCCTTTGCCTGATGGAATGACAAAAGAGGATCTGATTATCTCCGAGAAGGATCACAAGTGGGGCGGAATCAGAGATTTTCATAAGTAAGGAGTAGTATTTCTTATGAATGTTGTAAAAGAGCTTTATCAGAACCGAAGATTAATCTGGAAACTGTCAAAAAATGATTTCAAAAATAAATTTGCCGGATCTTATTTTGGAATTATCTGGGCATTTATTCAGCCTATGGTAACAGTTGCTGTCTATTATGTGGTTTTCCAGCTTGGTTTAAGAGTGCAGCCGGCTGCAACAGGATATCCATATATCTGCTGGCTTGTTTCCGGAATTATCCCGTGGTTTTTTTTCTCAGAGGCATTGCCGAGTGCTTCGAATTGTTTGTTGGAATACAGTTATCTTGTAAAAAAAGTAGTATTTAAAATCAGCATTCTTCCAATTGTAAAAGTAATTTCAGCATTATTTGTTCATTTGTTTTTTATTGCATTTTCTGTTTTTTTGTTTGCAGTGATGGGGAAACTGCCTCCAGTTCATATCATTCAGATCGTATATTATTCAATGGCGCTTATCTGTCTGGTAGTGGCACTGTCTTATCTGACATGTTCAATTATGCCATTCTTCCGGGATTTTAGTCAGATCATCAATGTAATTTTGAATATTGGAATGTGGGCAACACCTATTTTATGGGATAAGACTACAATTCCCAATATTCCGGGATGGCTGGACAACATCCTGAAGTTAAACCCGTTGTATTATATTGTACAGGGGTACAGAGACAGTTTTATGAATGGAGTCTGGTTTTTTGAACATCCATGGCACACACTTTATTTCTGGGTATTTGTGTTGGTTATTGGACTGGTAGGTTCAAAAGTATTTAAACGGCTTCGTGTTCATTTTTCAGATGTATTATAGGAGGATGTCATGAGCAGTGAGGAAACTGTAATTTCAATTCAACATGTCAGTAAAGTCTATAAATTGTTTGAGAAGCCTATGGATCGGTTGAAAGAATCCCTTTCTTTAACACATAAATGTTACCACAGTGATCATTTTGCGCTTGAGGATATTTCTCTGGATGTGCACAAAGGTGAGTGCGTGGGAATTATCGGAACAAATGGTTCCGGTAAATCTACGCTTTTGAAAATTGTAACAGGAGTTCTGAATCCCACCAGCGGAAGTGTGGAATTGCATGGGAAGATCAGTGCCATTCTGGAGCTTGGTGCAGGTTTCAATATGGAATATACCGGAATTGAAAATATTTTCCTGAATGGTACTATGCTTGGATACTCGGAAGAGGAAATGCAGGGCAAACTGGATGATATTATTTCCTTTGCGGAAATTGGAGAATTTATTAATCAGCCGGTTAAAACATATTCCAGCGGTATGTTTGCAAGACTTGCTTTTGCTGTGGCAATTAATGTAGATCCGGATATACTGATTGTTGATGAAGCATTGAGTGTAGGGGACATTTTCTTTCAGTCCAAATGTTACAGAAAATTTAATGATTTGAAAGAAGCAGGAAAAACAATTTTGTTTGTATCTCATGATATGGGGAGCATAATAAAATACTGCGAACGCTGTCTGCTGATCAATAAGGGAAAGCAGATACTGGTGGGTAAGTCTTCAGAGGCAGTTGATATTTACAAGAAGATTCTGGCAAACCAATATGATGGAGAGACAAAGATAAACAATTCAGAAGAAAGTCATAATTCAGACGATGAAAAAAACAGAGATGAGTCTGCAAAGCCGGAAGATTTCTGGAAAGATCATCTTGTTGCTAATGTAAAGATGGTGGAATATGGAGATAAAGCAGCTGAGATTGTTGATTTTGCTATTATTGACCATAAGGGAATGATTACATCTTCTGTGGATAAAAATCAGAAATTCCAGATTAAAATGAAAATTTATTTTCATCAGCGTTTGGAACATCCGATTTTTGCTTTTTCCATAAAGGATAGAAAAGGTACAGAAATTACCGGTACGAATACGGCACTGGAAGACTGTACCAGGGATGTGGTCGAAGCAGGCGAAACGGTTACTGTATGTTTTGATCAATTTATGCCTCTGCAAAGCGGGCAGTATCTTATATCGTTTGGCTGTACAAGTTATCATCTTGAAGAGCTTGTGATTCATCACAGACTATATGATGCCTGTTTCCTGGAGGTTTTTTCTATGAAGGATACAGTAGGGTATTTCGATCTGAATTCTTCTGTCAGGTATGAATAAAGGAGCATATTTGAAAGGTAATATGGAAAAATATATTGGAAAAGTTCTTCTTAATATGGATTATTATGATGGAGAAGATGCATACAGTGATGGAAATATTGAAGACCGGCTTCTTCAGATCGTTAAAGAAACACCGGAATGTGAATTTCAGAAAGTAATAATTAAAGAGAAAAGCTGGCCGGTACTGTATCATTTGTCACCGGATCGAGAAAACATTCTGGACTGGTATGAGTTTGGCAAGGGCGCTTCTGTTCTGGAGATAGGAGCCGGTTGTGGAGCTGTTTCCGGAGTTCTGTGCAGAAAAGCAGCACGGGTGGTGTCTAATGATCTTTCCCGGAAAAGAAGTCTGATTAATGCATACAGGCATCAGACAGCTTCTAATCTGGAGATAATAGTTGGAAATTTTCAGGTTGTTTCGGATAAGATAAAAGAAAAATTTGATTATGTGACATTGATTGGAGTGCTGGAATATGCCAGAAGTTTTATGGACAGTAAGAATCCATATCCGGAATATTTTGACAGAATCAATGGATTGCTGAAACCAGGTGGCAGGATTCTGATTGCAATCGAAAACCGTCTGGGATTGAAATACTTTGCTGGTTGTAAAGAAGATCATATTGGAAAAGAATTTGTGGGAATTGAGGGTTATCCTGATACTGATTTTGTAGAAACATTCAGTAAACCGGAGCTTGAGCAGCTTCTCGTGGAAAATGGTTTTAAGAAATATAAATTTTATTATCCATATCCGGATTATAAATTTCCGGAAATGATCTATTCTGATGAATATCTTCCGTCTCCTGGTGAATTGAGAAAAAATCAGAGGAATTTTGATACGGACAGAGTAACACTTTTTGATGAAGGTAAGGCATTTGACAGTATAATAAGGTCTGGCCTGTTTCCTGTTTTTTCTAATTCATTTCTGGTAGAAGTGGAGAAAAAGGAGTAAAAATGAAAAAGATCCTATATACTAAATTTTCCAGAGAAAGACGGGAAGAATTTCGGATTGTGACAAAAATTACAGAGGAAAATGGGAAAAGGCAGGTTTGGAAACAGCCGTTATATGACATGGGAAAAGAACATGTTTTAAAAATGCAGGAAAATTACCCGGATCTGAAAGACAATTATATTTGTTCCGGTATAGAAATCTGCCCCTGTAAATGGGACGAAGATAAAGAGGCATTGTGTTTTCCGTTTATTTATGGTGAAAGCATGGATAAGAAGCTTTCCCGTTTTGGCAATGAGAAAAATTTCTCCGGCATAAAACAAGAGTACGAAAAACTTTGGAAAGTTATTTCTTCTGTTAAAGAACAGAAGAAGTTCTGCGTTACAGAGGAATTTTCGCATATTTTTGGAGATCCCTCTTTACCTGAGAACTTAATGGCTTCGGGTATCTCCAACATTGATATGATACCAGGAAATATTGTGACAAATGGCAGTGAAATATGGATAACAGATTATGAGTGGGTTTTTCGTTTCCCTATACCGTTTACTTTTGTGTATGCCAGAAGTATTTTTCTTCAGGAAACAGTGTGTATGCTTTCTGACGAAGAACAGAGGGAATTATATTCAATAGCCGGAATTCTTCCGGACCAGATTCCTGTTTATTATCAAATGGAAGAGCGTTTTCAGAAATATGTGTCCGGTACAGGTGAAAATACTCTGGCATATTTTTACAAGAAGCTTCACCGGCGTAGTTATCCTTTTAATCTATGGAAAAAGGAGGAGACTCTGTATCCGGTGAAACTGGAAGAAACAGCTCCTGTTTACAGAGAATTATATTACTGTGATTATTCTGATCTTGATGTACAATGTTCTGTTGATATTTCAAAGGCAGAACCGGATGCCAGTCTGGTGCTCTCTATTATGGAGGAAGGGGGAATTATTAAGATTCGCTCCCTTATGGGAGAAAAACAGGGAGTATGGAAGAACATCCCGTTTTCACATCATGCAGATCTTAATGTTATAGATGATTATTATTTTACGGAAAAACCTCAGGTAATATTTCAGAATGCAGGGTACCGGAAAATAAAAATTGATTATATGATATATTATAAGGGCTGTGGAATTACTTCTCAGTTTATTGGTTTTATTCGTGAAAATAAGGATCTGAAAGAAACTGTTCAGTGCATTGGTAATGAGAAAAAAATTTTGGAAGAAGAACTGGAAAGTATGCGGCAGCGTAAAGTGGTTCGGATGGCAGACGCAGTGCACGAAATCATTAAAAAGGGGTAATCTGTTATGGATGTTTCAATTGTAATCCCGACGAAAAATGCCGGACCTTTATTCAGAAAAGTGCTGGAAGCTGTTTTTCATCAGAAGACAGAATATAAATATGAAGTAATCTGTGTGGATTCAGGTTCCAAAGACGGAACCCTTGATCTGATCAGAGAATATCCGTGTCGCCTGTTTCAAATACCTCCATCAGAATTCGGACATGGAAAAACAAGAAATTATGGTGCAGCCCAGGGGACAGGGACATATATTATTTTTATTACTCAGGATGCTCTCCCTGCATCGGATACCTGGCTGCAGAATTTCATTGATGCAATGAAAATAGATCCTGATATTGTTGGAGGATTTGGTATTCATTATCCATATCCAGATTGTAATCTGTTAGACAAAAGGGATTTGAAGAGCCATTTTGAGGGTTTTGGAACTGATAATACAGTTTTCCATCTGGATGATCCTCAACGTTATGAAAAAGAAGAAGGTTATCGTCATTATCTGGCCTTCTTTTCGGATAATAATTCCTGTATCCGCAGAGATATTTTTGAAAAATATCCTTATGAAGATGTGAATTTTGCTGAGGATCAGATTTGGGCAAGGAAAATGATAGAATTGGGATATAAGAAAGTATATTGTCCTTATGCCCCTGTTTATCATTCTCATAATTTTAAGCTTCGTACTTATTTTAAAAGATACTATGATGAGCAGAAGGGGTTGTATGAGGTACATCAGTATATGATTGCGCAAAAGTGGACCCAGCTTCCAGGTATGCTCTACCGCCAGGTACGGGGCGATTGTGTATATATCCGTCATCAGCCACTGAGTAAAAGAGAGAAGATACATTGGGCATTTTATTCTTTGTTTCGTAATTTTGACCGGTTTTTTGGAGGATATCTGGGAGGTAAATACCATCTTTATTCGAAAAGAAAACAACAGTTTCTGGATCATCATATTTCCCAGCAATATGACCAGAGAAATGCATAAAGAAAGGAAAAGAAAACGTGAAGAAACACAACGTAGTATATCGTACTCTTCGATATGTTAAAAATCATGGAATTAAAGCTACGATTGAACGGGCAAAACAGGGAAATGAACCGGCTGTTCCGCCGAAGAATGATGTAATTGGTTTTTTTAGTTTTGTTATGGATCAGAAGCCGGTTGATTTTAATCCTGAACAATATAGGAAACATAAAAATGATAAGAAGAAAATTTTGAACTGGGTCATTCCTGAGATGGGTCCAGGATCCGGTGGACATACTACAATCTTTCGTTTTATCTCTCATCTGGAACAGCTGGGCTTCCACAGCAGGGTATATCTTTATATGTCTCCCAGTTTCCAGGATAACGCTTCTATCCGTAAATTTCTGAAACAGTATTTTCCGCTGCTTGTGCCGGAAGTAGAGGTATACTGTGATGTTTCCCAGATGAAATTTGCTCATGCTACGGTGGCTACGTCATGGACGACTGCGTATTTTGTTCGTAAATTTAATAATACAATTTCTAAATTTTATTTTGTGCAGGATTTTGAACCATATTTCTATGCACATGGTTCTGAATATGAATTTGCAGAAAATACTTACAGGATGGGATTTCGTGGTATTACAGCCGGAGACTGGCTCAGAGATCTGATGAGAAATCAGTATGGAATGAAAGCAGACAGCTTTTCGTTTTCCTATGATGATAAAATATATCAGGCAAAAGAAAAGAAAGATAAGAAACGAAGAGTCTTTTTCTATGCACGTCCTGTTACTCCGAGAAGAGATTTTGAACTTGGAATTCTTGCAATTAATGAACTTTGCAGGAGAATGCCGGATATCGAAGTGATTTTTGCAGGATGGGATGTGAGCGGATATGAAATTCCGTTTCAGCATCAGAATCTTGGAACAGTTACTCCGGAAGTACTTGCAGATGCATATTCTATGTGTGATATGTGTCTTGTTATTTCAAATACAAATCTTTCACTGGTTCCTCTGGAGGTTATGGCCTGTAACTCTGTGGCAGTCTGCTCTAAAGGCGCAAACAGTACCTGGCTGATCAATGATGAAAATGCTATTCTTGTTGAATATGATCCTATGAAAATTGCAGATACTATGGAGTATTATTTCAGACATCCTGATGAACTGGCACAGATTCGCAAAAAAGGTCTGGAATTTGCCAGAAAAACATCGTGGATGGAAGAAGCGAAAAAGGTATGTCAGTATATTCTGAAAGGAATAGAAGAGGATGAGAAAATCAGGGCAGATGTACACACTGACTGAAAAAATAAAAAAGGCAGTGACAGAAGAAGGTATTGCATCATTGCCGGATAAAGCTATAAGGTATCTGAAACGTGCAGGAAAAGAAAGAGAGTTTCAGCAACAGAAATCCCGGGTTTACCGGGATATTCTGTTTATTAGCGGCTGTAATGAGAATCTCCCTCATCCGCATCGGTATCGTGTACTGCATCAGATGGAGCAGCTCCAGGCTGGAGGATATACATGTGACAGCGTATATTTTGAAGAAATATCCATTTCTATGGTGCGCTGTTACAGTGCATTTATTATTTTCCGGTGTCCTCTGACAGACAAACTGAGTGGGTTTGTACAGAAAGCCAAGCTGCTTCATAAGCCGGTGTGGTATGATGTGGATGATCTTGTGATAGATACTGTATATACAGACCAGATTCCCTGGCTTTCGTCAATGAATGAGCTGGAAAGGAATGCCTATGATGAAAATGTCCGCAGGATGGGAAAAATGTTGTCTCTTTGTGATGCAGCCATTACTACTACAAAAGCTCTTGCGGAGGAACTTAAAAAGTATGTACCTGAAGTCTTGATTAACAGAAATTGTGCGTCAGATGAGATGCTTGGACTTTCGGAGAAAGCTCTTGCAGAGAAAAAAAGGACATCTTCAAGAATCGTTCTGGGTTATTTCAGTGGAAGCTCTACACATCTGGATGATTTTGAACTTATTTTACCTGTGTTGTCCTGCATAATGAAAAAATATGAAACAGTAAATATGCTGATTATGGGAATTATGGACATGCCGTCTGAGCTGGAGGAATTTGGAGACAGGATTCACAGAGTGGAATTTATGGATTATCGGAAGCTGCCCGAGTGGATTGCTTCTGTTGATATTAATTTGGCTCCTCTCAATGATACTATTTTTAACAGAGCAAAGTCGGAGAACAAATGGACAGAGGCTGCACTTGTACAGGTTGTAACAGTAGCCAGCCGTTTGGGAGCTTTTCAGGAGAAAATCCGGGATGGTATAGATGGAATTCTATGCGGCAGTCAGCAGGAATGGTTTGAAAGGCTGTGTGATCTGGTAGAACATCCTGTAAAACGTGCTGAGATAGCAGATAATGCATATCAAAGATGTAGGCGAGAATGCGTTACGTTAATGAACAGTACAAATCTGTGTGAATGGGTAAAGGAGCACATGACCAGATGCTGTGGTTTTATTCTTCCTGCACTTTCCATCAGTGGAGGAATACGGGTGGCATTGACCCATGCTGAGATGCTGTATGAGGAGGGAGCTCAGATCAGTCTGTTTCTCCTGGATGGGGAGGATGAATGGTATAAGGACAAAGCCTGTGTTTTTCCTGTCCTGTCTGCGGATCAGGAGAAAATGCAGGGGCAGCTTGATTTAGCAGTAGCAACCATGTGGAACACGGTGGATTTCCTGGATCATTCTGCAAAGATAAGAAAAAAGATTTATCTGGTGCAGAATTATGAAGTAGAGTTTTATCCTCCGGGAAGTCCATATAGAATTCCGGCAGCTGCAACATATGGAAAAAATGACAGGATATTTTATCTGACAATTTCCAAGTGGTGTGTGAAATGGCTGAAAGATCAGTATCATGTAGATGCAGAGTATATTCCTAATGGTATTTTTCCAGATCAATATCATGCTCATAGGCGTAAAATGTCCGGGAAAATACGTATCCTTATTGAGGGAGACTGTAACGCAAAGCACAAAAATGTGGATGAGAGTTTCGCGGTAGTTGAAAGACTGGATCCGGAAGAGTTTGAAATCTGGTATATGTCATATAATGGAACACCAAAAGACTGGTATCGGGTGGACCGCTTTCTGCATCAGATTCCATATGAGCAGACCCCAGATGTATATGCAGAATGCGATATTCTGTTAAAAACCAGCCTTCTGGAGAGTTTTTCTTATCCTCCTTTGGAAATGATGGCTTCCGGTGGATTTGTAGTTGCAGTACTTAATGATGGAAATCAGGAATATCTTGAAGGCGAAAAAAATTGTCTTTTATATGCGAGAGGAGATATTGAACAGGCAATAAATAATATATTTCGGCTGAAAAACGATGCAAAATTGCGGGATACATTATATCAGGGTGGCCTGGAAACGGTTAAAAAACGTTCATGGGACATCATTCGTCCAAAAGTGCTTGAAAAATATTTAGGCAAATAAGAGTTAAATGTAAAATGTATTTTGAATAGCAAATTAATTTAGTGTATAATATAGCGTATAAATATGAAATGAGAGGAAAACCGGATGAACCATTATGAAGCAATTAATGATGTGCTGGTAAATCTGTTTAATGAAATCCTGGATCTGGAAGAGAGAGCACTGATTACTCCTGAATATAAGGATATTTCTGTGAATGATATGCATATTATAGATGCTGTGGGAATCCGGGAACAGAAGAATATGTCTTCTGTGGCCAGAGTTCTGGGAGTGACAGTGGGTACACTTACGATTGCTATGAATAATCTTGTAAAGAAAGGCTATGTGCACCGGGTTCGCAGCCAGAAGGATCGGAGGGTGGTGCTTATATCACTCTCAGAAAAAGGGGAGAAGGCATATTATCATCATAAAGATTTTCACGAGAAAATGGTGTTGGCGGTTTTGAGGGATTTAAATGCAGAGGAAACAGAAGTATTGACAAAAGCACTTGTCAAGCTTCAGAAATTTTTCAGAAGTTACCAGGGATAGAAGATCAGTGTATGATATGAGAGGGAGCTGCTTTTTTGCAGCTCCCTCTTTTTGTGAAAAATCCAGCCCCATATATTTTTTCAGTACAGGAAACTGTACAGGCCCTGTTTCCATAATCTGACGGTGAAATTCCTTCAGATCGAAGGAATCCCCAATCTTTTTCTGGCAGGATGTTTTTAAATCCAGGAAATTCAGATATCCCCAGTAGTATTTCAGATAATTTGAGGGTGTTTCCACAATATACTGGTATATCTGGCCGGCAGCAGAAGGATCTGTTATACCAAAGGCTTTCAGAAAAGCAGCAGTATGTGACTGGTTCCAGCCTCTGTAGTGGATACCGATGTCTATGAGTGAGTAAATGCACAAATTTGCACTTCGGTTCAGCCATGCCAGACGGGCAGCATCTTTGGCATCCTTGTTTTTCATAAGGGAAGCGGCATACCCATAGGCATAGGATTCCACATAGGTGGCCCATCCCTCTACATACCCGCCCGAGCTTACAAGATATCGTATATTGGATGGATTGGTCCGGGCAAAAGATACAGTCTGATACAGATGGCCGGGAAAACCTTCATGGGCAAGTGTACCAAAAAGTTCCAGGCTGTTTGTATTTTCTGAGGTGTTAAGATAAATTATATTAGGATTTCCAGTGTCAGCTGGAGGAGTGAGATAAAAGGCCGGGCTCAAAAATTTCTTCATTGAATTATGTACATACCGTATTTCATAGGATACATTTTTTAGAGCAGGAAAATCCTTTTTCATAAGAGCAGGAAGTTTCTGCAGCATCTGTTCAGCCGTAAGATCAATTCCCTCGGAACAGGAAGTAAGAGAAGAAATAAGGGCAGGATTTTTCTGCAGCAGCCGGCTGATTTCCTGACAGTCTGTCATCAACTGTGTGGTAAGTCTTTTTTCAATCTGATTTACAGGAACATAAGTTCCAATCTCATTCTTCAGAAGATAAAGATAATAGATGCGCCCTCCGGGAAAATATGTCAGTCCCCGGCTGCTTTTTCCTGTTCCCCGCAGTTTTTCCAGACCATTCATAAGTTCTTCATACGCGGGAATGACCTGCTCCCGGATCAGTTTTCTGTGATATGTACATAGCTTTTTCTGTTCTTCCTTACTTAATTTTCCATAGCTTTTCAGCTTCTGTTCAAAAATTTCCTGCATATAGTTGGAGTCAGGATCCTTTATAAATGCACTGCATTGAGACAGAATCCTGTCCAGAGTGGTATCACTCATAAAATAACCTGACTGAGATTTTTTCTGTTCAAAATCCAGGATGCTCTGGAAATATGGCTTTATGGAAGAGAGAAGTTTCAGATAATCGGAAATATCCTCATCTGAATAAAAAGAATACTCAGCCAGAAGTACAGGAAGCTGTGCCTGAATTCCCAGGCTTGGTCCCAGTATTTCTTCAAGCAGATAATTGTTGCCAAGGGATCCGCGTGTGTGGAAATAAAGGAGAAGAGTATCTAAAGTGATCTGGTTTTCTCTGGATAGTTTTGAATAGGAAAAATCCTTAAGCTTAGTCTCATAATTCCGGCAGATGCGGCTTAGCTTTTCAGGATCTGTTTCTATGGATCCAAGAGAAACAGGTGGTTTTTTTATTCCCTGTTTAGCCGGGTCAGCCAGGGTGTAGTGAAGTGTTAGTGAACTGCTGCATACTTCTGACTGGAAAATTTCCTGTGTGAATTTTTCAAAACGACCGTTTTCAGACAGGACATGATTTGCCACATAGCCGATACCTATGCCCAGAAGAAGTACAAGGCACAGGGAAAGAAATCTTTTCAGAATACGCATACAAACCTCGTGGGCTGTTTTTACTATCTTATTGGAAATGTAAATATTATATACCATTATGAATGAAAATTGAGTAAAAGAAAGGACAAAAGACTGAAGCTGTGAGAAATGTTATTTCGGGTAAAATTGTTATTTTGGGGGAAAAATCTCGAAGTTTTTACATTTTGCACAAAATATGTCGAGATAATTAGAATTGGCGAAAAATCATACACATATTTTCCACATGGACAATTGCTCTGAAAGCCTTTAAATTTAAGTTATGCACAAAGTTATCCACATTATCCACATTTCAGATGTGTGGATTAAAAAACAAATGTTTTGTCTAAAGTGATAATTCGACATAATCAGGGAAAAAATGAATAAAAACTATTGACTTTTATTTTTTCAGAAAATAAAGGAAGCTGATGCAAAACAGATGAATCACTATCTGTAATGCAGCAGCTTCCTTTATATAAAAAACTTATTTATTTTGTTTCATTCGCTTGATAACCTTCAGACGTGTAAATTCCTCACGCTCTTTTTCCTCCAGAGCATTCTGTATATCTTTTGTCAGAGTTTCATATCTTGGGATGGTTATATTCTTCAGCGCATTGGCACGCTTCTGGGTTTTTTTGATATTTGCGGCAAGCCGGATGGCTGAATTCTCTACCATGGACAGGCGAATAGACAGTTCCTTTACTTTTTCAAACGCAGCCTTGGCCTCATCCAGGGACATTTTTGTGCTGTAGTATGCATAAGTAGGAGTATTACTGCTTTTGTCATATTCTACAAGAGGAATCTCTGTCCCCATAACACTCCGGGTCTTGATTCGGATGGAATTTTCTATGGGCACTGTATAGGCAATCTGCTGTACAAATGCGATCCCAATCTCCATATTTGCCTTCTGAAGGGCGGTATAAGCCGTTCTGAAAGTCACATCAATCTGTGTCTGTATATCCTTGGCCTGGTCGATCAGTTCCATCATTTCGCGGATCAGAATGTTACGTTTCTTATCCATCAGTTCGTATCCCTGTCTGGAAAGTGCAAGAGAACTTTTTGCAAGTATCAGGTTTCCCTTGGTAGGAAAAGTATTAGGATCCATAAAGTCACCTCACATTTCAGCGCACAGTTTCGTGATAATACTGATCAAGAATCTTAGTATCAATTCTGTCAAGTTCTTCTCTTGGCAGAAGGCCCAGAAGTTCCCAGCCCTTATCAAGTGTCTCCGTAATGCTCCGGTTTTCTGTTTCTGACTGCCCTACAAATTCCTGTTCAAAGGCTTTTCCAAAGACAAGGTATCGTTTATCAAGAGGGGAAAGTTCATCCTCGCCGATAACGGAGGCCAATGCTCTCGCATCTCCAACCTTGGCATAGCAGGAGAAAAGCTGATTGGCAACGTCCTGGTGATCTGCCCTGGTGTAGCCTTCACCGATTCCATCCTTCATCAGACGGGAAAGGGAAGGAAGTACGTTGATGGGCGGATAGATTGCCTGCCCATGAAGCTGGCGGTCCAGAACAATCTGCCCTTCTGTAATATATCCAGTAAGGTCAGGAATTGGATGGGTAATATCGTCATTTGGCATAGTCAGAATAGGAATCTGGGTTACGGAACCAGGTTTTCCCTTGACAATGCCTGCACGTTCATATAAAGTGGCAAGTTCACTGTACAGGTATCCTGGGTATCCTTTTCTGGAAGGAATCTCGCCTTTGGAGGAAGAAACCTCACGCATGGCTTCGCAGAAAGAAGTAATATCCGTAAGGATGACCAGAATATGCATTCCTTTTTCAAAAGCAAGGTATTCTGCGGCAGTCAGGGCTATCTTCGGGGTGAGAAGACGTTCTACCACCGGATCGTTTGCAAGGTTCAAAAACATTACTACATGGTCTGCAGCACCACTTTCTTCAAAGGTGCGGCGGAAGAATTCGGCTACATCATATTTTACGCCCATTGCTGCAAAAACAATGGCAAATTTCTCATCGGAATCACTTCCCAGGGAAGCCTGCTGAACGATCTGTGCAGCCAGCTTATCATGAGGAAGTCCGTTTCCTGAAAAAATAGGAAGTTTCTGTCCGCGAATCAGAGTGGTCAGCCCGTCAATGGCGGAAATACCCGTGTTGATATAGTTACGGGGATATTCACGGGTTACAGGATTAAGAGGAAGCCCGTTAATGTTCAGGCTGACCTCCGGAGTGATTTCTCCAAGCCCGTCAATGGGCTGACCGATTCCGTTGAATGTACGGCCAAGGATTTCCGGGGACAGACCGATTTCCATAGGATGTCCGGTAAGACGTGTATGAGTATTGCCAAGGGACATATTGTCGGTTCCCTCAAAAACCTGAATCACAGCTTTGTCCTCGTAAATTTCAATGATTCGGCCGATTTTTCGTGTCCCGTCATCCATATGAAATTCTACGATCTCTTCATAGGAGGCATTTTTTACACCTTCCAGGACCACCAGAGGGCCGTTTATTTCACTTAAACCTAAATATTCAATTGCCATAAACTTATCCTCC